>JAQGNU010000017.1 GCA_028291645.1 Nevskia sp.
TGGCCGAGCGTATTTCGGTCGACGATGTCTGCTTCTTCTACGGCGACTACATGGCGCTGAAGCACGTCAGCATGCCGATCTACGACAAGAAGGTGACGGCGCTGATCGGCCCCAGCGGCTGCGGCAAATCGACCTTGCTGCGCATCTTCAACCGCATGTACGACCTCTATCCGAAGCAGCGCGCCGAAGGCCAGATCAAGTTCGACGGCGGCAATGTGCTCGACCCGAAGCAGGATCTGAACCTGCTGCGCGCTCGCATCGGCATGGTGTTCCAGAAACCGACGCCGTTCCCGATGTCGATCTACGACAACATCGCGTTCGGCATCCGCCTGTACGAGCGTCTGCCGAAGTCGGAACTGGATGATCGCGTCGAAAGTTCGCTGAAGCGCGCCGCGCTGTGGGACGAAGTCAAAGGCAAGCTCAATCAGAGCGGGCTCGGTCTTTCCGGTGGTCAGCAGCAGCGTCTGTGCATCGCCCGCACCATCGCCGTGCGGCCCGAAGTGATCCTGCTCGACGAGCCGACTTCGGCGCTCGATCCGATCGCCACCGCAAAAGTCGAAGAACTGATCTACCAGTTGAAGAGCGACTACACCATCGTCATCGTCACCCACAACATGCAGCAGGCGGCGCGCGTCGCCGACTTCACTGCCTTCATGTACCTGGGCGAACTGATCGAATTCGGCGAGACCGCACAGGTCTTCACCAAGCCGCGCCAGTCGAAGACCGAGGATTACATCACGGGTCGTTTTGGCTAGAGACCGACGGTTGGCAATAAGAAAGGGCCGCTGAGCGGCCCTTTCACATTTTAGAATTACGCGGCTACTCAGCCGTGTTCCCAATGTCCGGGTACGCGACGGTAGTGACCTTCGTGCTGGTCCCAGCGGTCGGCGACCCAGTGCTGGCCATGGCGTTCATGTACCCACTGGCCGCCTCTCCAGACATGCTGATGGCCGTCGTAGTCCCAGTAGCCCGGGGCCCAGACGTAGCCTGGCCGAGCCGCTGGAACGACCTCTTCGCGCGGTGCCGGTGGTGCGATGTCGATGTCGAGGCGGACGCCGGCCTGGCTCGGCAGTGCGGTGGCACCGGCGATTGCAAACGCTAATCCAGCAATCAACTGCATGGGTTTCATGGAATGGCTCCTGAGGGTGGTTGCCGATTGCCGCCACAAGGGCTGACTCCGCGCGCGACAACCTGACTCCCATCCGACTCGCCCGCAGGCGTGGTTGTTGCGCGCGGTGCGCGGCATTTACGCTTCTTTACGAAATCGCCTGCGCGGGCGAAGCCCGCCGATCGGGCATCACGCGCGGACTATTTGTCGCCCCGCCCGTCACGCGGGATAATGCCGTCCCCACTTCATCCCGACCGCATGAGCAGCCAGCGTCTTTATCGCGTGACGTTCCAGAATCAGGGACAGGTCTACGAAATTTACGCGCGCAACGTCAGCCACGGCTCGATCATGGGTTTCGTCGAAGTCGAGAAGCTGGTGTTCGGCGAAAAGACCACGCTGCTGGTCGATCCTTCCGAAGAGAAGCTGAAAACCGAATTCGAGCACGTCGTGCGGACCTATATTCCGCTGCACGCGGTGGTCCGCATCGACGAAGTGGCGAAGCCGGGTCCGGCGCGCATTACCGCGGTCAGCGGCGAATCGTCCAAGGTGACGCCATTCCCGCTCTACACCCCGAGCGGAGGCCAGCATAAGAAGTAGCACCCCCACGGCGACCGGCCTCGCGGGGCTGGGCCGGACCGTTGCGCCATGGATGGCTCGGAGTGCCGTCCGATGATGCGCTTCGCCTATCTCGGCAGCGGCAGCAAAGGCAACTCGGCGGTGATCGAAGCCGACGGCACACGGGTGCTGCTCGATTGTGGTTTCGGTCTGCGCGACGCTGAAATGCGCCTGCAGCGACTGGACTTGAGCGCCGCCGACCTCGACGCAATTCTGGTCACACACGAGCACGACGATCATCTCGGCGGGGTTGCACGGCTGGCGCGGCGCCACCAGATTCCGGTGTGGCTGACCGGCGGCACGCTCGCGGCGTGGCGTGATGCGCCGCTGGAGCTGGTGCGCTGCATCAGTCCGCACGAGCGTTTTGTGATCGACGATCTGCAGATACAACCTTATCCGGTGCCGCACGATGCACACGAGCCTTGCCAATACGTGTTCAGCGACGGCGCACGGCGCGTCGGCGTGCTGTCCGATGCCGGCTCGGTGACGCCGCATATGCGCGAAATGCTGACGGCCTGCGATGCGCTGCTGATCGAGTTCAATCACGACGCCGAGATGCTGCAGAACGGGCCGTATCCGGAATCGCTGAAGCGTCGCGTCGGCGGCAGTCGCGGCCATCTCAGCAATGTGCAGGCGGCCGGGCTGCTGTCCAGCATCGATTGTTCGCGTCTGCGCCATCTGGCCCTGGCGCACTTGTCCACTACCAACAACACCCCGCAATTGGCGCTGGCGCTGGCCGCCGAAGCACTCGGCTGCACACCCGACTGGCTGGTCTGCGCCGACCAGGATGCCGGTCTCGACTGGCGCCAACTGAGCTGAATCGATATGTCGACGAACGCCGACGCCAACCGTTCCATCCTGCTGTTGCCCGCGCGCAACAGCAGCACCGATTTTCGAACCGGCCAGTTGCAGGCGCGCATCAAGCGCCTGGTGCCGACGATCGAGCGGCTGCGCGTGCAGGAGTTCTTTCTGGTTAATGCCGATGCCCGCATCAGCGCAGCCGATCTGCGGCCGCTGCTGGGCGATACCGCGGACGCTTTCGAAAACGCCAGTGGCACGCTCTACGTCGTGCCGCGTCTCGGCACCTTGTCGCCGTGGTCGAGCAAGGCCACCGACATCGCGCAGGTTTGCGGCTTGCACGGCGTGCAGCGGATCGAACGTGGCCGCGCTTATCTGTTCGATGGTGTCGATCACTTGCCGGAACAATGCTGGCATGAGCTGCACGATCCGATGACCGAGAGCGTATTGACGCACGCCGACGCACTGCGTGGCATCTTCGCGGTGCAGCCGCCGCGCGCCTTGCGCCGCGTCGATCTGCTCGGCGGCGGTAAAGCCGCACTCGAAAGTGCCAATCGCGACTGGGGTCTGGCGCTGTCGGCGCAGGAAATCGATTATCTGGTGGCGCACTTCGTCGAAGCCAGGCGCAATCCGAGCGACGCCGAGCTGATGATGTTCGCGCAGATCAATTCCGAGCATTGCCGCCACAAAATCTTCAACGGCAACTTCGAAATCGACGACGAGCCGCAGCCGCACACGCTGTTCGAGATGATTAAGCTGAGTTACGCCGCGTCGCCGGATGGCGTGCTGTCGGCCTATAGCGACAACGCCGCGGTGATCGCAGGTCATCGCGCCGAGCGGCTGTTCGCCGATCCGATCGAACACCGCTACGCGATGCACGACGAAGACGTGCACATGCTGATGAAGGTGGAAACGCATAATCATCCGACCGGCATCTCGCCGCATGCCGGTGCGGCGACCGGTGCCGGCGGTGAAATCCGCGACGAAGCGGCGACCGGCCGCGGCGCGCGACCGAAGGCGGGCTTAAGCGGCTTCAGCGTTTCCAATCTGCGCATTCCCGGCTTCGAGCAGCCCTGGGAACAGGATCTCGGCAAGCCCGCGCATATGGCTTCGGCGTTGGCGATCATGCTCGAAGGGCCGATCGGTGCCGCCGCCTACAACAATGAATTCGGCCGGCCGAATCTGAGCGGCTACTTCCGCACGTTCGAAGCGCAAGCGCCCGATGGCTCCTTTCGCGGCTTCCACAAGCCGGTGATGATCGCCGGCGGCTACGGCAACATCCGCGCTGCCGATGTGCTGAAACAGGCGGTGACGGTCGGTGCCAAGCTGCTGGTGCTCGGCGGCCCGGCGATGCTGATCGGTCTCGGCGGCGGCGCGGCCTCGTCGATGGCGACCGGCACCAGCACGCAGGCGCTCGATTTCGCCTCGGTGCAGCGCGCCAATCCGGAACTGGAACGGCGCTGCCAGGAAGTCATCGATGCCTGCTGGGCGCTCGGCGACAACAATCCGATCTTGTCGATTCACGATGTCGGCGCCGGTGGCCTGTCGAATGCCTTGCCGGAGCTGGTACATGCCGACGATCGCGGCGGCGTGTTCCGTCTGCGCGACATCGCCTGTGCCGATCCGGCGCTGTCGCCGATGGAAATCTGGTGCAACGAAGCGCAGGAGCGCTACGTGCTCGCGGTGCGGCCGGAAGCGGTCGCGCAGATCGCACAGTTCTGCGCGCGCGAACGTTGCCCGCTGGCGGTAGTCGGCGAGGCCACCGCCGAGCGCGTGCTGCGGATGGAAGATAGCCGCGCCGTCGATACGCCGCAGCATCTGCCGGTGGACATGCCGATGCCGGTGCTGCTCGGCAAGGCGCCGCGACTGCAACGCAAGACTCGACGCGCCGCTTCGCAGTTTCCTGACTTCGATTACCGTAGCATCGATCTCGCCGAAGCCGCCGAGCGCGTGCTGCGCTTGCCGTCGGTGGCGAGCAAGCAGTTCCTGATCACGATCGGCGATCGCACCGTCGGCGGCCTCACTGTGCGCGACCAGATGGTCGGACCCTGGCAGGTACCGGTGGCCGACTGCGCGGTCACCGCCAGCGGATTCACCGCGATCACCGGCGAAGCGATGGCTATGGGCGAGCGGCCGCTGAGCGCGCTGCTCGACGCGCCGGCGTCGGGCCGCATGGCGGTTGGCGAAGCGATCACCAATATCGCCGCCGCGCGCATCGACAAGCTCAGCGACGTTCGTCTCTCCGCGAATTGGATGGCCGCAGCGGGCGAGGGCGACGAAGATGCGCGCCTGTACGACACCGTGCACGCGGTCGGCGCCGAGCTGTGTCCGGCGCTGGGGCTGGCGATTCCGGTCGGCAAGGATTCGCTGTCGATGCGCACGGTCTGGCAGCAGGACGGCGCGGCGCGCAAGCAGTCGTCACCATTGACGGTCGTCATCACAGCGTTCGCGCCGGTCGCCGATGTGCGCGCCTCGCTGACGCCGCAGTTGTGCACCGACGCCGGCGCCACACGGCTGCTGCTGATCGATCTCGGCAACGGCCGCAATCGTCTCGGCGCATCGGCGCTGGCGCAGGTCTATGGCGCTTTCGGCGGTGTGCCGGCGGACCTCGACGATCCCGCGCGGCTGCGCGTGGCGTTCGAGCACGTGCAGCGCCTCAACGCCGCGGGCCAGCTGCTGGCGTATCACGATCGCAGCGACGGCGGCCTGTTCGCAGCCCTGTGCGAGATGGCGTTCGCCGGGCACTGCGGCCTCGACATCGGACTCGATGCGCTCGGCGACGATGTGATTGCGGCACTGTTCAATGAAGAACTCGGCATGCTGCTGCAGGTGCGGACCGACGTTGCGGAAACGATCTGTACCGAACTGTTCGACGCGCGCTTAAGCGTGGCGACACTCGGCACGCTGCGCGCCGACGATCGCATCGTGTTCAGTCATCAAGGCCGCGAGTGTTACGCACGTTCGCGCGAAGCGCTGTACAAGCTCTGGGCCGAGACCAGCGCACGCATGACCGCGCTGCGCGACCATCCGGATTGCACGCGCGAAGAATTCGAAACGGTCGGTGCAGCTGCCGATCCGGGCTTGAGCATGCGGCTGACGTTCGAGCCTTCGGCGCCGATCACAGCTGCGGTCGCGACGGCGCGTCCACGTGTGGCGATTCTGCGCGAGCAGGGCGTCAACGGCCAGATCGAAATGGCCTATGCATTCCAGCGCGCCGGTTTCGACAGCGTCGACGTGCACATGAGCGACATCCTCGAAGGCCGCATCAGGCTGGATAACTTTGCCGGCCTCGCCGCCTGCGGCGGTTTTTCCTATGGCGACGTGCTCGGTGCCGGCCAGGGCTGGGCCAAGTCGATCCTGCTGAATGCGCGTGCGCGCGAACAGTTCCAAACGTTTCTGGCGCGCGAAGATCGTTTCGCACTCGGTGTCTGCAACGGCTGCCAGATGTTCGCCGCACTGAAGGACATCGTGCCCGGTGCGGAACATTGGCCCGCGTTTCGGCGCAATCGATCGGAGCAGTTCGAAGCGCGCTGGGGCGCAGTCGAGATCAGCGACAGCCGTTCGCTGTTCTTCGCCAGCATGGCCGGTTCCCGGTTGCCGATCGCGATCGCGCACGGCGAGGGCCGCGCCGAATTCGCGCAGGACGCTAGCCTGCAGAAGCTAGCCGACGGCAAACAAGTCACGCTGCGCTTCATCGACAACAGCGGTGCGATCGCGACGCGTTATCCGCAGAATCCGAACGGATCGCCGCAAGGACTGACGTCAGTGTGCAATGCCGATGGCCGCGTGACGATCCTGATGCCGCATCCGGAGCGCACCATCGCCGCACCGGTCGGCTCCTGGTGGCCGCAACGCTTCGAACGCGCGACGCCGTGGCTGCAGATGTTCGTCAATGCGCGGCGCTTTGTCGGCTGAGATTGAATCACCATGAATCTCGCCCCGATTTAGGTGACATTCTGCATCAACCGGCACTTTGGAAATGTGGAGCACCCCCAAAACTGTTGACCAATTCTTGATCCGCTCTTGGCTGTGCGAAGAACCAACGGGCTTCCACACTTTGGGCAACGCCGCGCTACATCAGGATTTGCCCGACTCTTTAGATTCTGAACATGCTCACGGTGAGTAGCGAAGGTGGGCGCAAGGCGCCCTGACTGTAGGCTTTGCAGCAACGCGCGTACCTGAGTTTCCGAGAATACTGCCTCGCGAAATGACTTGATATACGAAACGAAGCCTGCGCCGTGCGTAACGTTTGGCGGCATATCAGTCTTAAAGGTGCTATTGCCAACGAACGTGACGACCGAATGAATCGTCTCTGCCGGAACTTGAAGCGCGGCCTCCAAAGCCTTTATGTGTTTGAAGTTCTGCCGCAACGGATTTTGAAACTTGAAGGACTGCTTGTAGATTTTCTGCGTCCATTGCGCCTGGTTTTCTCCTCCCAAAATCCGCCCCTGCATATTCTTCGTTTCGAGCGCGAATATGCCAAAGCGAGACACAAATATGTGATCGATCTGGGTTGTTCCATCAGGCGTGGGCAGGATGACGTTGTGCACCCGATGGTATATGTCCTCATCGAGCATCAGCCGAGCCAGAAGGCGGACGACCAACTCTCCGAGATAGCCCTTGCCCCAAGGGGATTTGAGTATTCCGACGATGACCGCAATCGGAACGAGCCACCAGAACACCCTTAGGACTTCGTTGATGATTGGAGAAAAGTCCATGGCTCCTTACCACCTAACCACAATCGGTTTTATTGAGGTTTGCAGTAACTCAGCGCAACAGCGATGCCGCTGCGCCGCGAGTCCGACGCGGCTTACTTCTTCGGTGCCGGCGCGCTGGTCGTTGATGGTTTGCCGCTAGGCGCTGGTGCATCGTCGCTATCGTCGATGCCAAGGTCTTCCGGCGGTGGGTTGCCGTCGTAAATCATCGCCTGGCGGCGCTGCAGGAACGCCGTGCGGAAGAACAGATACTTGTCGAACTGCTGATTGATCAGGCTATCCGATGACAGCAGGTTCGCGCGGAAGTTGATTAGGTCGAGGCCCTTCAACGAGTACGCCAGCCAGTCGTGATCGCCGTCGAGATAGAAGGTCGGGCTCAGCGGCCAGTCGCCCGCCTTGCCGACCAGATCGCGATTGTCGCTCGGCCCCAGCAGCGGGATCACCAGATACCAGCCTTCGCCGATGCCCCAGGTGCCGAGCGTCTGGCCGAAGTCTTCTTCGTGATGTTCGAGGCCGGCGTCGGTGGCGACATCGATCAGGCCGCCGAGACCCACCGTGGTGTTCAGCAGGAAGCGGCCGAGATCGCCGGCACTCTGCACAAACTTGCCCTGCAGCGCGTCGTTGACGATGGTGCGCGGCTCGCCGAGGTTGTCGAAGAAGTTGCTGACGCCGCGCCGTACGACCGTCGGTGCGACATAGTCATAGCCTTTCGCGGCCGGCCGCAGCACGTACTGATCGGCCTTGTCGTTGAACGTCGATACTGCGCGATTGACCGGCTCCAGCGGGTCTGCCGGATCGTCGGCCGGGCGGTGTGCGCAGCCGGCAGCAGCAGCCAGCGCCAGGCTCAGCAGCGTCAGCCGCAGCAGATCCGGTATCTCGATTTGCCTCATGCCACGTCCCCCTGTTTGATGGCCGCATCGCCACTACCCTCAAAGCGCAACACTTCTTCGAGCCCGAAGAACTCGGCCATTCGCACGATCTTCAGGTCGGCGCCCACCAGCTTCAGATCGGAGCCCTTGGCGCGCTGACGACGCGTCAGTTCCAGCAGCAGCGCCAGGCCGGCGCTGTCGGCGCGGGTGACACGGCTCATGTCGAGCACGCCGCCATCCAGCAGTTCGTCGGAGCGCTCGAGAAACTGCGACACCGTGGCGAAACTGAGCTCGCCTTCCAGCACTGCGGGTGCACTCATTGGCAGACAGCTACTTTGCGCCAGGCGCAGTCTTGGGCGGCGTCACCGATTCACCCTTTTCCATCCGGCTGATGACGTCGTCGAGGCTGGTCTTCTTGATTTCGGCGTTGATCTGCGTCTTGAAGTTGGTCGCCAGCGAGATGTTCTCGACGATGATGTCCCAGACTTTCCAGTCATCATCGATCACGTGTACGCGGAAGCCGATATTGGTGTGCTGACCGTTGCCCTGGGTAATATTGGAATTGACCAAGGCATCGGTGGCGCCTTCGGCCATGCGCGGTGTCTGCCATTCCACTTTGAGCGAATCGTAGTTGTCGAGCAGCGCGTCGGCGTAGCTGCGCAGCAACATGTCCTTGAAGGTGTTGGCGAAGCGCGTACGCTGATCGGCCGAGGCTGCGCGGTAGTTCAGGCCGAGCACGTATTTGGCGATGTACGGCACATCGAAGTGCGGCACCAGCACCTGGTTCATCGCCGCGTAGAACTTGCCCTTGTCGGCGGCGTACTCGGCATGATGCTGCTTGATCATGCCGCGCACTTGTTCAGTGACGGTCTTCAGTTCGTCCTGCGGTGCGGGCGGCACGGCGACGGCGGCGGCCGACAGGCTCAGTCCGATCGCTGCAAGCATCAAGCGTTTCATAGAAGTCTTGATCGTCAGGGGCATTTTCGATCCTCCGTGATTACTTTGCCGGCGCCGCCGGGGCGGCGGTTTTCGGCGCGGACGCATCAGTGTTGTCCTTGCCTTTTTGCGTCATCGACACCAGCACCTGGCCGATGATGTTCTCCAGGATAAACGCTGACTGGGTGAACTTGATCTCCTGACCGTCCTTCAGCGACTGGTCGTCGCCGCCGGCCTCGAGGCCGACGTACTGCTCGCCGAGCAGGCCGGCGGTCATGATTTTCGCGGTGGAATCGACCGGGATGTCGTTGCGGCCCTGATCGATATCGAGCGTCAGCACCGCCTGGAACGTCTTCGGGTCGATGCTGATCGCATGCACCCGGCCGATCTTGACGCCGGCCATCTTCACCGATGCGCCGCGCGTCAGTGCGCCGATGTTGTCGAACTTGGCGGTCACTTCATAAACGCCGCCGGCGCCGATCTTGTCCTGGCTGGCGACGCGCACCGTCAGTACAAACACCGCGGCGACGCCGAGGCAGACAAAGAATCCGACCAGAATTTCCAGAGCTCTCGATTGCATGTTGATTCCTAAATTTTGTCAGCGCCGGAGTTAACGGAACATGAACGCGGTCAGCACGAAGTCTAGCCCGACGACGATCAACGACGACACCACCACGGTCGACGTGGTCGCGCGCGAAACGCCTTCCGAGGTCGGCGCCGCGAAGTAACCCTGATAGACCGAAATCCAGGCGATGACGATGCCGAAGAACAGGCTCTTGATCAGGCTCTCGACGACATCGTGCGGGCGCAGCTCGGCGTGGATCTGGCCCCAGTAAGTGCCCTGGTCGACGCCGAGCAGATCGACGCCGATCAGATGACCGCCGGCGACGCCGATCGCCATCACCGCGAAGATGCTGGTCAACAGCGGCATCGCGATCAACGCGGCGAGGAAGCGCGGTGCGATCACGCGCTTGACCGGATCGACTGCCATCATCTCCATGCCGGAGAGCTGGTCGGTGGCTTTCATCAGGCCGATTTCGGCCGCCAGCGCAGAGCCCGCGCGGCCGGCGAACAGTAGTGCGGTGACCACCGGTGCGAGTTCGCGGACGACGACGAAGGACACGAATACGCCGAGCGTCGAGGTCGCACCGAAATGCGACAACGTGCGGTAGCCCTGCAGTGCCAGGATCATGCCGACGAAGCTGCCGGAGATGACGATGATGATCAGCGACAGCACGCCGACGTGGTACAGCTGCTGCACGATCAGGCGCGGTCGCAGCAGCGCGCCGGGCAGTGCACGGACGATGGTCAGCAGGAAGAACGTCGCCTGGCCGAGACCGCGCAGGAATTCGGCGAGGATGTTGCTGCCGCGGCTCATTCCACCGACTCCAGCAGATCGTCTGCGTAGTTCTTGCTGGCCTTGTAGTGGAACGGCACCGGGCCATCCGGACGGCCGTGCAGGAACTGTTGCGCGTACTCCGAACGGCTTGCGCGGATCGCCTCCGGCGTGCCGTGATCCAGCACCTTGCCGCCGGAGATGACGTAGGCATAGTCGGAGATCGACAGCACTTCCTTGACGTCGTGCGAGACGATGATCGACGTCAGACCCTGCGCCTTGTTCAAGGTCCGCACCAGACGGATCAGCACGCCCATGCTGATCGGGTCCTGGCCGGTGAAGGGTTCGTCGAACATGATCAGCGCCGGCTCCAGCGCGATCGCGCGGGCCAGCGCCACGCGCCGGCTCATGCCGCCGGAAATCTGTTCCGGGTAAAGCTCGCGCGCGCCGCGCAGGCCGACCGCTTCGAGGTTCATCAGCACCAGATCGCGGATCATCGATTCCGGCAGATCGGTGTGCTCGCGTAACGGGAAGGCGACATTCTCGAACACGCTCAGGTCAGTCAGTAAAGCGCCGCTCTGGAACAGCAGCCCCATGCGCTTGCGCAGTTCGAACAGCTGGCTGCGCGACTGCTTGTGGACGTTGACGCCGTCGACTTCGATGCTGCCGGACTTGGGCCGCCACTGGCCGCCGATCAGCCGCAGTAGCGTGGTCTTGCCGGTACCGGAAGGTCCGAGGATGGCGGTGATCTTGCCGCGCGGGATGTCGAGATCGACGCCGTCGTAAATCACCCGCGGCCCGAACGAGAAACGCAGACCGCGCACGCGAACGTGTATATCGGAATCGGGCGAGATCATGAATGTGCGTTCGGGGATGTGAATCTTCGGTAACAGTCTACCGTAGCCGGACTTAGCAAGTCCTTAACGCGACGCTCCATCTGTGTTGCGCGGCACGCGCCGACGGCTCAAGCCGCCGCCAGGGATCGTCGCAGCTCAGATTCCAGATCTGCGGCAACCGTTGCCAAGGCCGGCGCGGCGCCTTGTGCGGCAGCAAGCTCCGCGACCTGCGTCATCCGCATGCCGCGCATGCCGCAGGGGTCGATGCGGCCAAACGGTTCCAGGTCCATGGCGATGTTCAGCGCCAGGCCGTGATAGCTGCAGCCGCGGCTGACGCGCAAGCCGAGTGAGCCGATCTTGCGCAGCTCATCCGCTGCGCCGTCCGGCCAGCGCGCTTGGCGCACGTAGACGCCCGGCGCATCGGTGCGTGACTGTGCGCTAATGCCGTAACGAGCGAGGGTGGCGATCATCGCCTGTTCCAGCCGCGTCACCAGACTGCGCACGCCGTAGCCGCGCCGCTGCAGATCGAGCAGCACATACGCTACCAGCTGGCCGGGACCGTGATACGTCACCTGGCCGCCGCGGTTGCTCTGCACGACCGGAATATCGCCGGCCGCCAGCACGTGTTCGGCGCGTCCGGCCTGGCCCTGGGTGAACACTGGCGGATGTTCGAGCAGCCACAGCTCGTCGGTGCTGGCGTCGCTGCGCGCGGCGGTGAAGGCGCGCATCGCGGCGTAGGTTTCCGCGTAGGGCTGCAGGCCGAGTTGGCGCGTGACCAGCTCGGCTGTCGCGGAACGATTCGCAGCCGCTGGTGCCGCGCCGGTCATCGCAGGCGATGTGCCGGTCGCGGCGCTCATATTTGACTAGAGCCCGAGCCAGAGCCTGATCTGATCGATCAGGCGATGCCAGAAGCCGCCGCTGGGCACGTCTTGCAGCGCGACCAGCGGCACTTTCTTCACCGGCTGGCCGTCGAGCAGGATGGTGGCTTCGCCGAGCGGCTGGCCGGCGGCGATCGGTGCCACCGCCTTGCCGCTGGTCTGGGTCTGGATCTGCAGCGCGCCGTGGCCGCCGGGCAGTGCCAGATAGATCGGCTCGAGTGTACCGACGCCGACACTGGCGGCCGCGCCCTTGTAGACCTTCAGCGTTGCCGCGGGCGCGGTCGGACCGAGCGCCTGCTGCGTGTCGAAATTGCGGAAACCGTAGTTCAGCAGTTCTTCGCTGGCCTGTTCGCGGTAGGCCCAGCTCTTGCCGCCCATCACCGCGGAAATCAGGCGCCGGCCATCGCGCTTGGCCGAGGCCAGCAGGCAGTAGCCGGCCGCTTCGGTGTGGCCGGTCTTGATGCCGTCGACGCTCGGATCCTTGATCAGCAGGCCGTTGCGATTTTCCTGTGCGTGCTCGATGCCGTACTTGAAGTTGCGCTCGGAGAAATATTTGTAGTCGTCCGGAAAATTGTGGATCAGCGCGCGCGCCAGGATCAGCAGATCGTGCGCCGAGGTGTAGTGATCCTCGTTCGGCATGCCGCTGGCATCGACGAAATGCGTGTTGCTCATACCGAGCTTCAGCGCGTACTGATTCATGATGCTGGCGAACGCGGTCTCGCTGCCGGCGATGTGTTCGGCCAGCGCGATGCTGGCGTCGTTGCCGGATACGACGATGATGCCGCGCAGCAAATCCTCGATCTTCACTTGCGCGCCGAGCGTCAGGAACATGCGCGATTCGCTCGAATCCTTGCCTTCGCCCCAGGCTTTCTCGCTGACCGTGGCGAGATCGTCGAGCTTCAGCCGGCCCTGCTTGATCAGATCGAAAGCGACATACACCGTCATCACCTTGGTGATGCTGGCCGGCGGTACATGCGCGTCGCCATTGCTGCCGGCGATGATTTCACCGCTCTGATAATCCATCAGCGCGAAGCTTTTGGAATCGATCTCCGGCGGTGGCGGCGCGCTGGCCAGCGCGCAGAAGGGAAGCACGACGAGGGCTGCAGCGAGACGCGAGAGAAGTTTCATCCGAAAGGCGAGTGTGGGAGCGAGTGGTCTGGGCAAGGGGCGCGGTCAGCGCGGGGATTTTATCAGGCGCAGCTGCCGCCAATATCAATAATTACGCGGCATGGCCTCAGTCGGACACCGGCATCGACGGCAACTGCACCGAGGCCAGCCGGCTGCGCACCGCGTCACGACTCTGCGCGTCGACGAATGGACCGATCAACACGCGATGCAGCGCCACGCCGCCGCGCGGTTGCACCTTCAGCTGCACGTTGCCGATGCCCATGCCGTTGAGCTGGTCGCGCAAGGTGGTCGCATTCACCGCGTCGAGGAAGGCGCCGGCCTGCAGCCAATGCGCATCGGCGCTGAAGTAGTTCGGGATCATCGCGGCAGGCACGCTGGTCGAGCCGCTGGCGATCGCGGCGACGGTCGCTGGGTTGGTGATGGGTACTGCTGCGGTGGTCGGTGCCGGCGGCGGCATGGTGATGGTCGCCGGCTTCGGCGGCAGCGCCGTCATCGACTGCGTCACCGGTGCCGGTGCCGGTGCTGCTGCTTGCGCAGTCAGCATCGGCGACGGGCTGCCGGGGCCGGGCGGCGTCAGCGCCTCGATCTCGACCGGGGCGGAACCCTCGCCGATGACGCCGAGCTTCAACGCGGCGACGTACGACAGATCGATGATGCGATCGCTATGGAACGGGCCGCGATCGTTGACGCGCACGATCGCACTGCGCTGGTTGCTCAGATTGGTCACGCGCACATAGCAGGGAATCGGCAGCGTCTTATGCGCAGCGGTCATCAAGAACATGTCGTAAGGTTCGCCGCTGGACGTGTTCTTGCCGTGGAATTTCTTGCCGTACCACGAGGCGATGCCGCGCTCCTTGAAGTTGGCGAAGTCGTTCAGCACGATGTAGCGTTCGCCGTAGACCTCGTAGGAATCGGGGTTGCCGAACGTGCTACGAGGTTCGTAGCGCGGCACCGCATCCGGCATCGCGGCGATGTCCGGCGGAATCTCCGCGGCACTCGGCAGCCCATCCTGATCGGGCCGGCTCGGCGAGATGGCCGATGGTGGCGACGTCGGGCTGCGGACGACGCGTGTCGGTGTGCGTGCCTTCGGACGCGCCGGCAATTCCTCGCAGGCGGTCAGCGCGACGGCCATTGCCAGCGACAGCAGCAGATTGCGCGCGCAGACCGTGTTTGCGTGGTTCATTCGCCCGCCTCCGGCTGCGTCAAGGCCTGCGCCAGCTGCGCCACCGACATCGCGTAGAACACCCTTGGGTTATACGACATCACCGAATAGAAGTTCGGCAGCGCCAGCCAGTACTGCGGTCCATCGGTGCGATCCAGCTGGATCAGGCCGGCCGGCAGATCGCCCGGCAGCTCGATCTGACTGCGGATGCCGGCAGCGCGCAACTGCGCCAGCTTGTACGCCGGGTATTTGGTATTGCGTTCGAAGTTTGCCGCGGCGCTGCCCTGCACCGTTGCCGGCACCAGCAGCGGCTGGCCGCGACGATAGGCGCGTGCGGCGTCGTAGCGCGCCAGATAGTTGGCGATGCTGCCGATGGCATCGGCGGCCGACCACAAATCGCGGCGGCCGTCGCCATCGAAATCGATCGCCAACCGGCGGTAGTTGCTCGGCATGAATTGCGCCGCCCCCATCGCACCCGCATAGGAGCCGTGCGGCTGCGTGGCGTCGAGCGCCTGGTCGCGGCACAACACGAAGAACTGCGTCAGTTCGTCGAAGAAAAAACTGCTGCGGGTCGGATGATCGAAGCCCTGCGTGGCCAGCGCATCGAGCACGCGCACGCGTCCGGTGAAGGCGCCGTACTTGGTTTCGACGCCCAGCAATGCGGTGATCACCGCCGGCGCAACACCGTAGACCAGCTCGGCGCGCGCCAGCCAGGCATGTTGGTCGCGCATGAAGTGTTGGCCGGCGACGACGTTGGCGGGCGTTACGTGGATGCGCACGTAGTCGTCCCAACTCAGCGCTTTTTCCTTGTTGTTCTGCTCGGCACTGATCAGCTGCGGCAGCGTTTGCGCCTGCTCCAGATCGGTTTTTACCGTGGCCAGTTCGATTTCCGAAAAGCCGTAACTCTGACGCAGGCTGGCGTAGAGCTGCGGCGCGCGGGTGTTGCCGCTGTAGTCGGCATGCGCCAGCGCAGCGCCGCACAGCGCGGTGACGGCCAGTACGGAATGGCGCCAGCCGTAGCGGCGTATGCGCATCACGCGGCGAGCAGTTTGCGATGCGTCTGGATCGACATCAGCATGCCGAAGCCGGCCAGCAAGCTGACCATCGAGGTGCCGCCGTAACTGACCAGCGGCAAGGGCACGCCCACCACCGGCAGCAGGCCCATGACCATGCCGGTGTTGATGAATACGTAGATGAAGAAAGTCAGCGCCAGGCTGCCGCCGAGCAGACGCTGGAAGGTGTCCTGGCCGCGCAGCGCGATCACCAGGCCGCGGCCGACGATCACCGCATACAGCGTCAGCAGCAGCAGTACGCCGAGCAGGCCGAGTTCTTCGGAGTACACCGCGAAGATGAAATCGGTGTGCGATTCCGGCAGGAAGTCGAGCTTGGCCTGGGTGCCATTGAGCCAGCCCTTGCCGAACAGGCCGCCGGAGCCGATCGCGATCTTGCTCTGGGTGATGTGATAACCGGCGCCGAGCGGATCGCGCTCGGGATCGAGAAAAGTCAGCAGGCGATTGCGCTGATAGTCATGCAGCTTGAACCACAGCAGCGGCAGTGCCGCACCACCGGCGCCGAGCGCCAGCAAAATCCAGCGCCAGCGGAGGCCGCCGAAAAACAGCGCCAGCAGGCCGGCCACCAGCACCAGCAGCGCGGTGCCGAGATCCGGTTGCACTGCGATCAGGGCGGTCGGCACGCCGATCATCGCGAGTGTCGCCAGCAACACCATCAGGCCCGGCGGCAAGCGGCGGCCATGCAGGAATGCGGCGACTGCGATCGGCATCGCCAGCTTCATCAATTCGGACGGCTGGAAGCGCATCACGCCGAGATCGAGCCAACGCTGTGCACCCTTCGCATGCTGGCCGAGCAGCAGCGTCGCCAGCAGCAGCAGCAGCGCCAGGCTGTAGAGCCAGGGCGCGGCGGCGCGATACAGCTCCGGCGGCGCCTGCGCCAGCGCCACCATCACCACCAGTCCGAGAGCTAAGCGCTGGCCTTGGCTGAACACCATTGATGCCGAGTGGCCCGAAGCCGAATACAGCACGAACAGACCTAGCGCGCTCATCGCCAGCAGCGCGACCACCAAGATCAGATCGATATGGAAGCGCGCGAGCCAGGCGCCGAAGCTCGTCACCGGCTGCGGCGCCTGCGTGATGACGGAGATTTCGCTGCTGCTGCTCATGCGGCGATTGTCGCCGATTGGACGGGTGTCGGCATGCGCGGACTAAGGCGGCACTGCAGATGCATCGTCGCCCGGTTTCGGCTGATCCGGCGGCAGCGGCGCACCGCCCGCATCCGGGTTCTCGTCGTCGCTGTCTTCGTCTGGAATGGTTTCCACCACCACCGGTGCGAGCGGCGTGTTCGGCGCGTTGTACAGCACCTTGCCCAGCAGGTATTCGTCGATCATCGCGCGCGCTACCGGCGCCGCCGAAGTGCCGCCGTGGCCGGCGTGCTCGGCGATGACCGCGACCGCGATGCGCGGATCGTCGACCGGCGCGAAGGCGATGAACAGCGCGTGATCGCGTAGCAGCTTCGGCGTGGCGTCGAGCTTCGGCGCATAGGTTTCGTCCTGCTTGAGTCCGGCGACCTGCGCGGTGCCGGTCTTGCCGGCGGCGCGGTAGGGCGCGTCCTTGAACACGGCATAGGCGGTGCCGCCCGGCTGCATCACCAGCTCCATCGCCTCGATCACGCGATCGAATACGCCGCGGTCTTTGGCTTCAACGCGCGGCAGCGCTTCCGGCGCGATCGCGGTGATGTTGTGCGTCGCCGGGTCTTCGATCGCATGCAGCATGTGCGGCTTGAAACCGGCGCCGCGCATCGCCATGCGCGCGGCTGCTTGCGCCAACTGCAGAGGCGTCACCGTCAGATAACCCTGGCCGATGCCGGTGTTGAGTGTTTCGCCGGGGAACCAGGCCTGCCGATAGACGCGCCGCTTCCAGTCGCGCGTCGGCAACAGGCCGGACTTCTCGTGCGGGATGTCGATCTCGCTGAGGTGGCCGAAACCGAACGCGCCGAGCACGTCGTCGATGCGATCGATGCCCATGTTGAGCGCGGCCTGATAGAAATAGACATCGCAGGATTTGGTCATCGCGAGGTTGAGATCGACCCAGCCATGGCCCTGGCGCCAGTAGCAACGGTACTTGCGCTCGACGCCGGGCAGTTGGAAGTAGCCGGGATCGAAAATCTTCGTCGCCGGATTCAGCGTGCCGGCGATCAGGCCGGCGGCGGCCATGAACGGCTTGATGGTCGAACCCGGCGGATAGGTGCCGAGCAGCGCGCGGTTGTACAGCGGCCGGTCCGGGTCTTCCAGCAGCGCGCGATAGCTGTCGCCGTCGATGCCTTCGACGAACGGCCCCGGATCGAAGCCCGGCTTGCTGACCAGCGCCAGCACTTCGCCGTTGCGCGGATCGATCGCGATGGCGGCCCCGTCGAGCTCGCCGAGCGCGGCCTCAGCCGTCGTCTGCAGTTTCGAATCGATCGTCAGATACAGGTTCTGGCCGGCGTGGCCCTGCTGGTAGTCGAGTTCGCGCAACGGCCGGCCGCCGGCATTGGCCTCGATGATCTTGTTGCCGGGCTGACCGCGCAGCTGGTCTTCGTGGCTACGCTCGATGCCGGTCTTGCCGATCTGGTTGAGGCCCTGATACGAGGCCTCGTCGATGGTCTGCAGATCGGTGTCGGTGATGCCGCTGACGTAGCCGACGACGTGCGAGGCGACCGTGCCGAGCGGATATTCGCGCAGCAGTCCGGCGGTGACGTCGACGCCCTGGAAGTCGTAGCGGTTGATCTCGTAGCGCGCCACTTCCTCGGCCGACAGATTGGAGCGCAAGGCCACCGCGCGGTAATGCGGCGTCTTGCGCATGCGCTCGCGGAAGCGCGCGATATCGACGTCGGTCAGTCGCACCAGCTGACCCAGGCGCGCGAGCGTGTCGTCGAGCTTGCCGGGCAACTGTTCCGGCGTGATTTCGAGTACGAAGGCCGGTACGTTCTGCGCCAACAGCGCGCCGTTGCGATCGTAGACTAGGCCGCGCACTGGCGGCACCGGTACCAGACGCATGCGATTGTCGTCGGCGCGCGTGCTGTAGTAATCGTGTTCGAGCACCTGCAGGTCGGTCATGCGCATGACCAGGATGCTGAGCATCACCAGACAGCCGATCGCCGCGATCCAGACGCGTGTGGTGAAGGCCTGCTTTTCCTCGTGCAGGTTCTTCATCGATTCGAATGAAGTGTTCAGCAGCGCGATCGGTCCACGCGCGCCGCGACCGAGGCTGCTGCTGTCGCCGCGGCCCGGCGGCCGAGGTACGTTCACGTCAGCCGCCGCAACTTCGGTTGCGCGCGCAGACGATCCATCAGCAGGGCCGCCAGCGGGAACACCAGCGTCGTGCTGATCACCGGCAGCCAGCGCAGGCTCGGCACCGCGCTGTGATGCGACAGTCCGTCGATCCAGAACATCAGGAAGGCGTACAGCGCCCAGGCCAGCGCCAGTGCCAGGGCGACCTGCAACATCGGGAACAGGATCAGCGTGCCGCGCAGTCGCCGCACCAGGAAGCTGATGGTTACCAGTGCCAGCGCATGCTGGCCGAGCAGGCTGTTGAACAGCACGTCGAGCGCCAGTCCGCTGATCCAGGCCACCAGCAGCACTGGTTTATCCGCAGTCGAATACGCCCAGTAGACCAAGGTCAGCGCCACCCATTCGGGCCGGAACGCGGCGATCGCATCCGGCAGCGCCACCATCTGCAGGATCACCGACAACAATACCGTCAGCGAGAACAGGGGAAAACTGCTGCGCCGGTTCATGGATGCGGGGCCGGCGGGGGCGCTGCCGGTGCCGCGGGCTTGGGCTTAGGCGCTGTCGGTGCGGCTGTATTCGGCGTCGCCGCAGGTTTCGCCGCAGGTTTGTTTGTTGCAGCGGCGGCGCCGGCAGGCGCCGGCGATGAGGCATTTCCGGTCGCGCCCGCAGCACGCGGTGTGGGGGCTGCGGCCGGCGCGGCGTGGTCGGCTGCGCGCTCTTGCGGATGCTGTGCTTTCTGTTTCATTTCCGGCCGCGCTGTCGGTACGCTCACGTCGACCGGCGGCGTGTTGTGTTCGCTCCATACCAGCAAGGCCTGGCGCCCCTGGTTCAGCTTGGCGGTCGGGTAGGCCAGCGCTTCCATGAAGTTTTCACCGGCCGGATGACGCAGCTCGAAGATGCGTCCGACCGGGTAGCCGGCGGGGAAGCGTCCACCGAGACCACTGGAAACCAGCAGGTCGCCGACTTTGATGTCGGCATTGCCCGGCAGATACGGCAGCGACAGGCCCTGGCCGTCGCCGCGGCCGAGCGCGATGGTCTGCAGCCCGGTGCGATTGATCTCGACCGGAATGCCGTGATCCGGATCGGTGATCAGCAACGCGACGCAGGTCGTCGGATTGACCTGAATCACCTGGCCCATCACGCCATTCGCATCGACCAGCGCCTGGCCCTTGTAGACGCCGTCCTGCTCGCCGCGATTCAGCACGATCTGGTGGCGATACGGATCCTGGCTGGTCGCCATCACTTCCGAAATCAGCACGCGGTCCGGCAGCGAGGCCGCCGACGACAGCAGCGCGCGGATGCGCTCGTTCTCGGCTTCCAGCGATTCCAGTTTCAGCAGGCGGCCGTCGAGCTCGGTCTGGCGCTGCTTCAACTGGCGGTTTTCCGCCAGCAACTGATCGCGCGTGTGGAAGTTATCGCCAAGTTGCGCGACCGCCTGCGGCGCTTGCGCTACCCACATCAGCGGTTGCAGGGCCCACGCGACCCAGGCGCGTGCCGGCGCGAAGCGCGTACCGGTGCTGTCCATCACCATCAGCGTGATCGACAGGCAGGCGAGCAGAAAAAAATTCAGCGCAAGGCCCGGTCCGCGCGAGAACAGCGGTTTGGGAGCGGAATCGTGGAGCGTGGTATTCAAACTTGCGCAGTGTGTGGCCGTAGCGGCTCTATGAAGCCGCGAGAATAGGGTGCTGCGCGCATTGCGGCAATCCCTTTGCCGACGATTTGCCGATGTTTTTTTGGGGCTTGCCGCGCGGTCTTATTCGGACTCGCCCGAAACCGCTGCCGCTTCGGCGCCAGCGACGTTCGCATCGGCGCAATGCTCGGCCGCGGCCTCGATCGCTGCGTCGAGTGCATTGGGACTGACGCCGCTGTGCAAGGCCAGTGCCTGCGCATCAATACCGCGTTCGCGCAGATACGACACCAGCACATCGGTGTGGCCGTGCATTGCGAGTACGCGCTTCGCGCCGGTCTGCTCGATCGTGCGGATCAGCGACGGCCAGTCGGCATGATCCGACAGCACGAAGCCGCGATCGTAGGCCGCGCGCCGGCCGCTGCCGCGCACCTGCATCCAGCCCGACGCAAAACTTAAGCTGAGCGGCCGAAAACGCTTCAGCCAGGGCGTGCCGGACGCGCCCGGCGGCGCCAATACCAGACGGCCTCTCCAATCGAACGTCTTCGGCTGGTTGGTGACGACGTCGGTCGGCAGCATGGCGACACCGGCGCTGCGATAAAGCTTGATCAGCCGCGTCATCGCGCCATGCACGTAGACGGTTTCGTCGGCATGGCGCTGGAGTTCGGCGAGGATGCGCTGCGCCTTGCCGAGCGAGTAGCAGCACAGCAGCGCGCAGACGCCGTCGGTCTTGCATTGCTGCCACCAGTCGAAGATTTCACGCGCGACTTCGAGCGGATCGGGCCAGCGGTAGACCGGCAACGCGAAGGTCGATTCGGTGATGAACACATCGCAGGGCTGCGGTTCGAACGCTGCGCAGGTCGGATCGGCCTCGCGTTTGTAGTCGCCGGAGACGACCCAGACTGCACCGTCGACTTCGATCCGCACTTGCGCCGAACCGAGTACGTGGCCGGCCGGGTGCAGCGACACGCGTGCGTCGCCAAGTTGGATCGCTGCGCTATAGGCCAGCGGGTTGATCTTGGCGCCGAGACCGAGGCGTTCACGCAGCAGGCCGTAGCCGACGGCGGCGCCCCAATATTCGCGCGAGCCCGGACGTGCGTGATCGGCGTGGCCGTGCGTGATGACGGCGCGCGCCACCGGCGTGCTGGGGTCGATATGGAAATCGCCGCGCGGGCAATACAGGCCCTGCGGCGTGGGGACGATCAGGTCCATCGAGGCAAAGTGCCGAGGCGCGCGGAGATTCGATTCAGCCCCGAGCGCAGTGACACTCAATCCATTCCCGAGCGCGTCAGCGCTCAATCCATCAGATAGATATCGCCCTGACGATCGAGCATGTCGAGCAGCATGCCGCCGCCACGCGCGACGCAGGTCAGCGGATCGTCGGCGATGATCACCGGCAAGCCGGTTTCTTCCGAGATCAGCTTGTCGAGATCGCGCAGCAGTGCACCACCGCCGGTCAGCACGATGCCGCGCTCGGCGACGTCGCTGCCGAGTTCCGGCGGCGTGCGCTCCAGCGCCTGCTTGACCGCCTTGACGATGCCGGCCAGCGGTTCCTGCAGCGCGTCGAGGATTTCGTTCGAGTTCATCGTGAAGTTGCGCGGCACGCCGGCGGCCAGATGGCGGCCGACGACGTCGATTTCCTGCACTTCGGGGCCGGGGAAGGCGGCGCCGATTTCCTGCTTGATGCGCTCGGCGGTGGCTTCACCGATCAGCATGTTGTACTGGCGCCGCACGTAGGAGACGATGGCTTCGTCGAAGCGGTCGCCGCCGATGCGCACGCTTTCGGCATAGACGATGCCGTTGAGCGAGATCACTGCGACTTCCGAAGTGCCGCCGCCGATGTCGACCACCATCGAACCGCGCGCCTCGGAGATCGGGATGCCGGCGCCGAGCGCAGCGGCGATCGGTTCCTCGATCACGTAAACGCGGCGCGCGCCGGCGTTCTCGACCGATTCGCGGATGGCGCGGCGTTCGACCTGGGTCGAGCCGTAGGGCACGCAGACGATCACCCGTGTCATCGGCCTCGATACACGGCCTTTCTGCACTTTGCGGATGAAGTGCTGCAGCATCTTCTCGGTGACGCGGTAATCGGCGATGACGCCGTCGCGCAGCGGTCGCACGGTGACGATATTGGTCGGCGTGCGGCCGAGCATGCGTTTGGCATCGATACCGACCGCTTCGATTTTCTGCTGGCCGCGGCCGTCCTGGCGGATGGCGACGACCGAGGGTTCATTCAGCACGACGCCTTCGCCGCGCACGAATATCAGCGTGTTGGCGGTGCCGAGGTCAATGGAGAGGTCGTTGACGAAGAGACTGCGAAAGGCGTCGAGCATCGATCTGATTCTGAGCGGAAGGCTATTAAGAGATGGCAGGGGGACTGAACAGTCGTCTGATGGGCGAGGCTGCGCAGACTGCGTGGGTCGCGGCGGGCACGTCGACGACATCGCAGCAGCAGGCCTTCGCGAAGGCGGGACGTGAAATCGTTTATCATCAAATCATAACGTATTTCCCCGGATATTTTGTTGGGATTTTCCCGGCGAACGCGCGACGCTTGGCTCCACGCTTGGATTGGGGCCGGCGCCGCCCCGCCGAACCCGACACCGGTTTGCAAGACCCCGAGCCACCGATGAGCCTGAGCCCCGAGCAAATCCGTCAAGTCGCGCAGCTGGCGCGCCTGCAGCTGGCCCCCGAGCAGACCGAGCACTACGCCCGCCAGCTGTCGAATATCCTGGCGATGGTCGACCAGCTGTCGCGTGCCGATACCGAGGGCGTGGCGCCGATGGCGCACCCGCTCGACATGGTGCAGCGTTTGCGTCCCGACGTGGTCAGCGAAACCAACCAGCGCGAGGCGCTGCAGGCGATTGCGCCACAGGTCGCCGACGGCGTTTATCTAGTGCCGCGGGTGATCGAATGAGCGAGAGTGCCATGCCTAAAGGGAAAATCATGAAGAGGGTGAGCGCGCTGATCGCGGCGGCGCTGCTGCTGTGCGGCGGCCTGGCCGAAGCGAAAAAGGGCGTGCGGCCGGACGAAATCGCCGAATTGCAGAAAAGCGGCAAAATCGCATCGTTCGAAAAGCTCAATCAGGCGGCGCTGGCGAAACACCCGGACGGGCATATCACCAAGACCGCGCTGAGCGCGAAAGACGATCGTTACGACTACAAGGTGCGCATCGCCGTTCCCAGCGGCGACAGCTGGAATCTGAAGCTGGATGCCGGCAGCGCGACCGTGCTGACCGACACCAAAGTGCTGCCGCCGCCGCTGCCGTCGACCTACACGCCGCCGACCACGCCGACACCGACGCCGCCGGCCGCTCCCGCAACGCATTAAAAAGCCGCACCGCGCGCGGCGCCTGCCGCCGCCGAATACCGATCAGCCGAATCTCTCCATGCACACGCTTTCTATTTCCCAGCTCGCCGACGGCTTGCGTGCACGCAAGTTCTCCGCACGCGAACTGACCCAGCACTATCTCGATCGCATCGCGGCGCACGACCCGGCGCTGAACAGCTACGTCACCGTCACCGCCGAGCAGGCGCTGCAGCAGGCCGCTGCCGCCGATGCTGCGCTCGCGGCCGGCAACGCCGGTGCGCTGAGCGGCATTCCGCTCGCGCAGAAAGATATTTTCTGCACGGCCGGCGTGCGTACGGCTTGCGGCTCGAAGATGCTGGACAATTTCATCGCGCCGTACAACGCGACCATCGTCGACAAGCTGCAAGCCGAGGCTCCGCAAGGTGCCGGCATGGTGATGCTCGGCAAGACCAACATGGACGAGTTCGCGATGGGCTCGTCGAACGAGACCTCGTTCTATGGCCCGGTGAAGAATCCCTGGGATCTGCAGCGCGTGCCGGGCGGCAGCTCGGGCGGTTCGGTCGCCGCGGTCGCGGCGGGTCTGGCGCCGGTGGCCACCGCCACCGACACCGGCGGATCGATCCGCCTGCCGGCCTCGCTGACCATTCTCACCGGCTTCAAGCCGACCTATGGCAGGGTTTCGCGCTACGGCATGATCGCGTTCGCGTCGAGTCTCGATCAGGCCGGCGTGGTCGCACGTTCGGCCGCCGATGCAGCGTATGTGCTGCAGGCGATGTCGGGCTTCGATCCGCGCGATTCGACCAGTGTCGATCGTCCGGTGGACGATTACGGCGCGGCACTCGACGCACCGATCAAGGGCTTGAAGATCGGCCTGCCGAAGGAGTATTTCGCCGAAGGTCTCGATGCCGGCGCACGCAGTTGTATCGAAGCGGCGATCAAGCAGTTGGTCGCGCTCGGCGCCAGCGTGCACGAAGTCAGCCTGCCGTCGTCGCCGCTGTCGGTGCCGACCTATTACGTCGTCGCGCCGGCGGAAGCCTCGAGCAATCTGGCGCGTTTCGACGGCGTGCGTTACGGCCATCGCGCCGAGGGCGCGAAGACGCTGGAAGAGTTGTACAAGCGCTCGCGCGGCGAAGGCTTCGGTGCCGAAGTGCAGCGCCGCATCATGATCGGCACCTACGTGCTGAGCCACGGCTACTACGACGCGTATTACCTGAAGGCGCAGAAAGTGCGGCGCCTGATCTACGAAGACTTCAAGCGCGCATTCGAGAGCGTCGATCTGGTGCTGGGTCCGACGGCGACCGGCACCGCGTTCAAGCTCGGCGCCAAGACCGACGATCCGGTGGCGATGTATCTGAACGACATCTACACCATCGCCGCCAATCTCGCCGGCATTCCGGCGATGAGCCTGCCCTGCGGCTTCGTCGACGGCCTGCCGGTCGGCATGCAGCTGATGGGCAATTTCTTCGACGAAGCGCGCATGCTGAATGTCGCGCATCAGTATCAGCAGGCGACCGACTTCCATAAGCAGTCGCCGCAAGGGTTCAAGTGATGGCCAACGACTCGATCCACAATTCCGAATGGGAGGCCGTGATCGGCCTGGAAGTGCATTGCCAGCTGATGACGCATTCGAAAATCTTTTCCGGCGCTGCGATCCAGTACGGCGCCGAACCGAACACGCAGGCCTGCGCGATCGATCTCGCGCTGCCGGGTGTGCTGCCGGTGCTGAACGAGGATGCGGTGAAGAAGGCGGTGACGTTCGGCCTGTCGGTCGACGCGCATATCGCTGCGCGCTGTGTCTTCGCGCGCAAGCATTACTTCTATCCGGACTTGCCGAAGGGCTACCAGATTTCGCAGTACGAGCTGCCGATCGTTTATCTGGGGCACCTGGATATCGAGCTGGAAGACGGCCGTACCAAGACCATCGGCATCACACGCGCGCATCTGGAAGAGGATGCGGGCAAGTCGCTGCACGAGAATTTCTCCAATGCCACCGGCATCGATCTGAATCGCGCCGGTACGCCGCTGATCGAAATCGTCTCCGAGCCGGATATCCGCAGTGCTTCGGAAGCCGTAGCGTATCTGAAGAAGCTGCACCAACTGGTGGTGTATCTCGGTGTTTGCGACGGCAATATGCAGGAAGGCTCGTTCCGCTGCGATGCCAATGTGTCGGTGCGTAAAGTCGGTGCGCCCAAGTTCGGCACGCGTACCGAGACCAAGAACGTCAACTCGTTCCGCTATGTCGAGAAGGCGATCGAGTATGAGATCACGCGCCAAATCGAAGTGATCGAAGGCGGCGGCGCGATCCGCCAGGAAACGCGGCTGTTCGATCCAAGCACCGGCGAAACCCGCGCGATGCGTTCGAAGGAAGACGCCAACGACTATCGCTACTTCCCCGATCCGGATCTGCTGCCGGTCATCTGCACGCAGGACTACATCGAAGCGATTCGCGCCAGCCTGCCGGAGCTGCCGGAAGCGAAGAAGCTGCGTTTCGAAAAGGATTTCGGCCTGTCGCCTTACGATGCGAAGACGCTGACCAGTTCGCGCGAACTCGCTACGTATTACGAAGCAGTGGTGAAAGATTCCGGCGCCGATCCGAAGCTGTGCGCGAACTGGGTCAGCACCGATCTGCTGGCGGTGCTGAACAAGTCCGGCAAGGACATCAGCGACTCGCCGATTTCCGCTGCCGCGCTCGCCGGCCTGTTGCAGCGCATCGTCGACAAGACCATCTCCGGCAAAATCGCCAAAGAAGTATTCGAGGCGATGGTTGCGGGTGAGGGCAACGCCGACGACATCATCAAGGCCAAGGGTTTAGTGCAGATCACCGACGAGTCGGCAATCGTCAAGGCGATCGAAGACGTGATGGCGAAGAGTCCCGAGCAGGTCGCCGGTTATCGCAGTGGCAAGGACAAGCTGTTCGGTTTCTTCGTCGGCCAGGTGATGAAGGCGACGCAGGGCAAGGCCAATCCGGATGCAGTCAATCGCCTGCTGAAGGAAAAGTTGCTCGGATGAAGGCGCGCACTGTGCGGCGCTGCTGCAGACCGGGCGCGCTTGCCGCAGGCGCGCTGAGCATCGCGGGTTTCGTCTTTGCCGGCGTGACGAGTGCTGCGCCCTTGCCGCCGAGCGATCCCTGGAACGAGCTGCCGGTGGCGACGTTGGCAACGCAGCCGGTCAGCGCACTGCAGCTCGGCCGCATCAAGATCTGGCTCGAGTTCAACACGCTGGCCGACGTCATCAAGGTCGCGGGCGCCAACCCGATCGCGCACTTCGAGGATGACGAGGCCAGCTACGACTGGCTCTGCTACGACGCCGACGCGCATCGGCAGCGGCTGTGGTTTGTCTCCGACACCGACATGGGCGGCGAGCAGCGCATGGTGACGTCGATCGTCGCGATGCTGGTCGAAGCGCCATCCGACCCATCCGCAGCTTGTCCCCTGCTGCCGAAAGCCTTGAGCAGCGTCGCGCTCGATCGCGCGATCTGGCTCGGTACCCGGGACGGCGAACTGGCGAAGAAGCTCGGCGAGCCGTCGTCGTCGCTGCGCGACTGGCAGAGTTTCTATTCCAATCACCGCATGCTGGCGCCGCGCAAAACGCCGAACGAGGAGGGTGCGATGGACGACGATGTCGACGAGTCCAGCTATCTCAACGTGCGGCTGGTCGACGGCCGGGTGGTCCAGCTGGTCGCCTGCAAGCTCACCGGCGGTTGAGGCATTCGTAAGACTGCATCGATGAATTTACTGACCGGTTTCACCTTCGAAAACCATGTTGCGCACGGCGCCATCGTCGAGCTGTCGAGCGGTGTTGCCGAGCTGCTGAATCAGCGCGAATACAGCGACGACGTGCGCCGCCTGGTCGGCGAGGCGCTGGCGGCGATGCCGCTGCTGGCGACGCATCTGATCGACGAAGGCCGCATCAACCTGCAGTTTCAGGGTGAGGGCGCGATGAAGCTGCTGGTCGCGCAGGTCGATCAGGCGTTGCAGGTGCGCGCGATGGCGAAGGCCGACGCCGGCCTGTCGGGTGATTTTCCGCAGCTGCTGTACGGCGGCCTGCTGGCGCTGATGCTGGAACCGGTTAACGTGGTGGGCGCCGAGCCGCGGCCGGCGAGCCAGGCATTGGTGCTGATCGAAGGCGCGCGGCTGTCGGATGCGCTGGAAGGTTATTTCGAGCGCTCCGAACAGTTGCCGACCCTGATCCGGTTGGCAGCCGACCAGCAGGGACGCGTCGCCGGCTTCCTACTGCAGCGACTGCCGAGCGAGGGCCTGGTGAATGCAGAGATCGAGTGGGAACACCTGCAAACACTGGCATCGACGCTGACTTCGGAGGAATTGCTGGCGGCCGACGCGGCTACCATCCTGCATCGGCTGTTTCACGCCGAAGCCCTGCGCGTATTCGAGCCGCGCCCGGTGACGGTCGCCTGCCGCTGCAGCCGCGCCGGCATCGCGCGCATGTTGCTGTCGCTCGGCCGCGAGGAAGTCGAATCGATCATCGCAGAGCAGGGCCGTGTCGCCGTCACCTGCGAGTTCTGCGGACGCGAATACGTGTTCACGCCCTTGGAAGCGGCGGAGTTGTTGATCCCATCCGGCACGGCGCCAGGTTCTCCTCAAATGCACTAGTGTCCATCCTGGACAAGACCGCGCCGTCCATGGCGCGGACTATTCACACAAGCAAAAATGATCCTTCCTCCTTACAAGATTCTGCCTTCGCAGATTGCCGACGCCGGCAAGGGTTTGTTCGTAGCCGCAGCGGTCGCGCGCGGCAGCGTCATCATCGCGCCGGACAACATCCACACGGTGTGGCCGGAACAGAAGCTGCGCGGCTATGCAGCGGATTCGATCGAAGTGGAATCCAGCGTGCGCTGGTTCGAGAATTATTTTTCGCTGACGCCGGAGTGGAGCGACGAGTGCTACGTCAACCACTCGTTCACGCCGAATGGCCTGTGGCATCTCGGCTTCATTTTCGCGCAGGAAGATCTGGCGGCTGGCACCGAGCTGACGATCGATTATCGCTGCGTGATCGGCAGCGGCGAACGCCTGCCGTTCACCGATGCCGCCAGCGGCCGCGAGATCGTCGGCCTGCCGTGGCGCGACAATCTGCGGCTGAGCGCGCAGCAATTACTAGAATTGCTGGCGCCGACCACATAGCTCAGCCAACAACAGGCGCTAAGGACTCTGCGTCGCCCACGGCGGATCGAGGAACGCATCGACGCAGCGCGTGCACAGCGATTCGTCGTTGGAAACCTTGGTGTCGAGCGTGATCTGTTCGACCAGCACGCCGAGCTTCATCAGGTAATTGCGCACGCCGTCGGCACGTGACTGCGCGGTGCGCTGGATCGAATCGTCGCCGTCGGTGCCGCGCGCATGGCCGACCAGCAGCAGCTGGCTCTGCGGGTTGCGTCGCAGGTAGACCGAGATCGCAACCAGTCCATTCGAGGTGCTGGGCGTCAGCGTAATCGTGCCCGGCATCACCAGCACATCGTCGACGGTGAAGCGCAGCGCGCCGCGGTCGCGCACCGGACGCAGTGCCGCCGCATTCTTCTGCAGCTCTTCCTGCTGCGGCGTGTCGATGATCGCCGGCGTGATGGTGGTGGTGCCGATGGCGCCGCTGCCGGCATTCGGCGAGCGCTGCGCCGCCAGTTGCTGGTATTGCTCCTGCGCGGCCGCGGTTTCTGCCAGCGCGCGCGCCAGCTGCACCTTGCGGTCGGCCAGATAGAGCAGATGCGGTCCGCTGGTGGGATCGTTCTGCGCTCGCTCGGCGCTCGATAGCGCTGCGCGGGCATCGACGAGCGCCTGCGGCGGGACGCGCGCCGCCAGCTGTGGGTCGGCCTGCAAGGCCGCGAGCTGGCCGCTGACGCGGCCGACTTCACCGGCGCGCGCGGTCTTCGCGGCCGCCGCCATTTCCTTTGCCGACGGCATTGGTGCAGTCGGCGGCGGCGGTGCATCCGATTGTGCCTGTGCCAAGCCGCCGTTGAGTCCGGCGAGCAGCAGTGCTGCGCAGCCAAAAGAATTCAGCTTGCGGCTCATGCGGGGCCTCCGGTATCCGGCAGCGGTTGTAGCGGGGCATCGGCCGGCGGCGCCGGCTGTGGCATCGGCGGCGACTCGGGTTCCTCCGGCGAAAACACCTCGGGTTGCGGCACCGGCACCAGGCCGAGTTGCTGCTGCAGCGCGAAACTGGCGGCACGCACGCGCGCCAGCTGGGCTTTGGCCGTGGCCAGTTCGGCATCGGCGATCGCCTCGTCGGCGAACTGGCGCGCATTCAGCGTCGCCAGCGAATCCTTGCCCTGCTGCGCCTTGATCGAAGCATCGCGCGCCTCGACCAGCCGCTCGCGCGCATTGCGCATGTCCTCGTAGGCGAAATCGCCGACGCGCGTTTCATCGGCCCGCGCAACCGCCAGCGTGGCCTCCTGCAGCGGCGTCAGCGGCGGTTTGCTGGGCCGCGACGCACACGCGGACAGCAGCACTACGCCCGCAACCACCAGCACTCTCGATTCGGTACTCATTTGGAGTTCACCCTGTCGATTCTTCGCACTTGGCACATCGATATTCTTGTCTTCCTCTGGCCGGCATTTTAGCCGCTACCGCGGCGGCTTGGCTGCTGTTCACCTCATCCCCCTGCAGCCTAAGCGTCGTGGTGGGTTGCGTATAGTGCCCTATCGAGCTTGCGGATCAAGCCGGCTCGGCCATGGCGCTTTTTTTCAGCGGATTTCCGAGTCTGCCGGCGACCTTGTCCGGCATCTATCAATCCCATCACCGGCAAGGCTTACAATGCCCGCATTGTCTCTCCCAGCACGATGCCGGACGATGCCTCGAAAAATCTGCCGCCGCTGGACTGATTCCGTCAGAGGTTTCCTTCTAATCGCCGCGCTGGCGCCGTTCGCTGCGGCGCACGCCGGCGATTGGCCGGCGCCGCTCGACAGCGCGATCGTGCAGGCGCAGACACGCCATGCGCCGCTGCTGCTCGATTTCCACGCGCCCTGGTGCTACTCCTGCTACTACATGGCGCATAACGTGTTCAACGGCAGCGAATGGGCCGCGCTGGAACGGCGTGCGGTGGTGGTCGAGATCGACGTCGATGCGCCCGAAGGCGCTTACTGGAAAGACCGATTGCATGTGCAGGGTCTGCCGAGTTACGTCGTGCTCAACGTGCAGGGCGCCGAACAGGGCCGCATTGTCGGCGAACAGACCCGCGCCGATTTCTATCGCCAGCTGGAGCCGATGCTGGCGCGCGACGATAGCTTCGAAGCGCTGCGCGAGGATGTGCATGGCGGCGGCCATCAATCGCTCAAAGCCGCGCGCAAATTACTGCAGGCGTACTACGCGCGCGGCGATGCCGATGGCGCGCTGAGCTGGCTCGATAGCCTGCCGGCGGCGACACGCAGCGCGCTGCAAGCCGATACGAAAACGCATCTGGCGATCGCCCGCGTGCAATTGCTGCGCGCGGCGCAGACACAGGATGCGCAGCAATGCGCCAGCCTTGCGCCGGCAGTGCTGGCGGGCGAACTCGGCTGCGAGCGGGCTTACGAGCTGGATCGGGTGATGCAATGCACCGCCGCCTTGCCGATCGAACAGCGCCGCACACTGCTGGCGCCGCAGAAGCCGGCGATGGCGCATCTGCTGACCAGCGCAGTGTTCGCGGAATCCACGCCGAGCTGCGCCGATGTGCGCAGCGAAATCCTGACCGCGGCCGAACTGGACGAGACGCTGGGCTATCCGCATGCGGCAGCGGCCTTGCTGGATCGCGCGATCGACGACACCCAGCGGCGCCTCGCCGTCAGCACCGGCAGAAGCCATACGCTCGATCTGAAGAAAGATCGCAATCTGGCCGACAATCTGCGCGCGTTTCTCGACCACGCCGGCAAGACGCAGACGCTCGATGCTCTGTATCCGCAGCTGATCGAAGCCTATCCGGATGACTACGTCTATCCGTATCGCTTCGCCAAGAGTCTGGCCGCGCGCGCGCATTACGCAGAGGCGCTGCCATATCTGGAACGTGCGCTGCCGAAAGCGTACGGCGTCAACCGGCTCGACGTCGCCGCGCTGGAAGCCAGCACGCTGGTGAAACTGAATCGCGCCGACGAGGCGCGTAAATTGGTGGCGGAGACGCTGAAGGCCAATGGCCCCTGGTTTCCGGAGAAGGCCGCAGCGCTGAAGGCGAGCCTGACCAGCAACTGAGCGCGCTGCTGAATCTGCCTCAAGCCTTGCGCGAATCTGCGTCGTCCAATGAATAGCAATACGCTCGCACGTCTGGTCATCACCTGCGCCGACCGGCCCGGCATCGTCGCCGCCGTCACCAGTTTTCTGTTCGCGCACGACGCCAATATCACCGAGCTCGACCAGCACTCCAGCGATGCCGGCGGCGGCCGCTTCTTCATGCGCATCGAGTTCCAGACCGAGCGGCTCGACGTTGCGCCGGAAATTCTCGAACGCGAGTTCGGCGCCGTCGTCGGGCTGCGTTTCGCGATGGACTGGCATCTGCATTTCGCCGCGCGCCGTCTGCGCATGGCGGTGCTGGTATCGCGCCACGATCATGCCGCTTTGGAACTGCTGTGGCGCTGGCAGCGCGGCGAACTGCCGGTCGATATTCCCTGCGTGATCTCGAATCATCCGGATCTGCAGGCCGCGGTCGGTGCCTTCGGCATTCCGTTCGTGCACGTGCCGTTCAGTGCAGAGACGCAAGCCGCTGCCGAACAGGACATTCTGCAGCGCGTCGCTGATGTCGATTTCATCGTGCTGGCGCGCTACATGCGCGTGCTCAGCGCCGGCTTTGTCGCCGCGTTCCCGAATCGCATCATCAATATCCATCACTCGTTCCTGCCGGCTTTCGCCGGTGGCGATCCTTACGGCCAGGCGCAGACGCGCGGCGTCAAGATCATCGGCGCGACGGCGCACTACGTCACCGCCGAACTCGACCATGGGCCGATCATCGAGCAGGACGTGGTGCGGGTGACGCATCGCCACGAACTCGACGATCTGAAAGGCCTGGGCCGCGATCTCGAACGTCAGGTGCTGGCGCGCGCGGTGCGCTGGCACGTCGAAGACCGCGTGCTGGTCGACGGCAACAAGACGGTGGTGTTCGCCTGAGCTGATCGCTGCGCGCGCGGTCGGCCGCCCATTCAGTGTAATGAAAGGTTAAGCGGGGACAATCGTCAGGCCTATGGAAAGGCGACCACGAGGAAACTCTCTTTATGAAAGCGATTTCACGCGTATTGCTGTCGACGTTGCTGTTGACCACCGCATCCACCGCCAGTTACGCGGGGATTTTCGTCTCGATCAATATCGCCCCGCCGGCCTTGCCGGTGTACGAACAACCGCCGGTGCCCGCGCCGGGCTACATCTGGACGCCCGGCTATTGGGCCTACGCCGATGATGGCGGCTACTACTGGGTGCCCGGCACCTGGGTGATGGCGCCGCAGCCGAATTATCTGTGGACGCCGGGGTACTGGGGCTGGGCCGATAACGTCTACGTCTGGCATGCCGGGTACTGGGGCCCACACGTCGGTTTCTACGGCGGCGTCAACTACGGTTATGGCTACGGCGGTTCCGGTTACGAAGGCGGCCGCTGGGATCATGGCGTGTTCAACTACAACACCGCGGTCAACAACGTCAACGTCACCAATATTCACAACACCTACAACACCACGGTGGTGAACAACGTCAACGTGACGCGCGTCAGCTACAACGGCGGTAGCGGTGGTGTCGCGGCGCGGCCGACGGCGCAGGAGCAGGCGGTGGAGCATGAGCATCACATCGATACGACGCCACTGCAGACGAGTCACGAGCAGGCGGCGCGCAATAATCCCGAGCAGCGGGCGTCGGCCAACGGCGGACATCCGTCGATTGCCGCAACGCCGCGGCCGGGCGCGTTCACTGGCGCCGGCGTCGTCCATGCGCGCGCCGAGGGCGAAGCAAAGCCAGCGCCGCAACACGAGCAGGCAAATCCCGCGGCACAACACGAGAACGCCGCACCGCACCAGCCGCAGGGCGAATCGCATCCGGCAGCCGCGCAGCATCCCGCCGCCGCCGCGCCGCTAGCGCATCCGCCGCCGGCGGCGCCGCGCGTGCAGTCGGCACCACACGCGCAGCCTCCGCATATGCAAGCGCCTCCGCATCCGCAGTCTGCGCCGCATGCACCGCAGCACGCGCCGCCGCGCGCCGCTCCGCACCCGGAGCCGCATGAAGAGCATCACTAATTCTTGAATTAGCCGGCAGCTTAGGGCTGGCACCTTAGCAACAGCGCCGGTGCGGCGATGGACCGCACCGGCGTTATGCGTTAGCGATTACTGCAATCGGCGACGATTCAGCTTTCCCAGATCAGCTTCTGCTTGCGATCGCCTTCGGCCTTCTCGATCAGATCGTGGAAGTGCTTTTCGATTTCGTTGCGCCGCACTTTCATGGTCGGCGTCATCATGTTGTTGTCGATCGACCAGGCCTGCTTGGAGATGATGATCTTGGCGATCGCCTCGTGCGCTTCGATGCCGGCGTTGATGGTTTCCATCGTCGTCAGCAGTTCTTTGCCGATTTCCTCGCGTGATTTCTTCTCCGCGTCGGTCGTCAGGCTCACCACCATCACCGGCTGGTTCAAGCCCGAGCCGACCAGGCAGACCTGATCGACATCGCGATTGCTGGCGAAGCTGCCTTCGATCGGCGCCGGCGTCACGTACTTGCCCTTCAGCGTCTTGAAGATTTCCTTGACGCGGCCGGTGATGTACAGATAGCCGTCGGCATCGAGCCGGCCGACGTCGCCGGTACGCAGCCAGCCATCCTCGCTGAACAGTTCCTGGGTCTTGACTGCGTCCTTGTAGTAGCCGGGCGTGATGCCGGCGTGCTTGTTCTGGATTTCGCCATCGGGCGCGATGCGGATCAGCGAATCCTCATACGGCTTGCCGACGCTGCCGAGGCGATTGGCGTGCGGCATGTTGACGCTGACGTAGATCGAGTTCTCGGTCATGCCGTAACCCTGATAGATGTCGAGTCCGATCTTGTGGAACCAGTTCAGCACCGGCATCGGCATCGGCGCCGCGCCGGAAATGCGCAGCCAGGCCTGATCGAGTCCGAGGCCATTGCGGATCTTGCGCTTGACGTACCAGCCGATCAGCGGATTCTTCAGCAGGCGATCGAGCTTCTGCGACGGCAGCTGCTTCAGAATGCCGGCCTGGATGCGGGTCCACACCAGCGGCACGCCGAAGAAACGCGTCGGTCGCACAAACTTGATCGTGTCCGGCAGCTTGTCCAGCTCTTCGAGGAAATACACCTGCGCGCCGAGATACAGACTGGCAACTTCCACCGCGCCGCGCTCGAAGGCATGCGCCAGCGGCAGGTACGACAGGAAGCGTTCGCCGCCGGCCCGCGCCGGCATCAGTTGCAGCATGCCGGCGATCGTGAAAGTCAGGTTGGTCTGCGTGATGATCACGCCCTTCGGATTGCCGGTGGTGCCGGAGGTGTAGATCAGGCTCCACAAGCCGTTCGGATCGCGCGCGACCGGCTGCGCCAGCGGCGCATGCTGGGCGATCAACTCGTCCCAGCGCAGTTCGCATTGGGCCACGCCCGGATACGGCAGTGCGATCTTGATGATGTCCTGCGGCAAGGCGCCGATGACGCCGGCGGCATCCGGCATCGGGCCGATGAACACGGCCTTGGCTTCGCTGTGACCGGCGATGAAGCGCACCGCGTCCTCGGACTGCTTCGGATACAGGCCGACGCCGACCAGGCCGGCGAGGCCGCAGGCGAAATCCGCCATGAACCAGTGCGCGGTGTTCATGCCGGTCAGCAGGATGCGGCTACCCTGCGGCAAGCCCAACGCGAGCAGCGCCGACGCCATCCGCCGTGACTGATCGGCCACTTCGGCCCAGGTATAGGCTCGCCATTCGCCCTTGAAGGGCTGATGCAGATAAGGCTGGTCGGGCCTCTGCTTAGCCTGCTGCAGCAACATCTCCACGGGGCTGGGTAATGCTGGTTTATCGACGCCCATCCTGGCCTCTCGCACCTAAGGTTTTAAATAGCTGGCGCAATGCTAACCAAAGCTGCGGCGGCTTGCGCGGTTTCGGCTAGGCTTGCGGCCAGAAACCTGCAAGCCCGCCGCGGGAGTGGCGCCATCATGAAATTCCTGATCCGCTCTGTACTTCTATTGTTGCTGCTCGGCGTCGCCTATCTGCTGGCTTGGCCGACGCCGGTTGCGCCGGTTGTGTGGACCGCGCCGGCCGCACCATCGAGCAGCGCTGGGCCGTATGCACTGAACGACCGG
>JAQGNU010000057.1 GCA_028291645.1 Nevskia sp.
GAGATGCCGAGCGCAGCAGCTTATTCAGAGGTTCCCTAAATGACAAGCATCATCTGCGATCGCTGACGGATCGGACTGCCAGGCACCGCAACGCGGCCCTAAGCTGCCGTCATGCACCGTACTTCGACGAGGTCTGCCATGCCCCAGTCCAGCCATCGCCAGCAGCACAGCTGCATTCGCATCGCCACGCTGCGCCTGCTCATCGCTGCCGGCCTGATCGTCGCGGCGCTGCTGATGCACTTCGCGGATGCGACCTCCGGCGCCGCGTTCGAACCGGGCACGCAGCTCGGTGCGCCAAGTGCGCAGCGCGCGACCAGCAGTCCGGCGCCGATCCATACGCGCCCAGCCCGCATCGTACTGGTGGGAATCTGAAGCGGGACCGCAGGCCGCTGTTGCGCACCGGCCGCAGCGATGCGGCGGCCTGCGCCGACTACACGGAATGCCGTAAATTGCGCGCATAGCGGCGCGGGAGTGCAGTTCATGGGCGATCACGATTTTTCTGTCCGGCGGCTCGGCCGCCGTCTGCTGACGCCGCAGGCGGATTCCCTGGTGCTGCGCTTCGGCCGCTTCAGTGTCAAACCCGACAGCCTCAACTGGTACCCGCTGCTGAACCTGGTCTGGCTGTTCTGGATCATCACCTCGCCCTGGTTTTCCGGCACGCTGGGCGCTCGGCGCATTGCCATCACCTACGCCAGCGTGGCGGTATTCCTGACGCTCTACCACCGCGCCTGGTACGGCCAGTGTCGGCGCGCGACGATCAACGCCGGCGCCATCTGCGTACTCGGCCTGATCGTCATCCCGGCCAATTATGCAGCCTGGTCGTACATCATCTACGGCACCGCGCTGCTTCCGCTGTGCCTGAATCCACGGACGGCGGTGTTGTGGATCGGCGTCGTGGTGGCGCTGTTTTTCGGCGAGGCACTGCTGGCCGGGTTTGGATTCGCGGAGGCGATCAGCTCGGTCATCGCCTGCATCGGCATTTCCGGTTTCAATCTCTACTTTCGTCAGAACGCACTGCGCGAAGCCGAGCTCAAACTGAGCCACGACGAGGTGCGGCGACTCGCCACCATGGCCGAGCGCGAGCGCATCGGCCGCGACCTGCACGACCTGCTCGGCCACACGCTGTCGCTGATCGCGATCAAGAGCGAGCTGGCGGACAAACTGTTCGAGCGCGATACGGTCGGCAGCCGCCGCGAGATCCGCGACGTGCAGCGCGTCGCACGCGAAGCGCTGGCGCAGGTGCGCTCCGCCGTTACCGGCATCCGCGCCGCCGGGCTGGCCGGCGAACTCGCCTCGGCCAAACTGCTGCTGGAAGCCTCCGGCGTGCACCTGCAGGTTCAGCGCGACGAACTCGAGCTGCCGCAGCCGCTGGAGAGCGCCATCGCCATGATCTTGCGCGAAGCGGTGACCAATGTGCATCGGCATGCTGCCGCCAGCAGCGTCCGCATCGTGCTCGGCAGCGCTGGCGCGTGCGTCGATCTGCGCGTGCAGGACGACGGCTGCGGCGGGATCACGCAGAAAGACCAGGACAAGGGCAACGGCCTGAGCGGCCTGTGTGCGCGCATCCGCGAACTGGGCGGCACCATCGAGATCGACTCGCCGCCGCGGATCGGCACCACGCTGCTGATCAAAGTGCCGAAACCTGCCCATCGGGTATCGGCAAACGCGGTCGGCGAAGCCGCGGACGCGCAGGCCACTGCGGCGCCGGGCGTCGCTGCACGGGCCGCCTGAACATGATCCGCGTGGTGCTGGCGGAAGATCAGGCGATGGTGCGTGGCGCGCTCGCCGCGCTGCTGAACCTGGAGCCGGATATCGAAGTGCTGGGCACGGTCGCCGATGGCGAGGCCGCCTGCAACGAAGTGCGGCGGCTGCGTCCCGACATCCTGGTATCCGACATCGAGATGCCGAAACTGACCGGCCTCGAAGTCGCACAACGCATCCAGCGCTTCGATGCGCCCTGCAAGGTGGTGATCCTGACCACGTTCGCGCGCGCCGGCTATCTGCGCCGCGCGCTCGACGCCGGCGTCTGCGGCTATCTGCTGAAGGACGCGCCGGCGGAACAACTGGCGGCGGCGCTGCGCAAAGTGCAGAACGGCGGCCGCGTGATCGACCCCGAGCTGGCGCTGGAAGCCTGGACCGAGGCCGACCCGCTGAACGATCGCGAGCGCCAGGTATTGCGCCTCGCCGGCGAAGGTGCGGCAGCCAGCGACATCGGCACGCAGCTGAATCTGTCGCAAGGCACGGTGCGCAACTACCTGTCGGAAGCGATCGGCAAGCTCGGCGCCGCCAACCGCATCGAAGCCTACCGGCTGGCGCGGCAGAAAGGCTGGCTGTAGGCCGGCATCGTCCGCATCGTCCTCGCAGGAGTCGCCCATGCCCTTCGTCTATCGCTATCTGTTCCTCGCCCTGTGGCTGAGCTGGATGCTCTACTGGTGGGCCAGCTCACGCGACGTCAAGCCCGCGCTGTGGCGTGAGTCCTTGCTGTCGCGGCTCGTGCATCTCGTTCCGCTGGTGCTTGCAGCACTCCTGCTTTGGCTGCCCGCCGTGCCGGTGCCGGGCTTGAATGAACGCTTCCTGCCATCGACCGACGCCGCATTCTGGATCGGGGCCGCCGTCACTGCGATCGGCCTGCTGATCGCAGTGTGGGCGCGCAGGTACCTGGGCAGGAACTGGAGCGGCACGGTCACGATCAAGGTGGATCACGAGTTGATCATCGGCGGACCGTATGCCTATGTACGTCATCCGATCTACAGCGGGCTCTTGCTCGGCTTTGTCGGTACGGCGATTGCGCGCGGCGAATGGAGCGGCGTCCTCGCCGTGGCGCTGACGACGCTCGCCTTCTGGTGGAAACTGCGCCTCGAAGAGCGCGGCATGCGCAGCCAGTTCGGCGAGGCCTATCAGCTGTACTCGCAGCGTGTCGCCGCCCTGATCCCGTTCGTTCTTTAAAGCACTCGCCGTCTGAGGTTCGCACGGTAGCAATCGGCGGCACACGGCGCCGGCAGCTATGACCGGCGCAGCGGCGCGGACCCCGATCGCTTCTCTATGCTATAAAAGCGCCCCTTTTTGCAGGATCAGCACAGGTCTAAAGACAGTCGTGAACGCCAAGCTCGAAGCCCCTTCGCACCCCCTCGCCGGCACCACCCTGACGGGCGCCGACATCATCGTCCAGGTGTTGGCCGATGAGGGCGTCGAGGTCGTCTTTGGTTATTCCGGCGGCGCGATCCTGCCGACCTACGACGCCGTGTTCCGCTACAACGCCGAACACCGCGAAGCCACCGGCAGCGACAGGATGCCGCTGATCGTGCCCGCCAACGAGCAGGGCGCCGGCTTCATGGCCGCGGG
>JAQGNU010000066.1 GCA_028291645.1 Nevskia sp.
GGCATTGAGCTAAAGCGATATTGAGGTGGCCTTCAAATTGTTGAACTGGCGACGATGCTTCCCGGCGCCACTGCGCTTGTACCAGAGTCCGGCGTCCACCTCAATAACACAGAGCACTGGTTTATTATTGATTCGGCGCGCACGCAGCTTTGTTCATGAATGACGGTTCAACCATTTGCGCGCAGAATCAATAAATTCGCGATTTCTGCCGTGCTGGCGTCGGCTATCCCAAAGTCGGCACCGGCATGGCGTCAGTACGGCTTTTTAGGTAGCATCCGGCAAACGAAAAAACGGCAACGACGCGGCATCCAGCACGCTCAGTGGGTTTGCGCTCAAGCAATCACAAAGAATCGATAACCCTGTGAGGAGATTTTCAGCTATGAAAAAACTATTGTTGTTGCTGTGTGCAGCGGGCCTGGGCCTGTCGGCCCAGCAGGCGGCGGCGAAAGTTGGTGCCGACGAGGCGGCCAAGCTGGGCAAGGAGCTGACTCCGGTCGGTGCCGAGAAAGGCGCCAATAAGGACGGCACCATTCCGGCCTGGACCGGTGGCCGCAAGCAGGATGGCGCGCTGTCCGGCGAATTCCCGCATGACGACGCGATCGACGGCGAAGCGCCTGCGTTCACCATCACCCATGACAATTACCAGAAGTACGCCGACAAGCTCAGCGAAGGTCACAAAGAGCTGCTGAAGCGCTTTGCCGACTACAAGATGAACGTGTATCCGACGCATCGCACGGTGTCCTGGCCGAAGGAAATCTACGACGCCACCGCGAAGAATGCGACGACCTGCGAACTGCAGGGCACCGACATTCCAAACAATTGCACGCTTGGTTTCCCGTATCCGATTCCGAAGTCCGGCGCGGAAGTCATTTGGAACCATCGACTGAAGTATCGCGGCGAAACCGCACGGCGCTACAACAACCAGTTCATCGTGCAGCCGAGCGGCGATTTCCAGGCAACCAAGATTCTGGAAGACGTCAAGTTCTACTACGCCAGCATCAAGAAGCCGCAGACGATGACCGCCGGTCACGGCGAATTCCTGCGCTACCTGTCGCACACGCTGGCGCCGCCGCGTCTGGCCGGCACCTTCATCCTGGTGCAGGAAAAATCCGGCTCCGGCGACGACGGTCGTGCAGCCTGGCTGTATAGCCCGGGCCTGAAACGCATCCGTCGCGCGCCGACGGTGCAGTACGACAACCCGTACGAAGGCACCGACGGCAACGAGTTCTACGACCAGGTCGATCTGTTCAACGGTGCGCTCGATCGTTACGACTGGAAGCTGGTCGGCAAGAAAGAGTTCTATCTGCCGTACAACTCCGACAAGATCGCCGGCAACAAGATCAAGTTCAAGGACATGATCCGTCCAAAGCACTTGAACCAGGATCTGCCGCGCTACGAACTGCATCGCTACTGGGTGGTGGAAGCCAACCTCAAGGCTGGCACCAACCACACCTTCAAGAAGCGCCGCATGTACGTCGACGAGGATTCCTGGAACATCGAAGCGGTCGACGATTACGACAATCGCGATCAGCTTTACAAGTTCCAGGAAGGTCACCTGATCACCGCAGCGAATGTTCTCGCAGCGTCGACGGTGCCGGAACTGATCTACGACTTCGCTTCGGGCCGCTACTTCATCACCGCGGCGTTCAACGAAGACAAGCCGGTCGATCTGACGCAGACCTTCTCGGATGACTACTTCACCGCCGCGTCGGTGCAGAAGATGAGCACCAAGTAGGCCGATGCCGGCTTAGCGAGTACGCGTTTCAGGCCGCCGGGCACGAGCCCGGCGGCCTTTTTCGTGGTCACAGGAATATTCACGCAGGAGACTCTATGAAGTACGAGGAACGCCAGGAGTTCAGCCAGCCCTGGGAGACCGTCAAGCAGATGTTCAGCGATCCGGGCTACTTCGAGAAGAAGGCGAAGATACTGCAACGCAGGGACGTGAAAGTGCTGGAGCACGAGCAAAAAGGCGAGCACTTCCGCATCCGTTTCAGCTTCGACGAGACGCCGACGATCGAACTGCCGTCGTTTGCGCAGCGCTTCGCCGGCAAGAGCGCGCACGTGATCGAGCAGGACAGCTGGAACCTGAAGACCCGCACCGGCAAGCTGTCGTTCGAGCTGCAGGGCTTGCCGGTCAAGCTCAGCGCCGACATGAAGGTGCTGGATACCGATGAGGGCTGCGTCAACGTGCTGAGCTGGAATGTGAGCTGTTCGGTGCCGTTGATCGGCGGCAAGTTCGAGAAGCTGATCGCGCAGGACATCCAGTTCAAGGCCGCCGCCGATCTCGCGGCGTCGCGTGCCTTGTTGAAAAAATACTGAACTGCGCCCACATTGCTGCATATGACCGAGCCGACACCGTCGCCCCAGCGTCACAAGCTGACGTTCATGCAAACCGTCGCCAGCGTGCTGGCCTCATTCTTCGGCGTGCAGAGCCGCAAGAATCGCGAACGCGATTTTACCGACGGCAATCCGCTCGCCTTCATCGCCGTCGGACTCGGCGCCACTGCGCTGTTCGTGCTGACCATGTGGCTGGTAGTCAAGCTGGTGCTGCACTTCGCCGGCGCATAGCGAGCGTCGCAAATACCGCGCGGCATTCAAGCCAAGTTGCGCTAAGGTTCATCCCACGCAATTGGTCCAGACAATTGACACGGAGGGCTTGAACCGATGAAACCAACAGGGATGTGGTGCGGCGCGTTGTTGGCACTGTGCGTGGTATTGAACGCGCAAGCGGCCGAAACGCCAGCCTGGGTGGCGCAAAGCAATCAGGACGCGCAGCTGTTGCTGCAGGTGATCGCGCAGTTCTCGCCGGAGCGCGCAACCTCGCTCGGCGTCGAAGGCTACGACGAGCAGGTGGTCGATCTCAAGCCGCAGGTCTACGAGCGCAGTCAGGCCGCGTTTCAGCAGGTGCTGGGCGAATTGCAGACACGGCTACAGGCGGCGCAGGACCTGCAGGTGCAGCAGGATCTGCAGATCATGATCGGCCGGATTCAGCGGATCCTGGCGCACAACCAGCTCGAACACGAGCTGATGCTGCCGTACGAGAGCGCGGCACAAATCGCTTTCGAGGGACTGCACGCGGGGCTCGATCCGCGCGTTTCCAAAGCGCGCCAAGCGGCTGCGCTGGTGCGCCTGCGTCGCTACGCCGGTCTCGAACCCAGTTCGACGTCGATCGCGCAACTGGCGCGCGAACGCAGCGAGGAGCGCTTCGGCGAAAAGGCGCTGGTGGGTCCGTACCGTGCCGAAGTCGAGCAGGATCTGGCGGACTCGCCGCGCCTGCTCGAAGGCATCCGCAAGCTGTTCGAGAGCAGCGGTCTGAAAGGCTACGAAGTGCCGCTGAAAACTTTGAACCAGCAGATTGCCGACTACGATCGCTGGACGCGCAAGCAGATCCTGCCGCGTGCGCGCGACGACAACCGCCTGCCGCCGGCACTGTATGCCGACAACCTGCGCCAGATCGGCGTGCCGATCGCGCCGGAGGAACTGATCCGGCGTGCGCTGCTGTCGTTCGCCGAACTGCGCAACGAGATGCGCGCGCTCGCACCGTTGGTGGCGAAGGAGAAGGGCTACAGCGTCACCGACTATCGCGACGTCGTGCGTGAGCTGAAGAAGACGCAACTGGTCGGCGACGCCATCCTGCCGCTGTACAAGCAGCGCCTGGCGGCGATCGAAGACATCCTGCGGCGTGAGCACGAAGTCACCGTGCCCGAGCGCCACGCGGTGATCCGCCTGGCCAGCGAGGCCGAGTCCGCGCAGCAGCCGGCCCCGCACATGAGTGCGCCGCGGCTGATCGGCAACACCGGCGAGTACGGCGAGTTCGTGCTGCCGCTGAAAACGCCGGGCGCGCCGGGCGAGAAAGATCTGGCCACCGACGATTTCACCTTCGAGGCCGGCGCCTGGACTTTGACTGCGCACGAAGCGCGGCCCGGTCATGAGCTGCAGTTCTCGTCGATGATCGAACACGGCGTGTCGATCGCGCGTGCGGTGTTCGCCTTCAACAGCGTCAACGTCGAAGGCTGGGGACTTTATTCGGAAGCCGAGATGAAGCCGTACTTTCCGCTCGATGGCCAGCTGATCGTATTGCAGCTGCGCATGCTGCGCGCGGCGCGCGCCTTCCTCGATCCGATGGTCAATCTGGGGCAGATCACGCCGGCGGCGGTAAAGCAGTTCCTGATGGACAATGTGGTGCTGTCGGAAGGCTTCGCCAAGGAAGAGACCGATCGCTTCACGTTCCGCTCGCCGGGGCAGGCGACGGCTTATTTCTACGGGTATCAGGCGATCATGGAGACGCGCGAGCGGGCAGAGTTTGCGCTGGGTGCCAAGTTCGACAAGCAGCGTTTCCACGACTTCGTGCTGGCGCAAGGCTTGTTGCCGCCGGAGCTGTTGCAGAAGGCGGCGCTCGAACAGTTCGTGCCTGCGCAGCTGGCCTTGCACTGAGGTTCCTGAGCGCATCGTCGTCCGACGATGCGCTCAGCTGCAGAGCGTCTAAGTTAGACGCCGCTCAGTTGGCGAACGGCTTGGTCGCGCCGCAGTCGGCGCTCAGCCACTTGCCGGAAAACGTGTCGGTCGTCGCCACTTCGCCGTGCTGTGCGGAGATGCCGTCGAAGGTCATCGTGCCGTCGTAGCGTTGGTCGTCGACGTAGGTCGATTCGAAATGGCCGCGGCCCTTGGTCTCGCCGGCGCAGACGACATCGCCGCTGAAGGTCAGCCCGTTCTTGCTGATGTTCCGGATGTGGCAGCTGGCATCGCGTTCCGGCGGGGTCGGCGGTTGATCATCGGCGGCTTGCTGCGGCGACACGCAAACCTCGCTGGTCATCGGTTCGCCGAACGGCAGTAGCATGCCGAGCAGGCGCATTTTCGCGATCGTGTCCGGCGGAATGTCCGGGCCGCCTTTGGTGAAATCGATCTGGTTGGTCACCGCCCACAGGCCCGGTTTGCCATGCGACCACGCCGCTGCGGTCAGCGGTATGGCCAGGCTCAACGTGGCGGAAATTGTAATCAGCAGCAGGTAACGACCCATCGACGGCATCTCCTGGTGAGCGGCTGTGATACCCAGGCAACGATACGCCAGCGGCGCGTATAGATGTACCGCCGCCGCGGCGATGCCCGAAGGCCTGCGAGGCGGGTCGGCATCGAACCAATGACCACCGACTGTGCCCGACAGTTGCAGCGGCAAGCGCTTTGTTCGAAGTCTGCAGTCGGCGCAGCTGCGTCATTTGTCGAACGGTTTCACCGAACCGCAGTCGGCGCTCAGCCATTTGCCGGAAAACTTATTGTTCATGGCGACCTCGCCATGCTTCGAAGTACCGGCGAAATCCATCGTGCCGGCGTAGCTCTCGTCGCTCAAGTAGGTCGACTGGAAGTGGCCGCTGCCGTTCATGGCACCGTTGCAGACCAGATCGCCGCTGAAGCTGTTGCCGCTTTTCTGCAAGTTCTGCGTCTGGCAGCTGTTGTCGCGCTGCGGCGGCTTCGGCGGCTGATCCTGCGCTGCCTGTTCCGGCGTGATGCAGATGTTGGTCGTCACCGGCTCGCCGAACGGTAGCTTGATGCCCATCTGCTTCATTTTCTCCAACTGTTCCGGCGCAATCGGCGGCGGGCCGCCCTTGCTGAAGCTCATCTCGACGGTGGTTGCCCAGAGTCCCGGTTTGCCGTGCGTCCAAGCGGCGGCGGTCAAAGGCGCCGCGACGAGCGCTAGCGCGGCAATCGACAACAGGTATTTGCGGTCCATGTTTTTCATTTCCCCGATCTCCCGATCCGGCCAAACAGGCGGCCGTGGCATAGCCTACGACAGCTGCAAGCCGGGGTTGGCGGAACGGCATCACGTTTGACGGTGGTGTGGTGCAGCCGCTTCAGGGCGTCGCGCCGCAGTTGGGCGACAGCCAGCGGCCGCTGACTTTGCCCGACAGTTGCAGCGGCAAGCTGTTGTCGCCGAACAACTGGTGCGTGCCGGTGAAATCGAATTGACCGTGGTAATAGGTCGGACTGTCGAAGACGACGTTGACGCTGCCTTCGCCGGCGCCGCTTTCATCCCTGCACACCAGCTTCAGGCTCAGGCCTTTGCTGGTCAGCCTGACGTTTTCCTTGTGGCAGGCGGGCAGTTGCGAATCGTTCGGCTGGCCAATGCTGGCAATGTTTTGCGGCGTAATGCAGAGGCGTTCGCTGCGGCCGTCGCCGGAGACATCGACACCGGCCTGACGCGCCTGGTCGACCAGGAAGTCCGGCACCTCGAAGTCTGCGCCATTGAGGGTCTGCGTATGGTTCTGTTCCCACAGGCCGCTGCGCAGCGGCGGCGTGGCGGCACTGTTGGCGGCGTCGGCCGTGGTACTCGCCAGCACCAACAGCAAGCAAGCGAGGCCTGCACGAATAAGCCAATGGCGATTGAGAGCGGCAGTCATGTCGCCAGTGTACCCGCGCGCCGATAGACCACGCAGCGCCGAGCTTGCGACTTTCAGTCTTTGCGCTCGCGCTCGCGTAGGCGCTTCAGTTCGTAGAGCGCGTCCAATGCTGCGCGCGGCGTCAATTGGTCGGGATCGAGCTGATCCAGTTTCTGCTGCGCGGCCGAATCCCCCGTATAGCCGGGGACCTCGTCGGCGGCAGCGAACAGCGGCAGCTCGGGCTGCAGTTCCTGCTGCCGACGCGGCGCCACGCTACCGCGTTCCAGTTGCGCCAGCAGCGCACGCGCACGCGCGGTCACGGCCGGCGGCACGCCGGCCAGCGCGGCGACCTGCAGGCCATAGCTGCGATTCGCCGGGCCCGGCTGCACGCGATGCAGAAACACCAGCTGCAGGCCGCTGGCCGACGAGTATTCGGCGGCGTCGAGATGGACGTTGGCGACGCCGTCGATCTCGCTGGCAAGCGCGGTCAGTTCGAAGTAATGCGTGGCGAACAGCGTGAACGCACGCGTCTGCGTCGCCAAGTGCTCGGCACAGGCGCGCGCCAGCGCGAGGCCGTCGTAGGTCGAGGTGCCGCGGCCGACTTCGTCCATCAGCACCAAACTCGCACCCGTCGCGTTGTGCAGGATGTTGGCGGTCTCGCTCATCTCGACCATGAAAGTCGAACGCGCGCCGGCGAGATCGTCGGCGGCGCCGATGCGGGTGAAGATGCGATCGGTCGGACCGATGCAGGCGACCTCCGCCGGCACGAAACTGCCGGCATGCGCCAGCAGCACGATCAAGGCGGTCTGCCGCATGAAGGTACTCTTGCCTCCCATGTTGGGGCCGGTGATTACCAGCAGCCGGCGCGTTTCGTCCAGCTGCAAATCGTTTGCTACGAAGTCGGTAGCGAGCGTCGCTTCCACCACCGGGTGACGGCCGCCGCGGATGTCATAGCCGGGCGTGTCGACCAGCTGCGGCCGATTCCAGTGCAGTGCCTGTGCGCGCTCGGCGAAAGCCGCGAGCGCGTCCAGCTCGGCCAGTGCCGCGGCGCTGTCCTGCAGTTCGTGCAATTGGCCGGCGAGCTGCTCCAGCAGTTGCTCGTAGAGCTGCTTCTCGCGTGCCAGTGCGCGTTCGCGTGCGCTCAGCACCTTCTGCTCGAACTGCTTCAGTTCTTCGGTGATGTAGCGCTCGGCATGGGTCAGCGTCTGCCGGCGTGTGTAGTCGACCGGCACGCGCGCGCTGTGCAGTTTGCTGACTTCGATGAAGTAGCCCTGCACGCGGTTGTAGCCGACCTTCAGCGTGTCGATGCCGGAACGCGCACGCTCGCGCACTTCGAGGTCGACCAGGAAGCCACCGGCGTTTTCGGACAGATCGCGCAGCTCGTCGAGCAGCGCATCGCAGCCGCGGCGGAACACAGCGCCGTCGCGGATCGTCATCGGCAGTTCGTCGGCCAGCATGCCCTGCAGCTGCTGCGCCAATGCAGCGTGGTCGCCGAGACGCGTGCCGATTTCGCTCAGCAGCGGTGCTTCGGCTGTAGCGAGCGCGGCGTGCACCGCAGGCAGCGCGATCAGACTGCCGGCAAGCCCGGCCAGATCGCGCGGCCGCGCCGAGCGCAGGCTCACGCGCGCAAGAATGCGTTCGACATCGGCGACCGCGCGCAAGGAATCGCGCACCGCGCTGCCGGCGTCGTCGTTCAGCAAAGCGCTGACCGCGTCGTGCCGCGCCTGCACGACGCCGCGATTGCGCAACGGCCGCGCCAGCCAGCGCGCCAGCTGACGGCTGCCCATCGCCGTGGCGCAGGTATCGAGCAGCGCCAGCAGCGTATGCGCGCGCGCGTTTGGCGCCTGCTCGTTGAGCGGACGATCGATTTCCAGATTGCGGCGCGTCGCCGGGTCGAGAATCAGCGTGTCGCCGGGGGCTTCGACGCGCAGGCCGCCGAGATGGCCGGCGCGTGCCTTCTGCGTTTCCTGCACGTACTGCAGCAGCGCGCCGGCGGCACCGAGCGCAGCACTCAACTCTTCGGCGCCGAAGCCGCGCAGATCGCGCGTCGCGAATTGTTCGGTCAGCAGCCGGCGTGCGGAGGCGATATCGAAATGCCAGGGCGGCCGGTTGCAAGCCGGCAGTCCAGCGAAGCCCTCGGTCGACAGTGCCAGATCCTCCGGCAGCAGCAGCTCGCTCGGTGCGAGCCGATGCAGTTCCGCCAGCCAGTCGCCCTGACTGCCGGTTTCGAGCACGCTGAAGCGGCCTGAAGACAACTCCATCCAGGCCAGGCCATAGCGACCATTGCCGCTGCAGGCAGCGGCGAGCAAGCTTTGCGCGCGCGGATCGAGCAGCGCCTCATCGGTGGCGGTGCCGGGCGTGACGATGCGCACCACTTCGCGCCGCACCAGACCTTTGTCCGACGCGGTTCTAAGCGCCGATGAATCGGCGCTGGCGACTTCGCCGACCTGCTCCGCGATCGCCACCGACTCGCCGGCGCGCAGCAAGCGCGCCAGGTAGTTGTCGAGCTGGTGATGCGGCACGCCGGCCATGATCACCGGGCTGCCGGCGGATTCGCCGCGGCGTGTCAGCGTGATGTTGAGCAGGCGCGAGGCCTTGCGCGCGTCGTCGTAGAACAGCTCGTAGAAGTCACCCATGCGGAACAGCAGCAGGATCTGCGGAAACTGCGCCTTGAGCGCCAGGTATTGCTGCATCAGCGGCGTGTGCCCGGAGAAATCGCCGGAGGAGTTCACAGTCATGGGCAACACGAGAGAAGAGGGCTGAGCGGAGGTCTTATACTGGCCGCCCATTATCACCCGGCATGTGCTTTTCGTGAGTTCCACCCTATCCATTCCCGGCGCCGTTGCGGGTGCGGGCGCCAGCAGCTGGAACCCGCAAAGCTGGCAGTCGAAAGTCGCGATCCAGCAGCCGGAATATCCGGATCGCGCGGTGCTGGACGCGGCACTCGCCGATCTGGCGCGGCTGCCGCCGCTGGTGACGTCCTGGGAGGTCAACGCGCTGAAGGCGCAGCTGGCGCAGGCGCAGGCCGGCAAACGCTTCGTGCTGCAGGGCGGCGATTGCGCTGAGAGCTTCGCCGATTGCGAGTCCGGCATCATCGCGAACCGGTTGAAAGTGCTGCTGCAGATGAGCCTGGTGCTGGTGCACGGGCTGCGCCAGCCGGTGCTGCGCATCGGCCGCTTCGCCGGCCAGTACGCGAAGCCGCGCTCGACCGATAGCGAGACCCGCGACGGTGTGACGCTGCCGAGCTACCGCGGCGATCTGGTCAATGCGCCGGAGTTCACGGCGGCCGCGCGCATTGCCGATCCGCAGCGCCTGCTGACCGCGCACGCGCGTTCGGCGATGACGATGAATTTCGTGCGCGGCCTGATCGATGGCGGCTTCGCCGACCTGCATCATCCCGAGTATTGGAATCTCGATTGGGCACAGGCCGCACCGCGTGCAGCCGAGTACCGTGAGCGCGTCGACGCGATCGGCGAAAGCTTGCGCTTCATGGAAACACTGGCCGGCCAGACCATCGGCGATTTCAATCGCGTCGATTTCTATACCGCGCACGAAGCGCTGTTGCTGTGCGCCGAAGCTGCGCAGACGCGCCAGGTGCCGCGTCAGCCGGGCTGGTACAACCTGTCGACCCATTTCCCGTGGATCGGCATGCGCACCGCCGCGGTCGACGGCGCGCACGTCGAATATTTCCGCGGGCTACGCAATCCGATCGGCGTCAAAGTCGGACCCGGCATGAGCGCCGAATGGATGCAGCAGCTCTGCGAAATCCTGAATCCGGATGGTGAGGCCGGCCGGCTGACGCTGATCCATCGCATGGGTGCGGGCAAGATCGCGCAAGGTCTGCCCGGCCTGATCGAAGCGGTACGCAGCAAAGGTCATCAGGTGTTGTGGATCTGCGATCCGATGCACGGCAATACACAGACTGCCGGCAATGGTTTCAAGACGCGCCGCTTCGACGACATCCTGCGCGAAGTCGAACTGGCGTTCGAAATTCATCGCGCCTGCGGTTCGCGGCTCGGCGGCGTGCATCTGGAGCTGACCGGCGAAGACGTCACCGAATGCCTCGGCGGCGCGCGCGATCTGACCGAAGACGATCTGCATCGTGCCTACCGCAGCGCAGTCGATCCGCGGCTCAACTACGAGCAGGCGCTGGAACTGGCGCTGCGCATCGTCTCCGTCAAGTGAGCATCATGCCGATGGTGCGCCGATGCCCTCGGCGTCTATGCCAAGGTGCTCAGTAGCTGACCGTCACCAGAATCGTATCGTTGTAGAGCCCTGGAGCAGGCGTGGTCTGTGTCTGCACGCGCGCGTACACCGGATAGTTCTGCGCAACGCCGGATCCGGTACCGCTGGCAGTGCTGGTGCTGGCAGTGCCATCGCCCCAGATCGTGGTGTAGCTGGCGTTGGTATACAGCTGATAGTGCACCACCGCGCTGCCGCTGCCCGCCATCTCGCGATCGCTGAGACTGCTGCCGCTGGTGGTGCCGCGGTTTAGTGCAATGGTGTAAGGGGCAGTATTGGTGCAGGTTGCGGTGATCGTGCCGGAGGTCGTCACCGGACTCGTTAGCATGCCGACGGTATTGCCGAAGTTGATCGTTGTCGCGCTTACTGCGCAATCATTGGTGACGGTGGCGGTGGACATTAATGTGAAGCTGGTGCTGCCGTTGCTGCCACTGGGGCCGGAAGTGCAGGGCGCGGGGTTACCCGGCGGAACGAGAGCGTTGTAGTTGTAGTTCCAGCTCAGCGTGGAAACCAGACCGGTATCCGAGTAGCTGTCGTCGATCGCGGTCGAATTCTGGCTCGATTGCAGGTAACCGTAGATCGGCACATTAGTGGGGCCGCTACTGCCCCCCAGGAAAAGCAAGCTCGCGAAGCTGAAGTTCGAAGGGACAACCACCGGACCAGGCGAACTGGGATAGGCACCCCAGACGGTAGTGTGAGCACTGTCCGAGTAGATGTTGTAATTGAGCTTGTTGGTGGAAGGCGTGCCACTCATTTGACGGAAACTGGCGCTGCCGCCACTGATATTGATACAGACCGAGAATTTGAAGTTGCCTATAAGCGCGGAAGCGCTGCAGGTTACTGCGATGTTGGCGCTGGTACTGCTGTGGTTGCCGCTGCCGTAGCTGGTGCTCCCGGACACTACATCGACATTGCCGAAGGCCAAGCTAGTGGTGGTGGCGGAGCAGCTTTGGGCCTGTGCGCGATTACTGTGAAGGAGCGGAATTGCACTCAGGCACAGCAGCAGCGCCAGATTCAGCAGACGATGGAGTGGAATCGACGCGCTCATGCAGGATGACCTCGATTGGGTTTGCAGACCAGCGGCCCGATGGTCGGCAGACTGATCTGGCGTTGGCTGCCGGTCTGATAGTCGAAACTGGTGCCGCAGCTCAACTTGCTATCGCCGATGTCGAGATGATTGTGCTCCTGTAGTCCTTCGACGAAGACCTGCCCGTCGTAACCGACCACGAAATTAGTGCCGGATTCGCGGTGCTTGACGAGGGTGCCGCTCGGCAGAAGCACGCCGCCGGCGTCGACCAGGATGATCGTTGCGGCGCTATAGCGTTGAATGTCGAAGCGTGCCAGTGCGCCGGACTGCCCGCGCGGCACGACCTCGATCGAATCGATCGGAATGCTGACGTCGACTGGTAAACCCATCGTGTCGATCGAGATGTGATTGCGCTGATAGGAGTTGAGATCCGGAATCAACAGGTGACCGTTGGCGCTGGTACTGCCGATCATCCGGTTTTCGTTCAGAACAGGCACGCCGGCGACGCCGTTGGTGGAGACCAGCGCAAAGCTGTCGTAGACATGCCGCGAAGGTTCCAGCACGCCATCCATGAACACCAGTCCGCCATTCGCTTGCAGGGATAGGTTGGTCTGTCCGGTGATCTGCTGCACGCTGGCGCCGACTTCGCCGTAACGTCCCAGATACGTGCTGTGTGCCAGCCGCGAGTACAGCGAGCCGCTTTCACTGTCTTGCAAACCCCAGGCCCAGCCGCCGTCGTAATCGGATGTTTTGGTCAGGCTGGCGCCGTAGTTGTTCTGTCCCTGACTGCGTCCGCCGTTGACGAAGCCGACCAGACGGTGTCCGAGATCGATCGATACGCCGACATACACGCCATACACGCCGCCTTGGTTCAGATCGCGGTAGGCATTGCCGAACAGGCTGCAGCGCTTGATCAGCTGTGCGCTGTAAGACATCGACAGAATGCGTGACGCGGTGTTGACCTGGGTCGATAGCGGAGTTCCCGCGATCGGGGTTGTGGTCGCATCGAACGTTGCAAAGTTCGGCGTGTTGCTGGTGTGGACGTAGTTCAACCCGAAACTCTGCGTTTGAAACAGCGGCACTGCAAGATTGATTTGATCGAATGCGTGCGGCGGTGCAGTCGCGCCGATCGCTGCGAGGTCGCTGTAGCGGTGGAAATTGCGCGTGGTCTGCGCACTGAAGCTGAGGGCCGGCAGGATCAGCTGGTAGCCCAGGTTGATCTGCAAGCCGCTGTTGCTGCCGGCGCTGCCGCTGACGGCGCTATTGATCACACCCCATTGCCCGAGCCGCAACAGTCCGCCAGCGCCGGTGTTGAACAGACTTTCACTGGCCTCGTTGTGAGCTTCGAGCGTGATCGCATCGCTCAATCCGTGCCGGTAGGAGGCACTGAAGGCGGGCGTCTGTCCGTAGTCGAACGAGTGCAGGCCGTAGCCGCGGCGCAGTACGCCCGCTTCGATCGAATAGGCATTCAGTCCGGTCGCCATCATGCGGTTGTCGACATAGATCGGCAGCGTCGTGCTGACTTCACGGCCGAGTGCGTCACGTATCACCAAGCGCGCCTGGCCGGCGCCGGTCAGTGCCAGCGGATTGTTGATGACGAAGGGCCCGCTCGGCACCTGATCACTGAATTGACGCACGTTGTTGATGTACAGATCCACCGCCGAAGGCACCGCCGCGCTGCCCGATAATTGCGGCACCGGGAAGGTGATCAAATCCGGTCGCAGAGCGAAATTGCGACGGTACTGGAAGCCGCCCAGGCGGACCGCGCGCGACCAGTTCAAGGACGACGAGATGACGTCGCCGGCTTGCGCGGTGGTGAGGTCTTGCGGGTTGTCGTAATGCCAGGCGCTATCCAGCCTCAGATAAGGCGGCTGGCCGCGGCTGGCGCGCGCGATGCCGGTGTTGTCGAGGATGCCCAGCGCACTGAACAGGCGCTGCTCGTTGGCCACGGTGAGCGAGGCGTTGGAGAAGGTGTCGGTATCGGATTGCAGGTAGGCATCGTAATTGAGTACGGCGCCGGTCGAGGACGCCCAGGCACTCGCCGTTTTTGCCCGATTGCTGAGCACATTCGGCGTGCGCAAGCGGTCGCTCAAAATCAGGTCGATCGACTGCGTGGCGGGATCGTAGCGATAGCTCAATTCGCTGAGCTGATCGAGCCCGACCAGTCCCGCAGTTGCGGACGGCGCTCGGCTTGGATCGGCAGCAGTCGCTGCAGGCTGCAGTTGTTCGGACTTGATGCCGAGCTGTTGCAGATCGTCACGGCCGATGAACAGGCGTCCGCCGTATTCTCGAAACGATACGATCGACTGCGTCGGCTGGCCGTTGATTCTGACTTCGAGAAACAACAGCGTGCCGTCGGGCACCTCGATCGCATTCGTCAGGGCGGTCGCCGCCGGGCGCGATGTGAGTCCGGTGTCATCCGCCGCCAGCGTCGGCGCCAGCAGCGACCAAGCGCCGCCTGCCGCGCAGATCAGCGCACGCAGCTTTTGCCAGTCGGCCGCTGCGCACGGCTCGACTTGGCTCGGTTGCAGCTGTGGCTGGCCCGGCATCGACGACAGAAGGCGCGGGCACATGGATGGGAGTTCGCTGATCGATTTCGTTGTAGACCAACACGGGATCGCCGCCGAAGACAAGCGTCAGTTCAATTGCCGCTGACCGCAACCGCTGCTGCCGGCGCGGAGTGCGTATTGATGGTGCTTTCGACCTGCAGGCCATTGCTGGCAAGTGCAGCGCGGAAGCTTTCCGGCAGACGCCATTCGCGACCGCTGCCCGCCAGCGCATAGCCGAGCAAGCCGGCCGAAACCTCGAAACGAGTGCCGTCGCTGGCACGCAAAGTCACCGCGCTCAGTTGCGCATGACTTGCGCCCTGGTTGCTGACGCCGAGAAACCAAGCATCATCGTGGTGTTTCAGCGTCCAGCTCAGCTTGGGTTCGCTCGCCATTCCCGGTGCCGGGATGAACACCGGGATCGAGTAGCGCAGGCGAAAACTGATGCCGGCTTCAGCGCTGCCCGGCGTCGCAGTGCCCTGTGCCGGCGGCAGTTCGTCGATCAGCAGACGGAAAGTCTGTTCACGCGCTTGCGGCTGCCGGTTGGTGCGCACCACGCGGACCACTTGTTCTCCGGCCGGTGCGATCGTCGCCATCGGTGGACTGGCGACGAGGCCTTCGGTCACCGCCTTCAGCACGTCGTCCTTGCCGTCCTGACTCCAGGCAAAGATGCGCACCTGGCCGGTCAAGGCGGAATCGCCGGTATTGCGCAGCGTCAGGCCGAGCGCGGGTTGGCCGGTGTCGAACGAGAGCGTCACCGGCGACACCTGCAACGACGCCGCAGCGACCGGCAGGCATATCGCAAGCGCCAACACGGCGAATCCGCGCGCCATGACTCTTAGCGTGGCGGCGGCCCTTGCAATCGGTGAAAGTAATTCGATCGTGCGGTTCATCTGCGACTCCGGAATCAGAAGGACAACGAGGCGGTGATGGTCGAGCTGTAGAGATCGGCGACGGGCATCTGCTGGCTCGGAATCTCAGCGTAGACCGTATACAGCTGCGTCGCACCGTTACCGACGCTGCTGACCGTGTTGGCGCCGCCGGATGTGCCGTCGCCCCAGACCGAGGAAAAATTGGCGTCGGTGAACAACTGGTAGCGCAGCGTGTCACGGTTACCGGCGCTGCTTGCGGCCATCAGGCGATCGGCGATGCTGGATTCGCGGACATCGCCGCGGTCTAGCGCCAGCGAGTAGCGCGTGCTGGGCGAGCAGCTGACGCCGAAATGCGTCAGTTGCCGGGTCATCGGGAAGCGTCCGCCGCCGGCTTGAGCGTGCACATGGCCGAAGCTCAGCTCGCGCGAACCGCTGATCCAGCAGTCGCCATCAACCACCACCGACACCACGAAAGTAGTCGTGCGGATGATCTGGCCGTTGGCTTCAGCAGCGAACAGACCGGGTTGCGACAGCAAGGCTGCAAGGAGTGCGACACCGGACGCAGTGCGTTCAAAGGCTCTGTTCATCGCAGCGGTGGCCGTGGCACCTGCGCTTCGAGTGGTCCATCAGTACGTTACCGTGGCGGTGATCGTAGTCTGGTACAGATCCGGTTTAGGCGTCGTCTGGATGGGTACCTTGCCGTAGACCGTCAGCGCTTGTGCAGCGCCAGTGCCGGTGCCGCTGACCGTATTGGTGCCGACCGTATTGCCCCAGACCGTGTTGCAGGCAGTCCCATCGGAACACAGCTGGAACTGCAGCGTGGTGCCGGTGTTGCCAGCCGTGGTGCCCGCCATCAAGCGATTCGCCACCAGCGAGCCGCTGACGGTGCCTGCGTCGAGGCCGACGTTGTAAGGCGTGGTGTTGGAACAGGTGACGCTCACGGTTGTCGTGTTGCTGACCGCGGTGGTCAACACACCGACACTCGATCCGAAGTTGAGCGTGCTGGCGGAAACGGCGCAGCTCGCCGTCAGCGTGATTTGCACGAGGAACGTGTTGGTGGCGGTGCTGGCATTGGCGCTGATCGAGATCAGCGCCAGCAAGATACCGAGCGATCCAGCACGCAGGATTTTTATAGTAGGCATGGATTCCGTTCCCGCTAATTCTCAAGCGCCAGACAAAAGCGGTCCGTCACCCGGATTCGGGTGCGGGACCATGCAAGGAGCTTCGGCACCAATCCGGCGCCAGTGCGGGCCGGATTGGCAGGGGTCGATGACCGTCGGAACTGACCGGACGTCGGCTCCGCTCAGAATGTGATCGTCGCGGTTTCGACCGACGAATAGCTGTCGACCGGCGGGATCGTCTGCGCAGGAACCTGACCGTAAATCGTGATGCTCTGCGCCGAGCCATTGCCGGTGCCGGGCACGGTGCCGCTGCCGCCGGTGCCGTCGCCCCAAACCGTGCCGCCGGGGCTATTGGTGTAAAGCTGATAGCGCACCTTGTTGGTGGCGGTGACGCCTGCCATCTGACGCGCAGCAATCGTCGAGGTGCCGACCGAACCCGCATCCAGGCTCAGCGTATAGCCGGTGCCGGTCGTGCAGGTCACCGTGAGATTGGTGTTGTGATTGATCGGAGCTGTCGCCAGCGTGCTGTCCGCGACGCCGAAAGCCAGATCGGTGGCGCTGATCGAGCAGTCGCTGCTGACGCTCAAGGTGACATTGAAAGTTGCGGTCTTGTCGGTGCTGGCCAGCGCCGGCAGCACTGCGAGTGCTGCGATGCTGCCGGTGGCGATTGCGAGCAGCGTGCGCGAAAAAATTTTGTTGTTCATGAGTCTTCCCCCAGTGATGCAGTCTTTAAAAGCAATGAAGTCGTGATGACGATCAACCGTGCGAAGCGATACAAGTGCCGTTAAAAACTGCCAGTCCGGTTGGATGTGACTGGACCATACCCGCAACACATCGGAGCAGGGGGAGTGCGCAGACGGACGGGGCACAATGACAGAGGATTCGGCTTTCTGCGGCAAATCTAGCTGGAATCGCAGTGCTTGCTGCTACAAGAACAAAAGCAAAGCCTGGATGTGCAGATATCAAGTCGGCCAGGTAAGGCTCATGCGCCGATTGATGATGTAGCGCCGTCGCCCTATGGTGGCCGACGCGCGCTTGCTGCTGCGATATGCAGCAAGCGCAATTAACTATTTCGTTCGGCGAGATTGCTCCATTCGCGACCGCACGCTCAGTCTGCGGCGTCGCTCAATCGCTTCTGCTGCTGCCGCTGCTGATCGGCTTCGATGGCTGCCAGCAACTCGCCGGCGACCGCTAGCGGATGGTCGTCGCCGAGGTACTGCGCGTGCCAGCCAGCCGCCGCGCGGCGGTACACCAGCAGCTGCTGGTTCCAGACGATAACGCCACCGTTCAACATCTGCGACGGTTCTGGATCACTTCGCAGCAGGCGCCGTAGCGGATTGAGCGCGCAATAGTCGTCGCAGAATCTCCTCGTACAACGGCGGCATGCCGCCGACGACATCGCGCTTGATGCCGGGGCGATCGTCGCCGCTGAGACTGGCGATGGTTTCCTCGGAAGCTTCGATATAGCTTTTCATCGCGACCAGTAAATCCAATTCGTTCATCAGCGGAATTCTCCTTCGGGTCTACGTTCGACAGCGGATTGAGCCGATCTATCGCCACCTTCGCGCAAGGATTTCAAGCGGTCGCCGGCCAGCCCGTGGTGGTGAGGAATGGCGTCAGATCGCTCAATAGGTCATCCAGCGAAAGGCCGACCCCGGTCGACAGCACGCCCCAGGTGCTGATCGCGTTCAGCACGGCGTCTTCCTTTGTGGCGGCATTGACGCGCTGCTTGAATGCACGGTTCAGCACTTCCAGTTCGGCGTAGTGTGCTTTCAGACCCGCCAGCTGCCAATCGGGCGCGCCGCCCTGCTGCTGCAGCGCCAACTGGCCAACCAGATAGCTGCCGACGCTGCGCAGCAAGGTCTCCTCGATGGTCGCGAACGGCAGATGCGTTCTTGCAAGGCCGCGCATGCGTCCCAGGATCGGGCAGGCGCTGGTGGACATGATCAGACCCACCAGCGAGTTGAGTGCCTGCTGCACCTGGCAATCACGACTGATGGTGCGCTCCGGTGTTTCCACTTCGACCCGCGCTTCCGCGTACGAAATGATGTTGGCGAAGGCACCGATGGTGGGCGCCAGGTCCGCCGCCGCGGGACAGTTCGCATGCTGTGCCGCACTGAGCGGACAGTTTGGACACTGCTGGAAGTCCAGCCGCGTCCAGCCCGGCAGCGGCGCCGGCGCCGCCCGCATCGTTTGACCGGGGGCAGCACCCTCGGCGTTGCGCAGCAGATCGACATTGATGCGCTGCTGAGTCCCGTCCTGGAAACTGAATCGATAGCTGATGTTCACGCGGCAAGAGTGCTCAAGCGGATGGTCATATCAAGTGCGATTTTTCGTTCTCCAGGCGCGCTAATTGTGCTGTAGAAATCGTCCTCGATGTTTTCCGCCGCATATCGGTTGGCGAGGCCCGATCATCCGAGCTGATTGGCTCATCAGGTCGGCAAGGCGTCTAATAAAAGTGTGGTCTACATCTAATAACAGAGCGGTCTTGCGGGAGGAGAAATTCAAAGTGATCGTCTATGTCTTTGCCAACAAAGCTTATCGACGCGAGATCGATTTGTTGCGGGAGCAGCGCGTGCATCTGGATCGCGCAAAGGCAGTGCAGGTTCGGGAAAAGCAGGAGGCGGTGTTCCGCGTCTGGACGGAAACCGGTGAAGTGCTGGAGCCGAATCCAAAGATGGCCTACATGATCTTTCTCGGTTCGCTCGGTTGGGGCGGCGCCCGCATCGACGAAGTGCCCATCGTCTGACCTGGTGTCTTTTTTCTTTCAAATCAACTAAGTCAGTCGAAGAGTTGACCCGATTAAAAGATTTGATCGGTACGGGAACTTCGTGCCCATGGCGCTGCCATAAGGGAGTCGAGGGCGTTTCACTCCCTAATGTCCCTTGGCTTTGCGGTGCCGCATTCCCCCGATGTCGGTACCGCCGTAGAGCGTCGGCGCGTTCCCCGCGTGCCGGCGCTTTTTTTTGCCGGAGTGGAGCCCGGGGCGGTGGTGTATCCCAGCATTGCCGAGCGGATGATTCCCACGCACTGCCGCTGCCGATGCGCACTCGGCGCGGGTGGGCGCAGCGCGAGCACCGATCAAAATTTCTATAGTCTGTGACCTGCCCAAAAGGGGACATGATCATGAGTGATATCAGCGACGCCGAAGTCGAATGGATGGAAAAGCTGAACGCCGCGCGCGCGCGCCTGGAGATTCCTGGCGAAGTTTTGGAACGGCTGCGCGCGCGCGGCTGGGTACTGGCGCGCGGCGACGGCTCGACCGTGATGACCGGCGCCGGCCGCGAAAGCCTGGTGCGGCTGCGCTACAAATTACCGATTCCGGAAACCAATATCGATGCAGAGCCGGAGACAGAATTGGAGGCCGAATCGGAAGAGGCGGATTTGAGCGATGCCGCGCTGGGCGACGACGAACCGGTCGAAGAGCGATAGCTTCCGTGAAACAGCGCCCTGCAGAGCTGACTGCGTAATCGCCGACGCGGCGCTCGCTCAAAAAAGAGCCCGCACTCGGCGGGCCGTACTACTTTTGCATCTATCGGCAATCCGCTCGGCGATTCGCCCAACGGCTACCGCAGCTTACTTCTTGATCGGCGCGCGTGCAGCGGCTTTTTTTTCCTTGCGCGCTTTCTTGTTTGCCAATGCGGTCTCTTTGCGGGTTGCTGCCATGAGATTCTCTGCCAGAGTGGGTGTGGAGATCAGCGTAACACGCGGCTTGATTTGCGCCGAGTTCGCTCAGGTAGTCAGGTAAAGATTGGGTGGATCTTCGTCAGGTTAAGAGATTCGTAAGATTCCATGTGTATAGATATCCGGAGCAATGCAAAGCCGGACGCTCTCGTTGGCCCAAGCCTACCGTCAAGTCGCATCAGATTTTGCCGCGTGCACCGGCGGCGCAAATAAAGTCTTGCTGATCGATATCGGCGGCCTCGGCGACGTGGTGCATTCGCTGCCGGCGATGTGGGCAGTGCGCCAGGAGTATCCACGGGCAGAGCTACATTGCATCGTGCGTGCGCCCTGGATCAGTTTGCTCAGCCTCACTCCGTGGATCGATCATGTTTGGCCGTATTGCGGCAAGAGCAAAAGTCTGTTGGCTGAGGATTGGCGTATGGCAGCGCGTATTCGCGCGCAAGACTATGACGTCGCGATCAACCTGATGGGCTCCAATCGCTCCTGCATCATCGGCCGCGTCAGCGGCGCCCGTCGGCGCCTCGGACGCAAACCGATGGAAATCGAACGGCGCGGCTGGCGCTGGCTCAACACCGAGGTGATGGAATATCCGTTTCTTGAAGAGCCGATGTATCTGCAGAAATGGAAATGCGTGCAGAGCGCGGGGTTCACCACACCGCAGCCGGTTTTCAATCTGGTCAATAACGCGGCGGCAGAGCGATGGACGCCGGAACTGGAAGGACTTGAAGCGCAGCGCTACATCCACATCAGTCCTTACACCAGTGGCACCCATCGCGAGTTGGCGCCCGCGCAAATGCTGCAGGTGCTGATTCGATTGCGCGAATCGTTCCCGCACTATCGGCTGGTGATTTCCTGTTCGGGCGATCCACGCGAATGCGCTGCGGCTGCACGATTGCTCGATGCATTGCCGTTTACGCCCTGGCGGGTATTTCGCGGCACGCTCGATGCGGCTCAGCTGTTGATGCTGATCCGCCGGGCGGCGCTTCACCTCAGCGGCGATACCGGCTCGATGCACTTAGCCTGGCTCGCCGGTACGCCCTCGATCAGTTGGTTTTATCGGAACGCGCAACTCGGGCAATGGGCGCCGCGCGGCATCCAGCACGCGCTGGTGCTCAGCAAATCTCCACCGTGCGATTATCTGCGCGGCATTGCAACGGATGAAATCGTGCTGCAGGCGCAGCGTCTGCTCGAGACTGGCAATTGTGCCGAGCGAGTTGTCGCGATTCAGAACCGGTGGTAGCGCCGCCGCCAAAATAAATCACTGCTATCACCGGTTCCGCAACAACCCTCCGGACCCAGTCGGCTTCGAATGACGGGCGATTGGATCTGCCGGTCAGAAGAGGCTTTAGCGAACTACGCTAACGCTGGGGTTGCGCGAATAATCCGCCTGGGTGGTGCCACGGGCATCGACGTTGTAGTTCTCATAGCTCGACGTGGTCTGCGCCTGCGGCACGACTTCGACCGTCGGCGCAGGGATCGGCGAACTTTTGACCACTGCGACTGCGGTCGGCAAAGTGCCGGCTGGCCTCAGTTCCAATACCGGAGCCGGAATTTTCTCTGAGCTATCCCGCGCGAATGCGTCCGCAGCGGACAGCAAGGCAAAGCCGGCGAGGAATACGGGGGCGAATTTCATCGGAAATCTCCATAGGCCGAAACGACGAAGTTTCGTTACCATCAGACCATAACTTGGCCGCCATGTTCCACTCCGAGGCTTGGCGGGCTGCGCGCTACCATCGTGGATGCGCAGGATCGCCCAGGCTCTCGATTCGCCGCAGCGAAACACCGCGGCCGGCCCCGTCGGTGTTTCCGCTCTTGAGGCGAGGACTTGCGCCGGCCCGTCTGCATAGCGGAAAGTGAGCACGAGCGAGTGTCAAGGTGCCCGCCAAGTCCGCCGTTGAGGGACTGGTCAAGGCTGCAAGCCGGTGTTCAGCTTGGTGCGCCGTGGGGCCAGAGATGCCCGATCGGGCTTTAACGAATTCCCTGATAGGGACCAACGATGTAACGGGATGAGGGGAAAGTGATATCAAGATTGCTGCTGGTGATTCTGAGCTTGTCGAGTTTCAGTCAACTGGCCTATGCGCGGGAAAACAACGACCCCAGAGGCGACTGGCAGGAACTGTCCAGCAAGGTCGACGTTGGCTATAAAAAGGCGCTCCAGTGCGAAGCCGGCGCTAGAAAATCCGATCGCTCGATGTGCAAGGACTTCGCCTCCTACATGCAGCTCATCTACCCACGTATCGCCTATTTGAGTTCGACGGTCACGCAGCTGCCGCCGCGGCAACGGCAGAAAGTGGCGCCGCCGGGTGAGTACGAGGATTACAAGGTTAAACTGAACAAGATCGCCGAGGTCTCTAGCGCCTGGGGGGATTAAGCGGTCGATGCGCGGTGCTGCTGGATGTTTTTGCAGGCTTGCACCATCGACAGTGAACCCGGTCGCTCTGTCGGGGTGGAAATCAGTGCACGCGGAAAGGGGGAGTTATGCAGCGCTATCTCATCGCGGCGGCGACTTCGATATTCCTGTTGCATGGATGCGCATCCTCGCCACCGGATGACGCAGACCGCCCCGAAGCTTTGAATTGCAAGATTGATGGACTGCTGTTTCAGGATCTGGCGCGCTTGCGCGATGCCGGGCAGCCGACCCGGGTCGCGGTGAACCGGGTCTACACCCAATACCAGGGTCTGGTCGCAACGCTGGATGAGCGCAGCGCAGTGGATTTTGCGCTCTCGCACCGCAACGATTCGGCCAAGTTCGTCTATGCCCACAAGAATCTGCAGCCGGCGACGCTGAGGTACCTCGGCAGCAGCGCCTGTCTGATCAGCGCGCCGGGCACGCACGATCCGGGGCGGTCGGTCGCGCTGGCCGGCTATGCGGAGGAGTGCCAGAGGCAATATCCGCCAGACTCGGCCGAGGCACAGCTCAGAACCTGCATCGTGAACCAGTCGGCGCAGCTGATCGCGCATTAGATTGCTTAGCGGCGCGCAGCGATTCCACCGACATTGATTGCGATCGGCCAGCGGGTTCATCGAAAAATGCTCTTGTGCGCTAGCGGACAGTCAGGCCTGCTGCAAGCGCCGCAAAATCGGTACTGAGACGGCACCCGCGCTCGACACCGGATCTGCGATTGTGACCATGATCAGCTTTCCCACCGTATGTATCCTCGTCATGGCATTCACAGGCATGGGGGCCTTGCTGCCGTGGTGGGAATATTCGTCGGCCTGGGGCTACTGGCCATCCGGCGGCCTGTTGGTGGCAGTACTCGGCGTGCTGGCCTGGCCGGTGTGTGCGGCGGTGAAACAAGCCGGGCAGCGGCCGATCAGCGACGAGCCGGCTGCGGCATCTTCAAAGCAGTTCCCGATAGAACTGAAACAATTCCGGTTTTGAACCGACCCAAAGCCTGAGGATTCATTGCTGCGCGGCTCGTCCGCCTAGCGGATCGCGCCGCCACGATCAGCGCATCACTGCATTTCGGTAACCAGGCGGTTGGCCAGTCTCTCGAAGTTTTCGGTCTCGTGGTCTGCCGTCCGCGACCGAATCGCATCCACGGCCGCGAGCCACTGCGTAACCATCGCCTGCGCCTGTCTTTTCTGCGCCGCGTCCTTGAACGAGCCGATGAAACTTTTGGCCCGCGGCAGCAGCGCCCGCCGCACGGCTTGTCGGCACAGCGGAAATTTTTCGGTGATCGACAAGGATGCTTCGTCGACCGTTTCGATCTGCTGATTTTCGTTGCCGGATGCCTGTAATTCTCGCTGCGCGATTTTGACGGCGTTCATCTGTTGCTGCGCCGAGACATCCATTTCGCGGACTTGCGAGCACTGACTGATGGCGGCGCGCGCACTGTCGATGAATGCCTCCTGCGCGCTTTGATTGCCCACCGCGGCGAATACGCAGGTCGATGCAAGAAAACTTGCTGCAGCGGCGAGTGAACGAAACGATGCTTGAAACACTAGGATAGACCTTGCCTTGGGACTTTCGAGCGGCCTCGCATTATCGGCGATGGAAGCGAGGAGGAATGATTGCGCAACAGTCTGTAACCGCATTGGCGGCAAACGAACTATGGATAGAACTCGCCTGTCCTATCCATAGTGCAGATGGTTCGATGGCGGCATTGAATCGAA
>JAQGNU010000109.1 GCA_028291645.1 Nevskia sp.
GCATGGGCGCGGCCTGGCGTTCGCCGAAAGACCGCGATCTGGAAAAAGTTGCGGCGATGGTGCGCGAAGTGAAAGCGCTGGGTCTGGAATCCTGCGTCACGCTCGGCATGCTGAAACCGCACCAGGCCGAGCAGCTGGCGCAAGCCGGGCTCGACTATTACAACCACAACCTCGACACCTCGCCGGAGTATTACGGCGAGATCATCAGCACCCGTACCTACGAGGATCGCCTCGACACACTGGAAAATGTGCGTGCGGCCGGCGTCAAGGTCTGCTGCGGCGGCATCGTCGGCATGGGCGAATCGGATGCGGATCGCGCCGAATTCCTGCGCACGCTGGCGAACCTGCCGCAACAACCGGAAAGCGTGCCGATCAACGAACTGGTCGCAGTGCCGGGGACGCCGCTCGGCGATGCGGCCAAGCTCGATCCGTTCGAATTCGTCCGCACCATCGCGGTCGCGCGCATTTTGATGCCGCTTTCGTATGTGCGCTTGTCGGCCGGCCGCACCGAGATGAACGACGAGCTGCAGGCGCTGTGTTTCTTCGCCGGCGCCAACTCGATTTTCTACGGCGAGCGTCTGCTGACCACCGGCAACCCGCAGAACGAGCGTGACCGCGCGCTGTTCGCGCGACTCGGCATCCATCCGGAAACACGTGTAACCACCGAGGTCGAAGTCGCCTGCGGCGGCTGAAGCTGCGCGATGAGTGCAGCGTTCGAAGCCAGACTCAGCGCTGAACTGGCGCGGCTGCGGCAGGCCAATCTGTACCGCACCCGCAGAGTCGTCGAAGGTGCGCACGGGATCTTGCTCAAGGTCGACGGCCGCTGCTGCATCAATTTCTGTAGCAATGACTATCTCGGTCTGGCGGCCGATCCGCGCGTTGCCGAAGCCGCGCGCCAGGCGCTCGCACAGGGCGGCACCGGTAGCGGCGCCTCGGCACTGATCTCCGGTTACAACCTCGAACATGCGCGGCTCGAGGAGGAGTTGGCGGATTTTCTCGGCCGCCCGCGCGCGCTGCTGTTCTCGACCGGTTGGGCGGCGAATCTCGGCGTGCTGCGCGGCCTGCTTGGCAAGCGCGATGTGCTGCTTGCCGACGAACTCAATCATGCGTCCTTGATCGACGGCGGACGCTTGTCGGGTGCGGAGTATCGGCGCGTTGCGCATGCAGACTTGCCGGCCTTCGCTGCAGCGCTCGAACAAGCAGGCAGCGCGCACGGCACCAAGTTTGTCGTCAGCGACGCGGTATTCAGCATGGATGGCGATTGCGCCGACCTGCCGGCGCTGGCAGCACTCAGCCGCGCGCACGAGGCCACGCTGATGATCGACGACGCGCACGGTTTCGGCGTGCTCGGCCCGGATGGACGCGGCAGCGTTGCAGCTGCAGATCTTGATGTCGACGATGTGCCGATCTACGTTGCCACGCTGGGCAAATCGCTCGGCGCGGCGGGAGCCTTCGTCGCCGGCTCGGAAGCGCTGATCGAAACCTTGATTCAGCGTGCGCGCAGCTGGGTGTTCTCGACTGCGCCGCCGCCGGCGATTGCGGCCGCCGCGCGCGCCGCGCTGCGCATCGTCCGCAGCGAGCCCGAACGGCGCCAGCAGTTGTTCGCAAATATTGCGCAGTTGCGCGCGGGTGCAGCGATGCGCGGGATTGCGATCGGCCTCGACGGCGCGGCAGCGGCCACGCCGACGCCGATCCTGCCGCTGATTCTCGGCGACGAAGCGCGTGCTATCGCCTTGTCGCGCTACCTGTTCGAACGCGGTCTCTGGGTCGCTGCGATCCGTCCGCCGACGGTTCCTGCAGGAACCGCGCGTCTGCGCATCACGCTCTCGGCCACGCATACGCGCGCGCAGATCGAAGACTTGCTCGATGCGATCGCCGCTGGACTGGCGACGCTGGACGCGCAACCTGTTGCCGCCGTGCGTCAAGCGGCGCTCCAGGCCGAGGCCTCGATCGCTGGCATATGAGCGCGGCGACGGGCACGCTGTTCATCACCGGTACCGATACCGGTGTAGGGAAAACCCGTATCGCTTGCGGGGTGCTGGACAACTTTCGCGCGCGCGGCTGGCGCGCGGCGGGCTTCAAGCCGGTCGCCGCCGGCGCCGTCGCGACATCGGCAGGCTTGCGCAACGACGACGCGCTGGCGCTGCTCGCGGCATCCACGCCGGGCTTGAGCTACGACGCCGTGAATCCCTACTGCTTCGCAGCGCCGATCGCGCCGCATCTGGCGGCGCGCGCGGCCGGCCAGCGCATCGAGCTGGCGCAGCTCGACGCGGCGTACAAGCATTTGAGCGAGCGCCATGATCGGGTGGTGATCGAAGGTGCGGGCGGCTGGTTGGTGCCGCTGGACGCGGAAAGCAGCTTTGCCGACTGGGTCGCCGCACACCGTTGGCCGGTGCTGCTGGTGGTCGGCATCCGACTCGGCTGCATCAATCACGCGCTGCTGTCGGCCGAAGCGATCCGGTCGCGCACGCTGCTGCACGGTTGGGTCGCCAATCTGTTGCCGCCGGTGGTCGATGCCACGGACCAGATCGTCGAAAGCCTGCGCACGCGACTGCCGGCGCCCTTGCTCGGCACCGTGACCGCAGACGCCGATGCGGCGCGCACGGCCGCGCAACTGGCCGCGGTCGATACGATTTGAAAGCGCGGCGAGGGCGGCGGCCGGCCCTGGCTTTACGTCATCCACCGCGGTTTTGCTTTACGCCATCCGCAGCGCAGACGTAAAATATTGAAGTTCATTGGTGCCGCTCGCCTGGTTGCGCGCGGGCAGATGAGAAGTCTCCCGATGTCATCACCGCTATGCACACACTTGGTTATCGGGCCGAACGCCTCGCTGACCAGGGCTCAAGCATGGATGTTCATGGGGTTGTTGGGGACCATATCCCTGGCGATCGGCGGTTTCTTCGCGCTGGAAGGTTTCTGGCCGATTCTTCCGTTCGCAGGTTTGGAGCTGGCAGCGGTGGGCCTGGCGTTGGCGCATAGTCTGCGCCGTAACGCTTACCGCGAGGTGGTGAGTTTTGAAGCGGCAACGATCGCTATCGCGTTCGGCATGGCCGGGCGCGGTGCGGCTGCGAAGCTCACGCTGTCGCGCGTGGGTACGCGCGTCGTGGTGGAAGCGGGGCCGTATCGCAATAGTCCGACGCGACTGTGTTTGAGTTGCGGCGGACAAAGCGTCGAGTTGGGGCATTGCCTCACCGACGCCGAGCGTGAGCGTATCGCGGTACGCATGCGCGAATTGATTCACCCCGGTTGGCGGGCGCCAGTACGGCAAGCCGCACCGGTAGAGAGCTGGTTGCAGAATTGAACGACGCAAATTGAACAACGACGTGAACTGCAAAATTTTCGGGACTTTTTTGGAGAGGGTGATGCTGAGTTCGAGCACCAAGTTAAGCGGCGTCCTGTGCCGCTTGGGCGTGGTCTGCGCCATGTTGTTCGGGAGCGCCAGCGCATTTGCGGCAGACACCATGGACAAGGCCTACTGGGCGATGCCCAGCGGCGTGACCCAGGTCAGCCGCGATGTGTTCCGCCTACACATGCTCGGCTTCTATTTCTGTGTCGCGATCGGTGTGGTCGTGTTCGGCGTAATGTTCTACTCGCTGTTCGCGTTCCGCCGCTCGAAGCATCCGGTGCCGGCGAACTTCCACGAAAGCACCGTGATCGAGATCATCTGGACCATCATTCCGTTCATCATCCTGATCGGTCTGGCAGTGCCGGCGGCGAAGACGCTGATCCAGGAATACGACACCAGCAACTCTGAGCTGACCGTCAAGATCACCGGCTATCAGTGGAAGTGGCAATACGAATACGTCGATCAGGGCGTCAGCTTCTTCAGCACCTTGAAAGCCGATGCCAACATCGCGCGTCAGCTGCATTCGGGCATCGATCCGAAGACCGTGCCGAACTATCTGCATGACGTCGACAACTACCTGGTGTTGCCGATCGGCAAGAAAGTGCGCTTCCTGCTGACCGCCAATGATGTGATCCATGGCTGGTGGATGCCGGATCTGGCGATCAAGAAGGACGCCATTCCGGGCTACATCAACGAAATGTGGACCAAGATCGACGAAGTCGGCGTCTACCGCGGCCAGTGCACCGTGCTGTGCGGCCGCGATCACGGCTATATGCCGATCGTCGTCGATGCGCGGTCTGCGGCCGATTACGACGCCTGGCTGGCCTCGAAGAAGGGTACGCAAGTGGCATCGGCTGCGCCGGCCACCGCGACCGATGCCGCTGCACCGGCTGCGGCAACTCCGGCGCCGTTGCCCGCAACACCTGCGCGGAGCGCAGTGCCGTCGCCCGCAAGCGCGCCTGCGCAGCTCGCTTCTGCGGCACCGGCGGCTGCCGGCGGCAAGAAGAGCAAAGACGATCTGATGAAGGCCGGTGCGACGCTATACGCCGGCAAGTGCGCCGCCTGCCATCAGGCCGCCGGCCAGGGCATGCCGCCGACGTTCCCGTCGCTGGTCGGCGACAAGGTCGTCACCGGTCCGGCCGCTGCCCACGTCAGCCAGATCCTGAAAGGCAAGAATGCGATGCCGCCGTTCGGGCCGATGCTGAGCGACGACGAAATCGCTGCGATCGCCACCTACGAGCGCAATTCCTGGGGCAACCACGCCGGCGAAGTGCAGGCCGATCAGGTCGCCGCACTGCGCGGCAAGTAAGCAACAAATAACGCATCAACCTACGCATTAATTGGGTTCGAGGATTCATCTCATGGCACACGAACACGCTCACGACGACGCTCACACCCACGATCATGGGCACGACGACCACGCGCACGGTCCGGACAAGGGCATCATGCGTTGGATCAAGACCACCAACCACAAGGACCTGGGAACGCTGTATCTGTTCTTCTCGTTCACGATGTTCTTCATCGGTGGCCTGATGTCGCTGGTGATCCGCGCCGAGCTGTTCCAGCCCGGCCTGCAGTTCGTCGATCCCGAGCTGTTCAACCAGTTCACCACGATGCATGCGCTGGTGATGATTTTCGGCGGCGTCATGCCCGGCTTCGTCGGCCTCGCCAACTGGATGGTGCCGATGATGATCGGCTGTTCCGATCTGGCTTTGCCAAGAGTAAACAACTGGGGCTTCTGGCTGCTGCCGTTCGCTTTCACGATGCTGCTGTCGACCTTCTTCCTGCCGGGCGGCGCGCCGGCCGGTGGTTGGACGATCTATCCGCCACTGGTGCTGCAGACCGGCAACTCGTTCCCGATCCTGATTTTCGCGATCCACATGATGGGCATCTCGTCGATCACCGGCGCGATCAACGTCGTCGTCACCATCCTCAACATGCGCGCGCCCGGCATGACGCTGCTGAAGATGCCGTTGTTCGTATGGACCTGGCTGATCACGGCGTACCTGTTGATCGCGGTGATGCCGGTGCTCGCCGGCGCGGTGACGATGCTGCTGACCGACAAATACTTCGGCACCAGCTTCTTCAACGCGGCAGGCGGCGGCGACCCGGTGATGTTCGAACACATCTTCTGGTTCTTCGGCCATCCGGAGGTCTACATCATGATTCTGCCGGCGTTCGGCATCGTCTCGTCGATCATTCCGACTTTCGCGCGCAAGCCGCTGTTCGGCTATGCCTCGATGGTTTACGCGGTGGCCTCGATCGCCTTCCTGAGCTTCATCGTCTGGGCGCATCACATGTTCACCGTCGGCATTCCGCTCGCCGGCGAACTGTTCTTCATGTTCAGCACGATGCTGATCGCAGTACCGACCGGCGTAAAGGTATTCAACTGGATCGCGACGATGTGGAGGGGTTCGCTGACCTACGAAACGCCGATGCTGTTCGCGATCGCGTTCGTCTTCCTGTTCTCGATCGGCGGCTTCTCGGGCTTGAGTCTGGCGCTGGCACCGGTCGATTTCCAGTACCACAACACCTACTTCGTGGTGGCGCACTTCCACTACGTGCTGGTGCCGGGCGCGGTGTTCTCGATCATCGCGGCGATCTACTACTGGATTCCGAAATGGACCGGCCGCATGTATAACGAGACCGCGGGCAAGTGGCACTTCTGGCTGTCGGCGATCTTCATCAACGTGACTTTCTTCCCGCAGCACTTCTTAGGGCTCGCCGGCATGCCGCGCCGTATCCCGGACTACGCGGTGCAATTCACCGACTTCAACATGGTGTCGACGGTCGGCGCGTTCGGCTTCTTCATTGCGCAGTTCATCTTCATCGGCAACGTACTCGCCTGCTGCTATGGCTGGTTCGGCCGCACGCGCAATGCCACCGCGCAGGTCTGGGAAGGTGCCACCGGTCTGGAATGGTCAGTGCCGAGCCCGGCGCCGTACCACACCTTCGAAGATCCGCCGCTGGTTGGTGACGACGGCATGCCGGTGCATGGCAACGCGGCCGCGGCACACGCGCACTAAGGATCTGCGATCGAGACGCCGGTGAATGAATCACAACAACGCGAATCGCAGCTCAAGCCAGGGCCATCGGCCCGTCGGCGCAACCTGCGCAGCGCGCTGCTGCTGGCGATCGTTGCGCTCGGCTTCTACGTCGCGTTCTTCTTCGCGGTGAGCCATCGTGGCGGTTGAGCCGGAAAGTTCGAAAGTGCAAAGCGGCCGCCGCACACGCCGCTACACGACGGGCAAGCTGTTGCTGGTGGTTGCCGGCATGTTCGGGTTTGGTTTCGCGCTGGTGCCGATGTACAACGCGCTGTGCCAGCTGACCAATCTGAACGGCAAGGACAAGAACATGCTGGTGGCGTCGAACGTGCAGGAGCACGAGGACGTCAGCCGCGAAGTGACGGTGCAGTTTCTGACCACCGTCAACGGCGGTCGCATCTGGAGCTTCGCGGCGAATCAACCGCAGCTCAAGGTGCATCCCGGCAAGCTGTACACGGTGATGTTCACCGCGAAGAATCAGCAGGACGATGCGGTGGTGGGGCAGGCGGTGCCGAGCGTGGTGCCGTGGAATGCCGCCAAGCATCTGCACAAGACCGAATGCTTCTGCTTCGAGCGGCAGCCGTTCGCGGCGAACGAGGAAAAGCAGATGCCGGTACGTTTCATGCTCGACCCCGAGTTGCCGCGGGATGTCGACACCGTCACGCTGTCGTATACGTTTTTCGATGTCACCCAGTTGGCGCAGAGCGCCGTCAAGCCCAAGTCTTAAGTCAGTAAGTCAAACCAAACAGAATCCAAGGATCCAGCCATGGCTACCGACGCGCATGCCACACCTAATCTGAGCCGCTACTTCGTGCCGAAGCCGAGCGCCTGGCCGTTCGCACTGACGTTCGCGCTGATCCTGACGGTCTACGGCGTTTCCGGCTATCTGGAAGACCGCGCGATTCCGACCACGGCGATGATCAGCACCGGCGTCGCGATCGCCATCTTCATCATCTTCAGCTGGTTCCGCGGCGTCGCGCTGGAAAGCGAGGGCGGTTTCTACAACGACCAGGTCAGCCGCACCTATCGCTGGGGCATGAGCTGGTTCATTTTTTCCGAAGTGATGTTCTTCGGCGCGTTCTTCGGCGCACTGTTCTATGCCCGCACGCTGTCGGTGGGCTGGCTCGGCGGCGAAGGCGAGAAGGGGCTCATCACCAACGCCGTCCTGTGGCCGCATTTCGACGCCGCCTGGCCGACCAATGGCCCCGGCCATGTCGGCGGTACCTTCGAGACGATCTCGCCGTGGAAGCTGCCGCTGGTCAATACCTGCCTGCTGCTGACCAGCAGCGTGACCATCACGATGGCGCACCACGCGCTGAAAGACGCGCATCGCCGCGCTTGCATCCTGTGGATGCTGGTGACGATCGCGCTCGGCAGCAGTTTCCTGTTCTGTCAGGCCACTGAGTACATCGAGGCCTACAAGGAACTGAATCTGACGCTCGGTTCCGGCGTCTATGGCTCGACCTTCTTCATGCTGACCGGCTTTCACGGCCTGCACGTGACGCTCGGCACCATCATGATGATCTCGATCACCGGCCGCCTGCTGTTCGGACACTTCAAACCGGAAAGCCATTTCGGTTTCGAAGGCGTGGCCTGGTACTGGCACTTCGTCGACGTGGTCTGGGTCGGCCTGTTTATCTTCGTCTACATTCTCTGATTCGCGAAACGGGCGCCGAGAGGCGCCCGGATTCGTTTAGGCCTCCGTTTGCCGTCCGTGGTGAGGCGGCGTGGCTTCCTCAAATCCGACGCGCGCATCCCTGCTCGATCGATTGGACACTAGCGAAGCAGCGCTTCGCTAGTGTCCAATCCCATGCGGCTTGATCCAACCCATGTATAGCGACAGCAGCAGGAACAACACCAGCGTCACCGACAGGCCGACGCGTATCGTCAGCGCCCAGACCGTGCGCCGGCTTTGGCTCGAATCGCGCAGCAGGAACGTCAGTCCCGAGAACAGCGACACGACGATCGCCAGCAGCAGCACGACGATGATCAGCTTGGGAATCATGAGCGAGAGAGCAGGTAGGCTTGCGGCCATGTTAAAGACAGCTGCGGCACGAAGATACCGTCGCGCGGCGCGGGCCTGAGGCACGACCATGGCCTGGACCTTTCGACCGCCGCTGTGGTCGGTATTCGCCACCGCGGCCGGCTGCGGCCTGTTGCTGACCGCAGGCTACTGGCAGGTCTCGCGCGGACTGCAGAAGCAGGCGCTGCTGGCGCAATATGATGCCGCGCAACAGCATGCGCCGATGACACTGAGTGCTGCATCCGCCGCGCTGGCGCGTGCGGAACCGCAGGCGGCGCAGGCGCAGGGCGCATACCTGAGCGAACACCAGGTGCTGCTGGATGGCCAGGTGCTGGCCGGCAAGCCGGGCTATGACGTCTGGACTCCGCTGCGGCTTGCCGACGGCGCGCTGCTGATGGTCAATCGCGGCTGGCTGCCGCAGAGCGGTGTGCGTAGCGAACTGCCCGCCTTGCCGACACCGGCCGGCCTGGTTTCGATCAGCGGCTATTGGCGCGCACTGCCACGGCCGGCGATGCGTCTTGGCAAGGGCGAATGCGTGCAGCCGGCCGCGGCCGCCAGGCCGTGGCCGCGCATCGTCGATTATCCGACCGTCGAAGATCTGCATTGCCTGTACGGTGAGCAGGTGATCGCCGGCGAACTGTTGCTGGCACCGGATGCACCCGGCGGCTTCGCGCGCGGCTGGCGTGCGCTGCCGGCGGAGATGCCTCCGGCACGACACTACGGTTACGCCGCGCAGTGGTTCGCGTTCGCCGCAACCTTGCTCGGAATTTTCATCAAGCTCAACCTGAAGCGAACACCATGACTGACACCGCGCCGCGCAACCGCCGCACCTTCCTGATTCTCGCCGGACTGTTCCTGCTGCCGTTCATTGCGGCCTGGATTTATTTTCGCTTTCTGCCGCAACTGCATCCAACCGAATTCACCAACTACGGCCAGCTGATCGCACCCGCGCGGCCGCTGCCGGCCTTGTCGCTGGTCGATACGCAGGGCCAGCAGGCGCCCGCGGATGCCTTGCAGCACAAGTGGAGCTTGGTCTATGTCGGCACTACCGAGTGCAACGACGACTGCCGCAAGCGGCTGGTGATGTTCCGCCAGATCCGCCTGGCGCTGGGCAAGGATTTGCAGCGCGCGCAGCGCGTCTACATCGCACCCGATGTCGCCGCCGCGGCGAAACTGCACGACGAGCTGGCCGCGGATCACGCCGATCTGCGCTTCTACGCCGATGCCGGCGCGCCCGGCACGCGTGCCAGTGATTTCTTCCAGTCGCCCGATCCAACAGCGATCTACGCGGTCGACCCGCTCGGCAACTGGTTCATGATTTATTCCGGTGCGGTCGATCCGAAAGGCCCTTACGGCGATCTGCACAAGCTGCTGCAGCTGTCGACGATCGGCTGAGTGCGCAGTTCGATGGCGGCGCCGGCTTCGCGGTAAAATAGCGCTTCTCCGCGGCGTCCTGCGCCTTCGCTTTCCGTTCCCGCCGCGGCTGATTCCATGTTCTACCGCCTCAATCTCCTCACCGTGGCCCTGTGCTACGCGCTCGTCGTGCTCGGCGCGTTCGTGCGTCTGTCGGACGCCGGCCTCGGCTGTCCCGACTGGCCGGGCTGCTACGGGCAGATCGCCGTGCCGCAGGCCGAACATGCGGTCGATCGCGCGCAGGCGGCATTTCCGCAGCGCCCGCTGGAAGCGCACAAGGCCTGGAAGGAGATGATCCATCGCTACCTCGCCGGCATCGTCGGACTATTAATCGCAGCCCTCGCGGTGCTGGCCTGGCGCACCCCCGGCGGCCCGCGCGGACTCGCCAGCGCGGTGGTGCTGGTGGTGCTCGCGCAAATCGTGTTCGGTGCATTGACGGTGACGATGCAGGTCAATCCGCTGATCGTGACGACGCATCTGCTGCTAGGTCTCACCACATTGTCGCTGCTGTGGTGGATGTGGCTCGGCGGCCTGCCGCGCCAGACTCCGCCGATCACCACGGGCTTGCGTCGCTTCGCTGCGTTCGGCCTGATCGTGCTGCTGCTGCAGATCTTCCTCGGCGGCTGGACCAGCACCAACTACGCCGCCTTGTCCTGCCCCGATTTCCCAACCTGCCTCGGCAGTTTCGCGCCGGCGACCGCGCTGTCGCGCGCGTTCACACTGTGGCACGGCAGCGAACTGAATTACGAATACGGCATTCTCGACGTCGCCGCACGCGCCACCGTGCACCTGGTGCATCGCTATGGCGCGCTGCTGGTGACCCTGGTGCTCGGTGCGCTGGCGCTGCGTCTGCTGAGCCGCAGCGAAGCCTTGTGGCGCCGTCTCGGTACTGCGCTGATCGGCGCGCTGCTGCTGCAACTGGCAATCGGCATCGGCTTGGTCGAACTGCAGCTGCCGCTCTGGCTGGCCGACGCGCACAACGCGGGTGCCGCGCTGCTGTTGCTGACCGTGCTGGCGGTCAATCATTTCGTCTGGCGCACTGCGCCGCAGGCTAGAATCGCCGACCGATGAGCACGCCATTGAACACTTCGACCAACGCCGAGCTGGCGGTCGCCGCGCCGATCGGCCTGCGCCGCCGCATCACCGAGTACTACGAGCTGTGCAAGCCGCGCGTGGTGATGCTGATCGTGTTCACCGCGATCGTCGGCATGTTCCTCGCCGTGCCCGGGCTGCCGCCGCTCGACAAGCTGATCTTCGGCACGCTCGGCATCGGCCTGCAGGCCGCGGCCGCGGCCGCGGTGAATCAGCTGATCGATCGCGGCATCGACGCGCGCATGGCGCGCACCTGCGGCCGGCCGCTGGTCACCGGCGCGCTGTCGGTGAGCGAGTCGATCGTGTTCACCATCGTCATCGGCGTCGTCGGCTTCGCGGTGCTGTGGTTCTACGTCAATCCGCTGACCGCCTGGCTAACGCTGTGCACGCTGATCGGCTACGCCGGCGTCTACACGATGTACCTGAAGCGGGCGACGCCGCAGAACATCGTCATCGGCGGCGCAGCGGGTGCGGCACCGCCGGTACTCGGCTGGATCGCGGTGACCGGCACGCTCGATCCGCATTCGCTGCTGCTGTTCCTGATCATCTTCACGTGGACGCCGCCGCACT
>JAQGNU010000125.1 GCA_028291645.1 Nevskia sp.
CCATTGCCGTCCGGCAGACGCATGTCGGTCAGGCACAGATTGAAGCTGTGTTCCGCCAGCAGCACGCGCGCCTCGGCGAGGCTGCCGGCGCTCTGCGTGCGCAGGCCCATGCGCAGCAGCGTGATCTCCAGCAGTTCGCGGATATCGGCTTCGTCATCGACGATCAGGGCGTGGGCGGCGGTCATTGGCAGATTGATCAGGGCGCGACTCAGGGCGCGAAACTCAGACGAAAACAGGCGCCGGCCTGGCCTGCGACATAGTCCAGCCGACCGTGATTGTAATCGCACAGTTCGCGCGCCAGATAAAGGCCGAGGCCGGTGCCGCCGTGCGCGGTAGTGAAGAACGGCTCGAAGATCTTGTCGCGCTGCGCCGCTGCGATGCCGCCGCCGTTGTCGGCGACGTCGAGAAACACCGCATTGCGCGGTGGCAGGCGACCGGCGCTGAGCTGCACGCGCAGCGTTTTGCCGCCGCCGGCGCCGCCGTGCGCAAAGCTGTTGTCCCACAGGTTGTGCAGGATTTGCTGCAGGTGGTTCGGATCGAAACGCACCGACAGATCGGTCGCCACGGCGACCAGTTCGACCGGCCGCGCCGCGCCGGGATGCGCTTCTTGATACAGCGCCAGGCTGCGTTCGAGAAATTCGCGCAAGCCCAGCCTTGCCGGCGCGGCCGGTGCGCGACGCGACAGGCCCATGACGTCCTGCACGATCTTGTCGATGCGCACGCTGTGGCGCTGGATCATGTCGAGCAGGCGGCGATCCTGTGCGCTGAGCTGATCGGATTCGGCCAGCAGCTGGCCGGCGTGATGGATCGCCGACAGCGGGTTGCGAATCTCGTGCGCGATGCTGGCGGACAGGCGGCCGAGTGCGGCGAGCTTGATTTGCTGCGCCTGTTCGCCGACGCGGGCGGCGTCGTCGAGCAGAATCAGCACCGGCGCCGCCGGGTTCCAGCCGAGCCGAGTGAAGCGCGGAATCACCGGCAAGGCGCCGCTGTGCGGCGTCAGCGGTTCGCCGTCGAGGCCGGGATTCTGCTCCCAGCGCGTCAGTGCGGCCGACAACTCGGGGTAGTGCTCGGTCAGCAGTTCGCCCTCGCTGCCGCGGCGGACGCCGAGCAGGCGTCGTCCGGCCAGATTGAGCAGACGGATGCGGCGCTGCTCGTCGAGCACCAGCACGCCGGGCTCCATGCTTTCGACAATGCGCTCGTTGAGCTGCGACAGATTCGCCAGGTCGATGCCGAAGCGGGTCGCCAGCGCTTCGCTCTTGCGCGCGCGTGCGGCCACCGTATTGCCGGCGATGACGGTGGCGAACAGGATCAGCCCGAGCAGGCCGGTTTCGGTGGTGGCCGCGCCGTCGAACGCGGTGGCCGATTGGCGCAGGAATTCCTCCCCGAGCAACAGCATGGTGGCCGCCGCCGCCAGCAGCAGCGCCATCCGCGTCGACAGGATCAGGCTGCAGCCGACCGCCGGCGTGATCAGCAGTACGCCGAAGCCGCTGCCGATGCCCTTGGCGGCAAATACCAGCGCCGACAGCGCGATGGCATCGGTGGCGAAACCCAGATGCGTCTGCAGGCGCAGGCCGAGACCGCCGATAAACGCCGGCGGCACCAGGCAGATCGCGGCGACACCGTAACCCAGGCAGATGCGGAAAAAGTTTGGCGCGCTGACCGTTTCCAGGAAGTAGGGTGCAAACCCCAATGCGTACAGTCCGATCAGCAGAAACACCAATACCAGCCGATAGACCGCCAACGTGCGCAGGATGCGCCAGTCTTCCGGCGCGGCAAGCTGCGGCGACACCCGGCTCGAACTCAGCGGCTGCGTTCGCAGGCGCCGCAGCGTCCGGACGTCGCCAGCGCGCGCTGCGGCAGATGCACGCCGCACTGGCTGCACTGCGCCATCGGTTCGTAGCGATCCTGATCGGCGCGCTTGCGGCCTTGAGATTGCGGCAGATCGCGCGGACTGATTTCGACGCGCCAGCTTTTCAATACGCGCAAGACGAACCACACCAGCAGACCCAGTATCAATATCCGGAACAGGTTCATCGGTTTCTCTGAATACCTTCAACGGCAAAGTTTAGCCCGCATCGGCGCGCTGGGGGGATGGCCCGGCATTCCGTCTTTGCCTTGAGCGGCGCGTTTAGTAGAGAATGCCGCGCTGCGTCAAAGGTGAGCTGCGTGTCCATCCCCCCAAAGAGGCTTGCATGAATCTTCACGAGTATCAGGCTAAGGAAATTTTCGCGCGCTACGGCATCCCGGTTCCGCACGGTGCTCTGGCCTCCAGCCCCGAAGCGGCACGCGCCGCGGCCAAGCAGATCGGCGGCGACAAATTCGTAGTCAAGGCGCAGGTGCATGCCGGTGGCCGCGGTAAGGTCGGCGGCGTCAAGCTGGTCGAAGGCTACGACGCGGTCGAGGAAGCCGCCAAGAAAATGCTCGGCACGCGCCTGGTCACCAAGCAGACCGACGCGCGCGGGCTGCCGGTGAATTCGGTCTATGTCGAAAAGCCATCCAACATCGCGCGCGAGTTGTACGTCTCCGCAGTGATCGATCGCACCAGCGAGAAGCTGGTGTTCATGGCTTCGCCGGAAGGCGGCATGGATATCGAAGAAGTCGCCGAACACTCGCCGGAAAAACTCAAGAGCGTCGTCATCCAGCCGTCCGCCGGGCTGCAGCCTTACCAGGCGCGCGAACTGGGCTTCTTCCTCGGCTTAAGCAAAGAGCAGGTCGATCAGTTCACCAAGATCCTGCAGGGCCTCTACCGCATCTTCGTCGAGCTCGATGCTAGCCTGGTCGAAATCAATCCGCTGATCGTCACCAAGGAAGGCAGCGTCATCGCACTCGACGCCAAGATGAACTTCGACGACAACGCGCTGTACCGGCAGAAAGGCATCGCCGACCAGCGCGATCCGACCCAGGAAGACGAACGCGAGCGCACCGCGCAGCAGTTCGATCTGAACTACGTCAGCCTCGAAGGCAACATCGGCTGCATGGTCAACGGTGCGGGTCTGGCGATGGCGACGATGGATATCGTCAAGCTGCACGGCGGCCAGCCGGCCAACTTCCTCGATGTCGGCGGCGGCGCCACCGCCGAGCGCGTCACCAACGCGTTCAAGCTGATCACGTCGAGCCCCGACGTCAAGGCGATCTTCGTCAACATCTTCGGCGGCATCGTGCGCTGCGATCTGATCGCCGAAGGCATCATCGAGGCGACCAAGCAGGTTGGCCTGAAGCTGCCGGTGATCGCACGCCTGCAGGGCACCAACATGGAAAAAGGCCAGCAATTGCTGAAGGACAGCGGCCTCAAGATCATCCCGGTGTCCGATCTGACCGAGGCGGCCAAGGCCGTCGTCGCCGCCGCTGCCGCCCAATAGGAATCGTTAGGAACAGTAATGAGCATCCTCATCAACAAGAACACCAAAGTCATCTGTCAAGGTTTTACCGGCAAGCAGGGTACTTTCCACTCCGAACAATGCATCGCCTACGGCACCAAGATGGTCGGCGGCGTGACGCCGGGCCGCGGCGGCAGCAAGCATCTCAACCTGCCGGTGTTCAACACCTGTCACGACGCGGTGAAGGAAACTGGCGCCGAAGCGACGATGATCTACGTGCCGGCGCCGTTCGCCGCCGACGCTATTCTGGAAGCCGCCGACGCCGGCGTGAAAGTGGTCATCTGCATCACTGAAGGCATTCCGGTGATCGACATGGTCAAGGTCAAGGCGACGCTGCGCGCGAACTATCCGAACAGCGTGCTGATCGGACCGAACTGCCCCGGCGTGATCACGCCGGGCGAGAGCAAGATCGGCATCATGCCGGGGCACATACACAAGGCCGGCAAGATCGGCATCATCAGCCGCTCCGGCACGCTGACCTATGAAACCGTGCACCAGACCACGCAGAACGGTCTCGGTCAGAGCACCTGTGTCGGTATCGGTGGCGACCCGGTGCGCGGCCTCGGTTTCATCGAATGCCTGCAGCTGTTCAATGATGATCCGCAGACCGAGGGCATCATCATGGTCGGCGAAATCGGCGGCAGCTCGGAAGAGGAAGCGGCCGAGTACATCAAGGCCAACGTCAAGAAGCCGGTGGTCGCCTACATCGCCGGCGTCACCGCGCCGGCCGGCAAGCGCATGGGCCACGCGGGTGCGATCATCTCCGGCGGCAAGGGCACCGCCGACGAGAAGTTCGCCGCACTCGAAGCGGCCAAAGTGAAGACGGTGCGTTCGCCGGCCGATCTGGGTGCGGCGATGAAGGCGCTGCTGAAGTAGGGCGCCGTCAAGCTTGCTCCGAGAGCCCACCGCACGGTGGGCTCTTTGCGTTGCGGGCCTGGAAAAAAACCACAAACTCCGACATTCCACGCGTAGAACGCAAACGCGCGAAAATAGCCCCGCACCCATTTAAGACCAACAGCCAGTCGAACGATCGATGACCACGCGCCTGACCTTTGCCGCTGCACAGCTCAATCTCTGGGTCGGCGACATCGACGGCAACGTCAACAAGATCATCGACGCCGCACGGCGCGCGCGCGACGAGCTTGGCGCCGATCTGCTGCTGACGCCAGAGCTGTCGCTGCTCGGTTATCCGCCGGACGATCTGCTGCTGCGCGGGGCTCTGCCGCAGGCGGTTGCGGCCGGACTGACGCGCATCCGCGAGGCGTCGCAAGGTATTCATATCGTGGTCGGCTATCCGGAATTCGCCGACGAGGGCTTGTATAACGCGGCAGTCGTGTTCCGCGACGGTCAGCAGATCGCGCAGGCGCGCAAGCAGCTGCTGCCGAACTACGGCGTGTTCGACGAGAAGCGCCATTTCCTCGCTGGCCAGCGCGCGACGACGGTGTTCGAGCTGAACGGCCACCGTATCGGTCTGTGCATCTGCGAAGACGTCTGGGGGCCGAACCCCGCAGCTTCTGCGAAGGCCGCGGGCGCCGAGCTGCTGCTCAACATCAATGCCTCACCGTTCAACGTCGGCAAACCAGCGGAGCGGCTCAGCGTGCTGCAATCGCGCACGCGCGAAACCGCGCTACCGATTCTGTACGTCAACTGCGTCGGCGGTCAGGACGATCTGGTATTCGACGGTGGCTCGATCGCGGTCGACGCCGCCGGCGCGGTTGTGTTCGCAGCACCGCTGTTCGAAGAAGGCATCTATCCGGTGCATTTCGAAAACGGCCAACCACGCGGCGCAGTGCATGCGGAACTGCCGCAGCCGGCACAGGTTTATCGCGCGCTGGTGCAGGCGACGCGCGATTACGTCGATCGCAACGGCTTTCCCGGCGTGCTGATCGGTCTGTCCGGCGGCATCGATTCGGCGCTGATCGCCGCGATTGCCGCCGACGCGCTCGGACCGTCGCGCGTCTGGGGCGTATCAATGCCGTCGCGCTACACGCTCGACATGTCGAACGAGGATGCGCGCATCGAGGCCGAGCGGCTCGGCATCCGCTATTCGACGCTGCCGATCGAAGCGCCGTTCAGCGCGATGCTGCAGACGCTGGCACCGACTTTTGCAAACAAGCTGGCCGACGTCACCGAAGAGAATCTGCAGTCGCGCTGCCGCGGCATGCTGCTGATGGCGCTGTCGAACAAGTTCGGTCCGGTGGTGCTGACTACCGGCAACAAGAGCGAGATGGCGGTCGGCTACGCCACGCTCTACGGCGACATGTGTGGTGGCTTTGCGCCGCTGAAGGATGTTTACAAGACGCTGGTCTACGAGGTCGCACGCTGGCGCAACGCGCAGGGCGAAGTGATTCCACCGCGTGTGCTGACGCGCCCGCCGACCGCCGAATTAAGACCTGATCAGAAAGATTCGGATTCGCTGCCGCCGTACGACGTGCTGGATCCGATTCTGCAAGCCTATGTCGAAGACTCGCGCTCGATCGCGCAGATCGTCGCGCAAGGCTTCGACCAGGCCACCGTCGCGCGCGTGGCCGGGCTGGTGCGGCGCAGCGAGTACAAGCGCCGGCAGGCGCCGCCGGGGCCGAAGGTCACGCAGCGCGCATTCGGACGCGAACGGCGCTACCCGATCACCGCGGTGTATCGCGATCTTTGATTCGAAAGGAACAGGTCCGGCGCGCAGTTCGCATACCGGACGGCATCGCGCTTAAGGAATCTCTGAAGAAGCGTCGCGAGCGAAGGCAGGTCGTGTGAACCCGGAACGGAGGAACCGCAGCATACAAAGGAGTATGTGAGGATTCCGAGCACCGGATTCGCGCGAGATGCCGAGCGCAGCAGCTTATTCAGAGGTTCCTTAAGGCTTGTTCGGCGGTGGCGCGTTGGTCGATTCCGCCGTCGCCGGATCCTTGGCGTCGCTATCGGGTGCACCGATCGACATTTCCAGACCATGTGCTTTTGAAGGCGCAGGTGCCGGCGCGGGTGTCGCGGTCTTGCTGTCGGGGCTGGCCGCGGCAGCACCGGTTGCAGCGGCGCCGCTGTTCGCCGCATCGCCGGACGTTGCGGCGGCCGCAGCCGGAATTGCCGGCACCGAGCTGCTCGCAGCATCGTCATGACCACCCAGAATCCAGGTGTGCTGATTCTCGGGTTTCGAGGTATCGAAGATGTTGAACAGGTGCGTGAAGCGTTCGATCAACGTCGGCTTGGCGTCGGTCACGGTCTCGGTCGTTGCCGCCGCCGCAGGTGGCGCGCTCGCCGTCGTATTGGCGGGCGTGTACGCCATCGGCGTCGGTGCGACGAACGCCTGGCTGACGGCCGTGGCCTTCGGCGTGGTCACCGGCTTGTTGTTGACGTTGACCGCGATGATGTGCGCGGCATCATCGGCCTGCTCGGTGAGCCCGGCCTGACGGTAGCTCTTCTCCAGAATCACCAATGCCTGCTCGGTCGCCGGTGCGCCTGGGTATTCCGCGATCACGCTCTGCGCGCGCCGCGCGGCGGCGATGAACGCACCGCGACGGAAGTAATACTGCGCCACCGTCAGATCATGATCGGCGACGCGGTTGCGCAGGTAGATCATGCGTCGCCGCGCGTCGCCGCAATATTTGCTGTTCGGATAGCGCTGCACCAGCAGTGCGAAATCGTCGTACGAGCGCCGTACGTTGCTGACGTCCTTGCGCGCACTGGTATTGATGCCGACCACGTCGAACAGGCTGGCGTCGCGCTCGAAATTAATCACGCCCTTCAGATACTGCACGTACTCGGCCTGCGTGCTGCGCGGATGTGCCCGCAGAAAACGATCGGCATCGCTCAGCGCTTCGTCCGGCTGACCGCCTTTGAAGCCGACGTAGATCTTTTCCATCTCCGCCTGCGTGGCGTAGTCGGAAAATGGGTAGCGCGCGATCAGCTTGTTGAGGCGGTCGCGTGCCGGCGTCCAATCGGAACTGACGACCGACTCGTGCGCTTGACGATACAATTTGTCCGCCTCGACATGCAGTTCGGCATCCGACAGCGGTGCTTTCGCATCCCCCGGACCCGGCTGCTTCTTGAACGGGTTATCCGGCCGATCCCGATCCGGGTTCGATCCGCAGGCCGCGAGCGCAAGCCCCACGGCAATCAGACACGCCATTCCGGCGCGGGCAATGTAGGGAGCGACGAGGGTATTCTTCACGCATGGACCGAACATGAAACGAGCCCGGAGTATAGCCCAAGCTATTCGTCACCAGCCCGGCTGGGATGCGGCTTAACATGGCCGAGGGTGGTGCTGTCGGGCTGAGCGCCGTGGTGCCGGCGGAGTTCGACGGTCAGCGTCTGGATGCGGTCGCCGCCAAGTTGTTCGGCAACTATTCGCGCGCGCGCCTGCAGGCCTGGATCGAGCAGGGCCGGTTGACGCGCAACGGCGCCACTGCCGCCAGGCTGCGCGAAGCGGTCGCCACCGGCGATCGGCTGCAGCTTGATGCGCAGGTCGACGATGAGAATGCGCAGGTCAGCGCGCAGGACATCGGTCTGAACGTGATCTACGCCGACGCCAGTCTGGCGGTGATCGACAAGCCCGCCGGGCTGGTGGTGCATCCGGGTGCCGGCGTGCGCGACGGCACTTTACAAAACGCCTTGCTGCATCGCTTCCCGCAGGCGATGCAGCTGCCGCGCGCCGGCATCATCCATCGACTCGACAAGGACACCAGCGGCCTGCTGGTGGTGGCCTTGAGCCTGAGCGCACACAAGCGCCTGGTCGCCGCGATGGCGGCGCGCCAGATCCGGCGCGAGTACGAGGCGGTTGCGAATGGCGCGATCACCGTCGGCAGCCAGGTCGATGCGCCGATCGGCCGCGATCCGCGCAATCGTCTGCGCATGGCAGTGGTGCCGGGCGGACGTGAATCGCTGACGCACTTCCGCGTGCTCGAGCGCTTCGCCCATCACACCTATTTGCGCGTGCGCCTGGAGACCGGCCGCACGCACCAGATTCGCGTGCACTTGGCGCATATCCGCCATCCGCTGGTCGGCGATGCGACTTATGGCGGCCGCGCGCAACGCGGCACCGGTCTCGACGCCGCCACGCGTGCCGTACTGCTGGCATTTCCGCGGCAGGCGCTGCATGCGCGCGAGCTGGCATTCGCGCATCCCGAGTCCGGTGCCGATCTGAAATTCGAAGCGCCCTTGCCGGCCGATCTGCAAGCACTGCTGGCGGCGCTGCGCGCCAATCAATGATGTGGGCAATGATGCAGGCGATTCGCTGCAACAAGCGGTCGTCCAATTTGCCGGCGCCGATAGCGTGATGACGGTCGTTCCGATCCTGCGACCTGATTGGCCGGCGCCGAGCCAGGTGCGGGGAGGGTGCACGACGCGGCTCGGCGGCGTCAGCGTGGGGCCGTATGCGGCTCTCAATCTGGGGCGCGGCGGTGGCGACGATGCAGCGGCAGTCGGCGAAAACCGTCGGCGCGCATTGGCTGCCCTACAGGCGCCGGCCGAACCGCATTGGATATCTCAGGTGCACGGCACGCGCGTCGTGCAAGCGCCGTTCGGCGAGATGACGCCCGCCGCCGACGCCAGCTTCACAACACAACCGAGCGTGGTCTGCGCGGTGCAGGCGGCGGACTGTCTGCCCGTACTGTTCTGTGATGACGCCGGGACGGTCGTCGCCGCAGCGCATGCGGGCTGGCGCGGTCTCGCCGCCGGCGTGCTGGAGGCGACCATCGCCGCGTTGCCGGCCGCGCCGCAAAACCTGCTGGCCTGGCTCGGCCCTGCGATCGGCCCGGAAGCTTTCGAAGTCGGCGAGGAGGTGCGTGCGGCGTTCGTGCAGATCGATGCTGCCGCGGCCGACTGCTTCCGCCCGGCGCCGCACGGCGGCAAGCAGTTCGCCGATCTGTTCGGCTTGGCGCGCCAGCGTCTGGCGCGCGCCGGCGTGACGCGCGTTTATGGCGGCGGACTTAGCACGCATGCGGATCGCGCGCGTTTCTACTCGTTCCGCCGCGATGGCATCACCGGTCGCATGGCGGCGATGATCTGGTTGCAGCCACGCGAGGCGGCAATGGCTCTAAGGACATATAAGTCGTAGAACCGAGCGGTTATCCTTGCTTGTGGGGGCGTGGTTTGGTAGAAGTTTGCGGGCGCGTTCCACATATAACCGGCTCGGGGGCGCGCGCTGCCGGTGCATGTTTCGATGCGCCGCTACAGCTAGTCACCGTCGTCGGACGCGGCCTAAAAAAGTTGGCGCTCAAGACCTGTTGAGTGTTCCAGTGCGGAAGAGAAATCTAAATGACCATGAAGCTTAAGTTGCTTGGAGTGGCGGGCGTGGCTTTGGCCTGTATCTTGGCCGGTGCTGTGGTTGCCGAAGAGTCCGAGAAAAGTCCGCCGGCCGCAGGCGAAAGCAGCGGTGCCGACACTTCGGCCGGCGCGCCTGCGAGCGATACCAGCGCGACGACCGGCGGCGATACCGCGGCCAGCGCGCCAGCAGCCAGTGGCGATGCCAGTGCCAGCGGCGACGCGGCCGGCAGCAGTGATAGTGCCGCCGATGCCGCGCCGGCGGCACCGATCAAACCGCGTCCGGCCGAGTTGATGCCGAAGGCTGCGCACAGTCTGATGCTGGGTCTGGTCGATACCGGCGAGCATCTGATCGCAGTCGGTGACCGTGGCGAAATTCTGGCGTCCAACGACGGCAAGAACTGGGCGCAGGTGGAAGTGCCGGTGCGTTCGCCGCTGACCGCGGTCAGCTTCGTCGATGCGAACAACGGTTGGGCCGTCGGTCATGATGCCGCCATCGTCCACACCGCCGACGGCGGCAAGACCTGGCAGCTGCAGAATTTCCAACCCGAATTGCAGAAGCCATTCCTCGGCGTGCTGTTCCTCGATCCGAACCACGGTTTCGCGGTCGGTGCCTACGGCCTGTTCGATGAAACCACCGATGGCGGCAAGACCTGGAGCGAGGTCAAGGCCGACCCGATTCGCGGCGACGAACTGCATATCTACAGCATCAGCAAACTCGGCAACGGCAATCTGCTGGTCGCCGGCGAGCAGGGCCTGCTCGGCATTTCCACTGATACCGGCAAGACCTGGAAGAAATTGCCGCAGGCCTATGAAGGAACATTGTTCGGCTCGATGGCGGTCGGCGACAAGGGCGCGCTGCTGTGCGGTCTGCGCGGTCACGCCTATCTCACGCAGGACGCGGCTGGCGGCAAGTGGCAGCAGATCGAAACCAATACCACTGCCTCGCTGTTCGGCTGCGGCCCCGCCGGCGAAAGCCAAGCGATCATGGTCGGTCTGAACGGTCTGGTGATGCTGGTCGATACCGGCAGCGGCAAAGCCAGCGTGCGTAACGGCGGCCTCGACGGCGCGTTGTCGGCCGGTGTCGCGCTGAAATCGAAGGATGGCGCTGCAACCGAAGCAAGCCTGGTCGTCGCTGGCGAATTCGGCGTTGTGCCGGTGCCGGTTGTTGCTGCGCAGTAGCGCGCCGACCGTCATCGCCCGTAGCCAAACGCATTCACTTTATAGCGCGACCGTCGAAGGCCGCCTGCTTGCTTGGGGAGTATTGAAGGTATGAGCGAATCCGCCAAAACCAGTCGCGCAGATCGCATTCTGCGCGCCATCGAGCCGCTGATCTACGCGCGGCGCAAGCTCACCATGGGCATCCTGCTGCTGGTGACGGTGTTCATGGCCTGGCAGGCTTCGTTGATCCAGCGCGACGCCGGTTTCGACAAGTCGATTCCGCTGGGTCATCCGTACATGCAGGTGTACAAGCAGTATCAGGCCGACTTCGGCAGCGCCAACAAGATCCTGGTGGCGGTGATCCAGAAAGATGGCGACATCTACAACGAGAAATTCCTCAAGCATCTGAAGCAGGTCACCGACGCGGTGTTCTTCCTGCCGGGCATCGATCGCGCACACGTGTCTTCGCTGTTCACGCCGGACGTGCGCTTCATCGAAGTGGTCGAAGGCGGCTTCTTCGGCACCAACGTCATTCCCGCCGACTATCCGCTCGACGGGCCTTCGCAGTCGATGCTGGATAAAGTCCGCGCCAACGTCGGCAAGGGCAACATCATCGGTCGTTACGTCACCAACGATCAGCGCGGCGCGATGGTGTTCGCCGATCTGCTCGACGTCGATCCGGTCACCGGCGAGAAGCTCGACTACGAGCGTGTTGCCAAGCTGATCGAAGATAACGTCCGCAGCCGTCTGACCAGCCCGGACAAATACGTCTACAAGGCGAAGAACGACATCGTCGCCGGCAAGGACGTGAAGCTCAAGGCCGACAGCCCGTTCAAGGACGGCGACGTGCTGTTCAAGCAGGGTGATCTGGTCGGCGAAGCTTATGTACCGCTGAAGGGCCTCGACAAATGGATGGGCAAGGTCGATGGCGTCAAGCATCTGGAAGACGGCACCGGTGTCGACATTCCGGTCGACGCCAAACTGCTGACGGTCGAGCGCGTCGACAACGACGGCTACAGCCCGGAAATTTCGGTACACGTGGTCGGCTTCGCCAAGGTCATCGGCGACGTTATCGAAGCGACCCAACAAGTCGTCGGCTTCTTCGTGCTGACGTTGTTCATGACCTTCCTGCTGTTGTGGCTCTACATCGGCTCGTTCCGCCTGGCGCTGCTGCCGCTGCTGTGTTCATTGACCGCAGTGATCTGGGAGTTCGGCCTGCTGCACATGGCCGGCTTCGGACTCGATCCGTTCGCGATCCTGGTGCCGTTCCTGATCCTCGCGGTATCGACCAGTCACGGCGTGCAGTACGTCAACGCCTGGGTCGGCGAGATCACCAACAACAGTCGCAACAGCTTCGATGCTTCGCTCTACACCTGGCGCCGTCTGGCGATCTACGGAACGATGGCGATCATGACCGGCGTGGTCGGCTTCGGCACGATCTACCTGATCCCGGTCGGCATCATCCGCGAGATGGCGATCAACGCCAGCCTCGGCATGTTCGCGCTGATCATCACCAACAAAGTGATGATGCCGATCTGGCTGACCTGGGCCAACATCGGCGACCCGAAAGCTTTCGCCGCCAAGCAGGAACAGCGCGACAGTATTTTCGACGGCATCTGGCGCGTGGTCTCGGGCGTCACCCAGCCGCGGACTGCCGTCACCATTCTGGTGATCTGCGGCGTGCTGCTCGGCTGGAGCCTGTGGAAGGGCAAGGAGCTGCAGGTCGGCGACAGCCAGAAAGGCGTGCCGGAACTGCTGCCGGATTCGCGCTACAACCTCGACAACAACCAGATCGTCGACAACTTCGCGCTCGGCACCGACATCTTAAGCGTCGTCGCCGAAACCGATCCGGATTCCTGCACCAGCTTTGAGGTGATGGAGCAGATCGATCGGCTGGCCTGGCATCTCGACAACACCGTCGGCGTGAAGTCGACGATCTCGCTGCCGCAGGCGTCGAAGATCGTCTACCAGGCTTTCAGCGATGGCAGTCCGAAGTTCCACGTACTGCCGCGCAACAAGGATGCGATGATCCAGGCGATCAGCCCGCTGCCGCCGCCGACCGGCCTGCTCAACTCGAACTGTTCCGGCATGCCGATTCTGACGTTCATGTCGGACCATCGCGCCGCGACGATCAATCGCGTCGTCGACGAAGTGAAGGTCTACAACAAAGACAATTTCGCTAACTTCTTCGAAACGCATACCGAGGTCGATGCCGCGTATTGCGAAGACAAGAACAAGACGCGTCGCGATATCGGCATCCAGCAGGAAAGTCTGCGTCAGCGTGCAGTTGCGCTGAAGAAGAAAGGCTACGACGACGACAAGGTCACCGCGGACAGCGGCACGGTCGCCTTGAACAAGAAGCTGGATGACGACAAGACCAAGCTGCAAGGCCTGACTAAAGTCTGCCCGGTCAACTTCGCGCTGGCGCAAGGCAACGTCGGTGTGATGGCCGCGACCAACGAGGAAGTCGAGCGCCTCGAGAAGCAGATCCTGATGTACGTCTACGCTGCGATCATCGTCTGCGTCTACATCTCGTTCTTCGAGTGGCAGGCGATCGTCTGCATCATGCTGCCGCTGGGCCTGTTCTCGTGGATGGCCTACGCCGTGATGGCGATCTTCGGTATCGGCATGAAAGTCGCGACCTTGCCGGTGGTGGCGCTGGCGGTCGGTGTCGGTGTCGACTACGGCATTTATGTGTACGCGACGCTATCCGATGCCGCGTCCAGCGGCTTCACCATCCGTGAAGGCTACTTCCGCACGCTCAAGCTGACCGGCAAGGCTGTCGTCTTCACCGGCCTGACCTTGGCTGCTGGTGTCGCCACCTGGCTGTTCTCCGGCCTGCAGTTCCAGCGCGACATGGGCAAGCTCTTGGTGTTCATGTTCACCGCCAACATGTTCGGCGCGATCCTGATCCTGCCGGCCATCGCCTCGTTCCTGCTGAAGCCGCGGCAGCTGGCGGAAGGCGAGACGCCGGTGCTGAAGTCGCGGCATTGATGCCCGGTTGCTAAAAAGGATGGAGACGCGCAGCAAACCGTATCCCGGATGCAACCCGGGTTTTGTGTTGCTTGCCGTAACCCAAAGGGGGCAAGCGTAGTCGTACAACGATGCTATGCGGACACGCGCTGCAGAGTCGATGAGCTTGCGGGGACGACTGGGCAGGAATCCGACCGCCCGCAGAAAGTCTCGATGCTATCTACAGACCGAGTAAATTAAGGGCTTGAGAAGGTCTGTAGCTTCCATGTAAGCCGCTCGGCGTGAAAGATGAACCGCCCGTCCACTCTTGCCCGGAAACTCGTTTCCGTGGGCATCCTGGCAACGTACTCTCCGAAAGCGAAGTCGCTCTTGTCGCGAACGTTTGAACTTTTCCTGGGCGCAAAAAAATGAGCTTTGCCGGGAATCAAGGGAGTGGAGCATGCACAAGCGATTCCGAACTCGATTATTTGCCGATGTAGGTTCCTGTCCGGGCATCGCACGGGACGCCTGCAGCTTGGGCAACTCCAGTGCGGCATTCGATCGGGCGATCGTTTCCATGCCGTTGACGTTACCGAATCTGTCGGGCGTGTCGCCCAAGTAAAGATGAAAGATATGGCCATGAAAGAATCCAAGCCCCGACTACATAGTCGCCCAGTGGTCGCCTCAGCGCATCGCCAGCGAGGTGTGGCTGCGGTGATCACTGCCATTGCTATTGTCGCGTTGATCGCCGCCTTGGCGCTGGCGGTCGATATCGGGCAGCTTTACTACGCCCAGCGCGATTTGGAGAAGCAGGCCACGCTGGCGGCGCTGGCGGGTGCCCAGGTCAGCAGCGGCTGCCGCGGATCGAATGCCGGCGTCCCCGGCAGCTTGAAGCAAGTGCAAGACGTCGTGACGATGTCCATCACCAATAACCCTAGCGTCATCCCCGGCGCAGGGGATGTGACAAGCGCTGGCATCAATGGCCATCCCTATACCGAGTTGGGCTGGGTCAACGACACCAGCGGCCAGGTGCTGAAGGATGAAAGCGGAAACATCATTAGAGACAAAGACGGGAATTCCCTTCAATCGCCGGCCGACGGCAAGCGTCACTTCTTCCCGCTGGACAGTACCGATCCGAGCTTGAGCCCGTGGATCAACTCCGTGCGGGTGAATCTTTCGCGGCCGCAACCGGCGCTGTTAATCCCGTTTATCAGTGGCGGCGGCGGTGCGGCGCCGATGCTGTATGCCTCGGCCACTGCCAAGCAGCAGGCGATCGGCAGTTTTTATCTGGGCGTCGCTTTGCTGGGTCTGGATACCAGCAAATCCCCGCTATTGGGGCCGCTGCTGCAAGGCTTGTTCTGCGGCGGTGCCAGCACGGGGAGCTGCGCGGGTCAGATCAAGCTTCTCGCCGCTAGTTCCTCTGGGCTGGTCAACGCCAATATTTCGCTAGGCGATCTTCTGGGCGCTGCAACCTCTGTCAATGCCAGTATCACCGATCTGTCCAGCCTGCTGACGACCCAACTCACGCTGCCGCAGTGGCTGGGTATTGTCGGTACCGTCCTCGGCAGCACCGTCGATGGCACCACCGGGCAAGTCAGCGGTGGCGTGGCCGGGCTGGTGACGGGGCTCGCCGGTATGGCCTCGCCGGGCGCCAACAAGGTCAGCCTAGGCAGCATCCTGAACACCGCCGGCCTTGATCTCAACCCGGCGGTTTCCAGCATCGTCGGCGCCGTGCCCTTCGTGAATGGCCTGGATTTGCTGGCCGCGCTCGGCGAAGCGGCGACCGCCGACCCGAGCGGCAAAATAACGCCGATTGCCCTGCCGGTCGTGCTGAGCGTTCCGGGCGTAGCCACGGCCAGCGCTTTCCTGCAGATCGGTGCGCCGCCGAAGTTTGCGATCGGCCCGGCCGGTTCGACCAGTGCCAGCACCGCCGAGATTACGTTGATGGTCAGAATCCATGCCGATCAGCTGTTGACCGCTGTGACGGGCTTGATAAACAGTACCGTGAACACCGTTCTTGGCCTCGTCGGCTTGCTCAGTCTGGGTTCAATTCAATCCCACGTAACTCTGCTGCAGCCGCCGCTTAACATTGGCGTCGACGTTCATGTGAATCCGGCCACCGCGAGCCTCGATACGCTGCAATGTCCGACTGCTACGACCGCTACGCCTGTCGTCGGCATCAGCGGCAACACGGCGGTGACAACCCTCAGCGTCGGCACGTTCAGCGGCGACGGCAGTACCGCGACACCCCTGGCGCCAACGGGCTCGTTGCAGCTTGCCGATATCAGTGTGGACGCAACCCACGTTTTTTTATTGGGTAATTTGGGCAGTACCGATCTGAAGCTCGTTCTCGGCCTTACTTCCGTATCTGTTGGCAACACTCCCTTCACGCTGGACGACGTCACTCAGTTCGTCACGCCGCCCAGCGGCAATCCGCCGAGCTATGTCGCCTACGGCGCTCCGTCTCCGCCGACCGTTCCCGCCGGGACGGACAACCCGCAAACCCGTGGCTCAAGCCTCGACATTGGCCTGACTCTGAAATTGGACCACCCGACCACAGGGTCTGGGTTAACCGGAGTTATTGGAGGGCTGGTTAATGCGGTATTGAATGCAGTCAACCCTTTACTGCAGAATCTGTTAAATCTCGTCAATGGATTGGTGGACAGCTTGATCGATCCGCTGCTGAATTTGCTCGGTATCCAGGTCGGTGCGGCGACGGTTATGGTGGATTCGGTGACTGTTGCGCCGCCCGTCGTCGTCACTCACGAATTGCCGTCGCTGGCAGGTCCTTGATGGTTGGTGTGTTGAAAGAAGAAAATGTCGGGTCGCCGACGTGACCCACCAACTGGCCGACCATACCTCAGTCCATCAGGCAATGCCTGGTAGCCAACGCCAACGCACACGCAGCAGATACTGGCGATAGGCCGGATCGGCCGCGAGAAAGCGTTCTTCGACGACGCTCTTGATCATGAACCAGAAGCAGCCAAGCGCTGCCTGAAGTGCGTTGAGTGGGCTGTATGAACTGAGCACAAACGCAAGATAGGCAATGAAGATCGAGGTGTAGATTGGATGACGCATGAAGCGGTAAGCGCCGTGCATGACCAACTCGCGCTGCGCTGGAACGAAACCGATATTGCGACCCAGGCTCAAGCGCGCCCAGGCGGCAACCGCCAGGCTGAGCAGGCACAGTCCATCTGTCACATAAGTATTGACAAGCACCTGTCCGGGCCGCACCAGTCCGATCGAAATGAACGGCCAATAGGTGGCGACGAAAGCCAGCAGCCAGTACCAGGGATTGACGGTCACCCGCTTCGGTTGCCGCCGTATCAACATCGGCACGATTTGTAGCAGCATCTGCACGAGTAGCGTCGCGCGCGGAATATCGAAAGTGCCGTCCTTGATTCGGGCTATTACGATGAGGACATATGGCGTGCAGGCAATGATCGCGATCAGTCGATCCGCCAGCGGGCTGGTCAGCGATTGCAGTAGTCGTTGCCAAGCGTTCTTAGGCACCTCTACCGGGTCCACTGTGCGAGTTTCTTCCTGCATTTTTCCCTTCATGAACTTTAGAATCTGTCCTCAAAGTTTCTCGCAGCCTGTAAACGATTCCTTCTCCCCACGGGAGAAGGTGCCCGAAGGGCGGATGAGGGCCAATGCGTCGATGAACATCGATTTTTAATGATACCTCGCCCCTCACGCCGACCCCTCTCCCGCTGGGAGAGGGGTCGGCTGCATTCGTCGGCTCGTTTGAGAGCAGCTTCTTAGGGGAGATCTGCGCAGGTTCTAAACCTATCGTCATGCCCGCGAAGGCGGGCATCCAGTTCTTGCCACATCCATTCCTTAGCAGAAACCGGATTCCCTGAATTCACAAACCAAATGCAACACCCTGTGTTGGGGATATTGCGACGGGACGAAGGTTTCGACAATTCAATATCGAGGAGCAGTGTGAGATTGCCCGGCGTTGCCAAGCCGGGGAGTCGATCCGGCAAGCTGCGGCAGCTCTGGATCGCGCGCCATCGAGTGTTGCTCGGGAGCTGAAGCGCAACGACAGCGCCGTCGACGCTTCGGTGAAAGTCCCGTTCAAGTGCTGAAAGCACGCCCTGTGCTGACCGGCGTGCGGTGCTCCTGCGCGCGCCTTTTGAGACGCCACGCGGCATCCACGTCTGTTCGACCGCGCTCGACAGGTGCAGTGCCGTGATCTTGCCGTTCCGACCGATCGTCAGATCGAAGCCGCAGAGGATGTGCCCTTAAGCTGAAAATGCGGTTAAGGCGACAGCTTCGTGACTAGGGCCTGGAAAACTTCACTGTGGATAAAATCTTCGCCGGAATAGCTGGAGCTTTTCCGCTTTTCGTTGCCGTATTTGCTGCTTTGCTGGTCGAGCGGTTGAGGCCGGCTGAGCCACAGCCACTTAAAGCCGCGCGATTCAATGTGGTCTATACGCTGGTGTTCGTCCTTGCACAGACGATGATCGTGCCGATGATCTCTGTGGCGACCGTGCTGGCGGTCAATACTGCCGGCGGCGGATGGATCGTCCTCCCGGCCGCTGGCTTGGCGCTGTTGCCCGCATTTCTGTTGTATGCGGCGACGCTCGACTTTCTTGAATATTTGTTTCACCGCTTGCAGCATCGAATCCCGATGCTATGGGCCATGCACTCCCTGCATCACAGCGATGTGTCGCTGAATGCATCCACGACTAATCGGCACTACTGGGCCGAGCTGGGCATCAAGATGCTAAGCATTTATCTGGTAGCCGGCCTGCTGTTTAAACCTGGCGCACCCATACTCGGCGCTTATGCATTTGTGAGTTTTTATAACGTCTTCGCGCACATGAATATTCGTGTGGGATTTGGTCGTTGGTGGACGCTCATGAATTCACCGCAATACCATCGGATTCACCACTCGATTCGCCCTGAACATCAGAATTGCAATTTCGCCGCCCTCTTGCCCGTTTTTGATGTGATTTTTGGCACCTATCGCAGGCCGCGCGACGGTGAGTATCCGCCAACCGGTCTGGCTTCCGGTGATCACCCGTCAGGGCTGACCGAAGCCATCTTCTGGCCGTTTCGCGGGATGCTGCGCAGGTTCAGGTGACGATGGCGCGGGGGATGTCGAGATCGTGGATTACTACTGACGGAGCTAAGAACATGAGCAAGAAACTGAAGCCGGTCTCCCCGGTGAAATGCTGGACGAGGAATTTCTGAAGCCGCTGGAGATGAGCAATTACCGGCTGGCGAAGGAGATCGGCGTTCCTGCGCAGCGCATCGGCGAGATCATCGCGGGCCGTCGCAGCATCACGGCCGATAAGGATTTGCGTCTGTGCCGGTTCTTCGGGCTCTCGGACGGCTGGTGGCTGCGTTTGCAGGCCGATTACGACACTGAGATTGCACGCAGCGCGCTAAGTAAGACGCTGGCGAAGATCAAGCGCTGGGCTGCCACTGCCGAGCATGGGGCGCCAGCCTAAGGAACCTCTGAATAAGCTACTGCGCTCGGCATCTCGCGCGAATCCGGCCCATTCAATGGATGGGGGAATCCTCACATACGTCTATGTATGCTGCGGTTCCTCCGCTCCGGGTTCGCGCGACCTGCCTTCGCTCGCAACGCTTCTTCAGAGGTTCCCTAAAACAACCGGCGCATCAACCGCAGAATCCGAATACCCGTCGGCTTATGGATGTTGGATCGGGACGCCGCATCCTGCGCAGCTCACCGACTCGATGGCACCATCGTCGAGACGCAGCGCGGTCAGTTGTCCGCCCCAGACGCAACCGGTATCGAGTCCATAGACATGATGCTCCGGCCAGGCCACTTTGCCGAGTGTCGACCAATGGCCGAACACGATCGTGTAGTCGCTCGACTTGCGTTGCGGCGCCATGAACCAGGGCATCAAACCCGCGGTTTGTTCGCCCGGTGCGCCCTTGGGTTCCGGTGCGATGCGGCCACTGGCGTCGCAGTAGCGTAGGCGCGTGAAGCAGTTGACGATGAAGCGCAGCCGTTGGTAGCCGCTCAAGGCATCGTCCCACAGCGAAGGTTCGTCGCCGTACATCTGTCGCAGCAGCTCCAGATAGTCGGTGCCGCGCAAAGCGGCTTCCGCTTCGCGGGCGCAGCTCCTAGCCTGCGCCAGCGTCCATTGCGGTGGCAGGCCGGCGTGTAGCATCGCGATGCCATGTTCGGCGTCTTCGACCAACAGCGGCTGCTGGCGCAACCAGTCCAGCAGCTCGTCACGATCGGGCGCATGGAGGATGTCGTCGAGCGTATCGCGGCGACCGCTTCTCCGGCCGTTCGCCACCGCAAGTAAATGTAGATCATGATTGCCGAGTACGACGCTGGCCGAACTGCCGAGTGCGCGGACGAAGCGCAGCGTCGCAGCAGATTCAGGACCGCGATTGACCAGATCGCCAGCGAACCAGAGTTGATCCTGGACCGGATCGAAGCGGAGCTTTTCGAGTAGATGCTTGAGTGGAGTCAGGCAGCCTTGCAGGTCGCCGATCGCGTAGGTGGCCACAGATGATTGCGCCTTAGGACGAATGATTCAGGTCATAGCAGGCCGATGAGCGGTAGCTTAGATGGCTGTGAGTAACTTTGACACTAAAGGCCCGCAATTCAATACTGGCCGCGGGTCGAGAGGACTCGCAAATCACACTTTAGGAGCACTCACATGTCGAAGAAATTCGTAGGTTTTGCAAAGAAGCAGGAAGGCGCCACCGCGGTTGAGTACGGACTCATCGTCGCCCTGGTTATTCTCGCCATCTATACCATTGTCGGTACTATGGGAGGCAGTCTCAATACCAAATTCACGTCAGTGAATACCGCACTGACGGCGCCCGCGGCCTAATCTGCGATTGAGTCGTTCCGTGTTCTTGAGCATGCTCGTGGCGTTTCTGATCTGCACGCTCGCCGTCGCCCCGAATAGGCGCCGGCGAGTGCTCAGACAGGTTCGCACCGAGGTGGTTGCCGACTTGCGGCTGTCATTATGGCCATCGTTCTTTCGATTGGAACCAAGGTTGAAGGTGCCTTTAACAAGGTGGACATCAACCAACCAGCGGCGTAAGTCTGCGAGCAGGTGTCAAACGAGTTAGTGGCGAGTGTTCTAACGGCCTGGGCTCTCGTCGTCGCCGCCTTCGATTGGCGGCGGCGGCGGGTTCCCAACCCGGCCTCGATCCTCGTCGCGATACCCGCGGTGGTGGCGCCGATTTTTGGTTTGTTGGGTGCAGATGTAAAAGACGGTCTGGCGGGGTTTGCATTCGGCGCGGTGATTCTGCTGCCAGGGTACTTCGGCAGACGGGTTGGTGCCGGTGATGTCAAGCTGACGGTGGTATTGGGTCTGCTGTTAAGTATACGAAGCATGCTGGTGGCGGGCGCGGCAAAGATCAGTTCCCGCCAGAAGCGTGATCCACACTACCGGCTGCCGGGTGCGGTGGCGCTGATCGTGGGATTCTTGTGGTCTTTGTGGTATGGCAGAGTGATGGGAGCACTGGGCGTATGAACACAGGCAACGAAAAAGCGGAAGCGGGCCGCCGCGTTCGGGAAACCGGCGCTACGGCGGTCGAGTTCGCTTTGATTCTGCCGCTGCTGTTCGCCATTCTCTACGGCACGATCACCTACGGCTACGCGTTCTTCCTGCAGCAGCAGATCAATTTCGCCGCCGAACAGGGCGCTAGGGCTGCAGTGGCCTACATTGCCCCGGCTGGGGTGACGACGACTGCGGCACGCTGTGCAGTGGCAATCTCGGCAGCGACCAACGCTTTGGCGTACATGTCCGCCGCTGAAAAAGCAGCGTTGAACGCGCCGACCTGTCCGGCTCCGCCGGCTACCGGAGTAGCAGGACTTAACAATTTTTCGGTGCAGGTGCAGTTCAAGTTTCTGGAGATGCTGCCTGCTATCACGCTGCCCGGAATTGGTAATGTGCCCGTGCTGCCGAATCCTTTGACGGCAACGGCGACGGTGCTGGAGTAGTAGATAAGTTTTCCGACGAAGTCCGTGTGCGGTCCGAACAATCTTGGGAGTATCGGGGATGAGTAGTAACGCGATAAAAATCGTAGCAGGAGTTTTCGTCGTGTTGGCGATTATCCTCGCCTTCGTCGGTTTCCGGATGAGTCGCAACTACGCGCAGAACGCGCAGGTGCAGCAGCAGGTTGCCGCGCAAGCACCGACCCAGGCGGTTCCGCAGACACTGGTGGTTGTCGCCACCAAGCCGCTGCTGGCGAATGAGCCGATCGGCAAGGACTCGGTTGCGCTGGTGCCGGTGCAGGTGGCGCCGAAGGACTACTTCGCCAATCTGGACGACGTCGTCAACCGCACGCCGCTGATTGATATCGACGCCGGCGCGCCGATCACGCCGCGCTTCTTCAAAGATGCGAACCAGCTCGCCAAGTTGATTCCGGCTGGCGACCAGGCGCTGTCGCTGGAGTTGAACGATGTGCTCGGTGTAGGCAACTTCGTACATAGCGGTGACATCGTTGACGTGTTGGTGTACCTGAAGAATGATTCAAGTAACAAGATCGATCCAGCGCAGGCGCGCATCCTGCTGAAGGACGCGCTGGTGCTGGCGTACGACGAACACATCACTACGCCGATCAAGGACGAAAAGCAGGACGCCAATACGCGCGTGCAGCAACAGCAGGGGCGCCATCAGCGCACGGTGGTGATCGCGGTGCCGGAAGGCGACGTGACCCGGGTCATGTTGGGTGCGAGCCTCGGTGAATTGCGCTTGGCCTTGCACGGTGCGACGCCGATCGAGATCGCGGCGGCTGTCCCAGTCGATGCAACTGCTACCAATAGCGAAGCAGTGGCACCGGCGAACCCGGACCTTACGGCAACGTCCGCATCGGCCTTGCCCTTGAGCGATGCCGCCAAAGCTAAGGCCGCAGCGGCCAAGCCCACCGACAACGTCATCACGGCCGAAGAACTGGCCGCGGTCAAGCCGAAACTGAAGAAAGACGGCACGGCGCCGGTCGGCATCCAGATCTATCGCGGCGGCAAGCGCCAGACGGTGTACCCATGAACGTTTGCAGGCTCACCAGAAATCGGACTTCAAGCATGTCTGCGGCCAATTCTCGCTTCGCTCGATCCGCTCCACAGTTAAAGGAACTCAACATGTACGCGCGCGCGGGAATCGGTGGAATCGCCAAAGCGGGTGTGATCGGCTTGCTGCTCGGACTGTTTGTCACGTTGCCGGCGATTGCCGCGTCGAACGCACCGAGAGCGGATGCGCCAGCCGCCGCGCCGAGCTTGATCAATGTCGAAGTCGGCACGCAGAAAGTGTTGCGCCAGGTGCATCCGATCAGGCGGCTGGCGGTCGGCGAGCCGAAAGTCGCCGATGTCAGCATCATCAATTCGCGTGAACTGCTGATCTCCGGCAAGGCGCTCGGCGTCACCAACCTGCTGGTGTGGCCCGGCGACGGCGGCGCGCAACCGACCGAATATCGCGTGCAGGTGGGGTTCAGCACTCCCGGCGACTCGAATCCCGATCTGGCGCAGGCGCAGGTGACGCCGGGTGTTGGTATTTCCGGCAGCACGCCGACGCTACTGGCACATCGTCAAGCTGAACTGTCGTCGGTGCCGCCGCAGCAGGCGGGTGATTCCGGCGGGTCGGCGGGTGATCGCGCCAGCAAGGTGATCGATCGCAGCGTGGTGCAGATCGACACGCAGGTGCTGAGCCAGATCAAGATCGTCGAAGTCAACCGCACCTCGCTGCAAGAGTACGGCCTCAACTTTTTGGCGCGCCACAACGGCACCGTCGGTGGCATTGGCGCGCCGGGCTCGATCAGTGGTGCCGACGGCGCTCCGTCTGGCGCGGCCGGCACCATTTCCAGCGCGACCAGCTTTATCCCGATTGCGAATGCTTTTAACCTGGTCTACGCCAGCGGCAAGTATCTCGGTGCGCTCAGCATTCTGGAGAACCAGGGTCTAGCGCGTACCTTGGCCGAGCCGAGCCTGATCGCACAGAGTGGTCAGACTGCGAGCTTCCTGGCCGGCGGTGAGTTCCCGGTTCCGGTGCCGCAGGGTTCCGGTGGGGGCTCGACCACGGTGACGATCCAGTTCAAGGAATTCGGCGTGCGCCTGAACCTGACGCCGACGGTGTTGGCGAACAATCGGATTCAGTTGAAAGTAGCGCCCGAGGTCAGTGAGCTCGACTACACCAATGGCGTCAACATCCAGGGCTTCGTGGTGCCGGGGCTGATCGTGCGCCGCACCGATACTTCGGTCGAACTCGGCGACGGCGAGAGCTTCGTCATCAGCGGCTTGGTCAGCGATACGCTCAAGAACAGCGTCAACAAGGTGCCCTGGCTCGGCGACCTGCCGTATATCGGCGCGTTCTTCCGGCAGACCAGCATCAGCCGCAACGACAAGGAGCTGATCATGGTAGTGACGCCGCACCTGGTGCATCCGCTGCGCCGCGACGACCAGCTGCCGCAGCTGCCCGGCCAGACGATTGAGGACTATCACCCCAGCTTCGCGCGCACGATGTTTCTGGAGACCGGAAAATTCGGGCAGAGCGACGATTCGGGTTATAGCCGCTGATCCGGACGAGTCCGTCGTTCAGATGAAAACGCAAGCCTTCGTCATCGCCGACGATCCGGTCTATCCGGGTTGGCTGGAGCATGCTGCCGGCGCCAATCTCGACGTCAAGCCGATTGCTGCGCGCGAGCCGGAAGCCGTGCTGATCCGGTTTGGCTCCGAACGGCGCGTCGACATCGTCTTCTGCGAATTCGACAGCCGCAATCTGGCGCAGCGTGTGCAACTGGTCGAGCGCCTGCTCGAACGGCATCCGCAATTGCCGGTCGTGGGCCTGGGCGCGAGCGACAACGCCGATCTGGTGTTGGCTGCGATGCGTGCCGGCGCGCGCGATTTCTTCGTGCTGCGGCGCGACGATGCGACACTCGGTGTGCAGATCGCGCGGCTGCTGCGGCGCTCGGCCGCCGGTGCCGCTAGCGCGGTTGCGAGCCCGCAGAAGCCGGGGCGCGTGTACGGCATGCTGTCGGCGCATCCGCACGACTCGATCGCGTTCGTCGCCGAGCATCTGGCCTTGGCGCTGACTGAAGCCCAGCCCAATCAGCGCGTGTTGCTGATGGATCTGGCAACGCCGACCGGTGCTGCGGCGATCTTCCTCAATCTGGCACAGACCTACAGCGTGCTCGATGCGATCAACGACGCGCATCGCTGCGACGAGACCCTGGTCGATACCGCCTTCACCCGCCATACCAGCGGGCTTTATGTGCTGAGCCTGCCGGAAGATTTGCTCGGGCGGCCGCACATCGATGGCGAGGAACTGTTGCGACTGCTGCGCGTCCTCAGCAGCCTGTTTGCGCATATCGTCGTCACCGTCGACGGCCTTCTGCCATTGAAGACGCTGACGGGGTTCGTCAATCAGGTCGATCGACTGCTGCTGTTGTCGGATCAGTCGATCATGAAATCGCGGCACAACAAATATATGTTGCGGGTGCTGCGCCAGGAAGGCTGCAGCCTGGATCGTGCCGGCTTGGTGGTGGACAACTATCGCCGGCGCCTCGGTCTTGAACCGGCCAATCTTGCGGAACTGTTCGATCTGCCGCTGCTGATCGCACTGCAGAGCGACAGCTTCGCGCGCGTTACCGCGATGAACTCTGGCGAGCCCATCTATGCGGTGTCGCAGAAAGATCCGTTCTGGCTCGGCATCAAGCAACTGGCCGAAATGCTGATGGCCGGGCAGGCGGTGGCGAAGCCGCCGGTGCTCGGCTTGTTGAAGCGATTGCTGGGTTGAGTCTCGATGAACGCCCCTGAACAGAGCGAACGTTTCCGGCTTTCTGATCAATATCAGACGCTGAAAGCCAACGTGCATGCCGCGCTGATCACGCAGATCGAAGAGCGCAATCTCGACATTTACACGTGGAGCGCCGACAAGGTCGAGCGCTTCGTGCTGGAGCAGGTGCGCCGCTACGTGCTGGAGCAGCGGCTGCCGGTGAATCAGCGCGAGACCGAGGTGCTGGCGCGCGATGCGCGCAACGAGCTGATGGGTTTCGGTCCGA
>JAQGNU010000138.1 GCA_028291645.1 Nevskia sp.
GCTGTTCTTCTTTTCGAGATCGATCTCCGGTTTATCCGGATGCTTGATCGCGATCTTGCTGATGGCGTCCACGCTCAGCGGCGTCAACGGTGCGGTTTTCGGCGTCGCCTTCTTCTGCGTCAGCAACACCCCGCCGAGCATGCCGAGCGCGACCACGCCGAGGGCCAGATTCAATTGCTTCTGTTTCACGTCAGCGCCTCGAACGAACGAACCGATTGCGGATACCCATCACTTGCGTCGCCGCACCAGCCAGCGCGTGATGCCGTAGCCGAGCAGAAGCGCCGGCAAAAACAGCGTGTAGCCGAGGCCGATCAGCCAGGTTGCCCAGCCCGGCAGGAACAGCTGCGCATCGGGTGCTTTCGGCACGTCGATGTTGAGCTGCGCATCGCGCGAAGCCAGCCACTGCAGGATGTTCAAGCCGAGCTGCTTGTTGCCCAGCGCCGGCAAGTTGGCATCGCTGATGAAGTCGGAATCGCCGATCAGTACCACGCGCTGCGTGCGCGGCTGCGCGCCTTTATCAGCGTCGGCTGCGGCGTCGGTGCCAGCCGGCTTCGCAGCGGCAGCATCCTTGCCGGCCGCGTCCACTGCTTTGCTTTCCGTAGCAGACGCCTTGATCTCGCGCGTCATCGTCAGGCCGATCGTGAGCGGCCCCGGCTTGTCGCCGTCCTTCTCGTCGAACTTGACCGCGCCTTCCATCTTGCCGGTTTCGAGCCAGGCGTTCTCGTTCGTCGTCAGCAGTGGCTGCACATTCCAGCCGGCGGCTTTGGCCGCATCCTTGTCCCAGTCCAGCGCACGCGCCAGCGGATACGCGGTGATGTCGGTAAAGCCCTGCGTCACTGGATTCGGCGGATAGTCGGTGGCGACATAGACGCCGGGGCTGCCGGTACCGAGCGACTGGTAGTCCGGAAACACCGCAAAGCCGTTGAGCCAGGTGACGTTGAGCGCCTTCGCCAATGCTTCGAGACCGGTCGGCTGATCGGGATCGGTCAGCCACAGCAGATTGCCGCCGGCCGCGACCCAGTCCTTGATGATCTTGATCTCGCCGTCGAGCAGTTTCTGCGTCGGGCTGGCGATCACCAGCGCCGAGGCGTTGTCCGGAATCTTCGGCGTCTTCACCAGATTCAGCGGCTCGGCTTTCAGACCCTTGTCCTGCAGCGCGGCGACGAACTGGTCGAACGCGGTGTCCTTGCCATCGCCGCTCAGCGCACGCTCGCCGTGGCCTTCGAGGAACACGATGAAATGTTCACCGGAGTCGGTCATGCGCTGCAGCGCACCGGTGATGGTGATTTCGCTCAAGCTGCTCAGATGCTCGCGCCGGCCCTGGTATTCCAGCACCAGTTCGCCCGGCTGCTGGACGTTGTATTCCTTGACCTTGCCGGGTTCGCGCGAAGGATCGACGAACTCGACGCTGACATCTTTTTTGAAGCGATGGTAGCGATCGACCCACTGCTGTACATCGGTGCGCGTTTCCGAATTGGCGTAGTCGAAATCGACGAACTTGATCGGATCGGGCAACGACTTCAGCAGCTTCTGGCTGCCGACAGTGAGCGTGTTGCGATGATTGGCGGTCCAGTCGGCCTCGATCTTGTAATGCAGCGACAGCCAGCCGAGCAGGCCGAGCACGATGGCGATCAGCAGACCGTTGACGATCTGCTGCAACAGCTTCTTACTTTTAGTCATGACGAGATTCGTTCTGCGCGGATCAATTGCGTTCCATGTCCAGCCGCAGTACGGCCAGCCACAGGAAGAACGCGGTGAACAAGAAGTAATAGATGACGTCGGCGCTGTTGAAGATGCCGCGGCGTAGACTCTCGAAGTGACCGATCAGCGAAAGGTAGGAGAACACCGACGCGAACGGAATCGGCTGGTTGCCGACGATCTGGATTAGCCAGACCAGCAGCAGCAAGCCAAAGCTGGCGACGGCGGCGATGGTCGGCTCCTTGGTTAGCGTCGACACGAACAGGCCGGCGGCGCCGAAAGCCATCATCATCAACAGCAGACCGAGCAGGCCGGCGGCGATGCGGCCGAGATCCAGATGCGTGCCGGACAGCAGGGTCAGCGGCATCAGCCCGAGCAGCGCGATCGTCGCCAGCATGAACGCGAACAGACCGAGGAATTTGCCGAGCACGATCTCGATCAAGCTTGCCGGCGCCGACAGCAGCAGGATCAGCGTGCCGCTTTTGCGCTCTTCGGCGAACATACGCATCGTCAGCAGCGGCATCACCAGCAGCAGGATGATGGTCGCGAAGCCGTACAGTCCGCCGCCGATGTAATCGGCCACGCCCATGAACTGGCCGGACATCGCGGCGTTGCGCGCGTAGTCGACCAGCATGTTGATGAAGACGAAGCCGAAGATCAACTGCATCACCGCGAGCACCGCCCAGGCCAGCGGCGACACGAAGATGCGGCGCGCCTCGGTCTGCGCAATCGTAAAGACGGTGTTCATGCTGCTTCCTTCAGAGATTCGTGAATGGTGATCTCGCCGGACGTCAGTTCGACGAACACTTCTTCCAGCGTCTTGCCTTCGGCGCGCAACTCGAACAGACCCCAGTTATTGTTGGCCGCGGCCGCGGCCAGCGCTTCGCGCGGATCGGCGCCGTCGGCGACGGTCAGACGCAGCTGTCCGCTCGGCAGTGTCTGCACCCGGCTGACGCCGGCAATGTTCTGCAGTGCCGACAATTCCGGTGCGCGCTTCAGACCGAGAATGACGTTGCTGACGCGCGTCTGCGTGTCGACCGTTTCGTTGTAGACCACGCGGCCCTTGTTGATGATCATCACGCGTCCGCACACCGCTTGGATTTCCGGCAGGATGTGGCTCGACAGAATCACGCTGTGTTCCGCACCGAGGCTCGCGATCAAACTGCGGATTTCGCGGATCTGGTTCGGATCGAGGCCGACGGTGGGTTCGTCGAGAATCACCACCTTGGGACGATGGATGATCGCCTGCGCAATGCCGACGCGCTGCTGATAACCCTTCGACAAATTGCCGATCAGTCGTTCGGCAACATCGCTCAGTCCGCACGATTGCTTGGCCCGCGTCACCGCCGCGTCGCGCTCCGCACTCGGCACGCCATGCAGGCCGGCGGCATAGCGCAGGTATTCGTCGACGGTCAGCTCCGGGTATATCGGCGGCTGCTCCGGCAGATAACCGAGATGCGCTTTCGCCGCCTTCGGGTTCTCGGCGATATCGATGCCGTTGATTTGAACGCTGCCGCTGCTCGCGGCGAGACAGCCGGCCAGCATTTTTAGCGTGGTCGACTTGCCGGCGCCGTTAGGGCCGAGCAGGCCGAGAATTTCGCCTTTGCGCAGCGTCAGCTTGAGACTGCTGACCGCGATGGTGGCGCCGTAGCGTCGCGACAGGTCGCGCGCTTCGATCAGAGTGGTGTTGTCCATTCAGGAGTTCGATCTTGGTGGGTGATGACGTCTGCTTCGGACTGCTTCGGCAGGAGCTGAGCGCGTTGGACTGAGCGGCTCGCCGTCGAGTTCCGTGCGCGCCGTAGTCTACGCATCGCGGCTTCGCCCGCAAGTAAGCCGCCTGTAGGCTGCGGCTACAGTCCCTGATAGAGGTCGGCGGCACCCGGCGGCTGCCGGCGGTAGCGCTTGTAGCTCCACCAATATTGTTCCGGCCAACGCGCGATGCAGGTTTCGAGCGACTGGTTCAGCACCGTCGTACCGGTTTCGGGATCGGTGATGTCGTCCGGCACCGGCTGCAGGTGAAAGCGGAAACCGCGCGCCCACGGCAGCCGTTCGGCGACAATCAGCCACACCGGTGTCGTCATGCGCGCCGCCAGCTTGCCGACCAGGTCCATCGTGTTGGCTTGAATACCAAATAGCGGTGCGAAGCGCGTGCTCGACGATTCCGGCGGATCGTGATCCGGCAAAATGCCGATCATCTCGCTACGCCGCAGCGCACCGATCAGTTTTTTCACGCCGAAGGCGTTGGTCGGTACCGGATGCGCGCGCGGCGTGCGTGCACGACCGCGCAGGATCACCGCGTCCGCCACGCCTTTCTGCGGCTTGTAGAGCAAGGTCAGATCGCCGACCGCGGCGAGAAACTGGCCGGCGATTTCCCAGCTGCCCAGGTGTGGCGTCAGCAGGATCACGCCCTTGCCGCCGGCGAGCAGTGCGCGCAACTGCGCCTGTGCAGCTGCGTCATCGAGCCAATGTGCCAGCCGGCGCGACGAGCCGAACCAGATCGCCGGCGCTTCGGCGACTGCCTTGGCGCTTTCGATCAGGCTGCGACGCGCGATGCACGCGCGCTGCTGCGGCGACCATTGCGGGAAGCACAGTTCCAGATGTCGCAGCGTGATGCGCTTGAGCTTGTTCGGCAGCCACCACAACAGGTTGCCGAGCAGCCAGCCGAGACCGTGCAGCAGCGCCAGCGGCAATGCGCCGAGTACGACCAGCGTCCAGCGCAGTAGAGTTTGCATTCGCCCATTATTAAGGAATGCGTCGCCGATGATCGGACTCCTGCAACGCGTGCGCCGTGCCGCCGTCGAAATCGATGGCTGCCCCGTTGCCGAGATCGGCACCGGCCTGCTGGTGCTGGTCGGCATCCAGCCGCAGGATGACGAAGCCACGGCCGCGCGCCTGCTCGAACGCCTGCTCGGCTACCGCGTCTTCGCAGACAGCGCCGGCCGCATGAATCGCAGCCTGCGCGACCTCGCCGATCCGCACGCCGGGCTGCTGCTGGTGCCGCAATTCACGCTCGCCGCGGATACCCGCAGTGGCACCCGCGCCAGCTTCACCCGCGCTGCCGATCCGCAGTTGGGAAAGCGTCTGTTCGATTCGCTGGTGGCGCAGGCGCATGCCGCCTGGCCGCGCGTCGGCAGCGGCGTGTTCGGCGCGGATATGCAAGTCAGCCTGGTCAACGACGGCCCGGTGACGTTCTGGCTCGAAGCCTAAATCCGTGTAAATACGCTGGTCCCGGGCTCGCACGCTGCTTGCGTATGGCTTATGTTGCGCCCAACTCCGCATTCTTTCCCAATCCCTCATGACCGCAGTTATTGCCAGCGCCGACACCCCGGCGCGCATGCCCGCCGGCATTCCGTACATCGTCGCCAACGAGTTCGCCGAGCGGTTCTGTTACTACGGCGTCAACGCCATCCTCAGCGTCTACATGGTGCAGCACCTGCACTTCGGTCAGGCGCAGGCCACCGTGTGGCAATCGCTGTTCAAGTTCGGCGCGTACTTCTTCCCGCTGATCGGCGCGATCATTTCCGACGTCTTCTGGGGCAAGTTCAAGACCATCATGACGTTGGCGGTGGTCTACTGCCTCGGTTGCGCAGTGCTCGCCACCGGCGGCGGCCAAGGTACGCTGGCGCTGGGCCTGTTCCTGATGGCCTTCGGCACCGGCGGCATCAAGCCTTGTGTCTCGACCAACGTCGGCGATCAGTTCACCTCGAAGAACCAGCATCTGATCGAACGCGCATTCAGCTACTTCTATCTGTCGATCAACGCCGGCTCTTCGTTCTCGATCTACTTCTGCCCGATCTGGCTCGACGCGTACGGACCGCGCGTCGCCTTCGGTATTCCGGCGGCGATGATGGCACTCGCAACAGTAGTGTTCTGGCTCGGCCGCAAGCGGTTCGTCGTGGTGCCGCCGGCGATGACCGAAAACCCCAACCGCGGACTCGCGCTGTTCGCCTTGGCGCTGGTGCCGGCGATCGCGATCTCGGTCGCGGTGTTCAATTTCGTCGGCGCCGACTACCGCACGCTCGCCGCACTGTTCGCGTTGGTCGGTCAGCTGATCCTGATCGTCTGGCTGTGCCTGAACACCGGCCTGCGCCGCAAGCTGCCGACGCAGCTGGTGAGCTGGATGCAGGAAGCCTTCACCGGTCCGGCGCTGAAGCAGATCACCGGCCTTGCGCTGATCTATTACATCTTCGTCGCGATGTTCTGGTCGCTGTGGGAACAGAGCAACGGCCAGACCTGGACGCTGCAGGCAACGTCCGATCTGATGGACAAGCACCTGTTCGGCTTTCTCGCCAACGTGCCCGGCTTCAGCGCGCTGGCCAATTACGAAATGCTGCCGGCGCAGATCCAGGTGGTCAACGGCCTCTTCATCCTGGCGATGGTGCCGCTGTTCACGTTCGCGATCTATCCGGCGCTCGGCCGGCTGTTCACGCTGACGCCGCTGCGCAAGATCGGCATCGGCCTGTGGGTCATCGCCGCGTCCTACCTGATCGTCGCCTACATCGAGAACCGCATCATGCACGGCATCCGGATCAGCCTGTGGTGGCAGATTCTTGCCTACATGGTGCTCACGGCATCCGAAGTGCTGATCTCGATCACTGCGCTGGAGTTCTCGTACAAGCAGGCGCCGCTGAAGGTCAAGAGCTTCATCATGGCGGCGACCTATCTGCTCGCGGTCAGCGTCGGCAATGCATTCACCGCGCAGGTCAACGGTGCGATGGTGAAGCCGCTCGAAGCCAGCGCGGTCGCGACCGGCGAGCAGACCTGGGTCACGCTGAAAGCGCCCGGCTCGCTGCGCACCGGCCAGAAGATCGATTTCGACGGCGACAACGGCATCGGCATCACCGGCGACGACGGCCAGCCGACGCCGCTCGCCGGAACCTTCCTGATTGACGAAATCGACACCGCCGGCAGCCGCGTGCGGCTGGCCGATGCAGTGCATCGCAAGCCGGTCGCCAGCAGCGGCGAGTTCAAAGCCGCCACCGCGACCGTGTCGACCTACAAGCTGGTCGGTCCCGACTATTTCCTGTTCTTCGCCGGGACCGCAGCCGTGACCGCCATCCTGTTCATCTTCGTTGCGGGCTTCTATCGCGAGAAGACGCATGTGCGTGAACACGATGACAACGGTTGATCGCCGGCCTACTCTGGGCGCGCCATGAACCTCGCAACAGCACCCGCGAAAGCGCGGCTCGAATCGAACAAGCGCATCAAACGCCTGCGCCGCCAGGTCGGCCAGGCGATTCAGGATTTCAGCATGATCGCCGCTGGCGATCGCGTAATGGTGTGCCTGTCCGGCGGCAAGGACAGCTACACCTTGCTCGACATCCTGCTGCTGTTGCGTGAATCGGCACCGGTCGATTTCGAAATTGTCGCGGTCAACCTCGACCAGAAGCAGCCGGATTTTCCGGCCGAGGTACTGCCGCGCTACTGCGCCGAGCGCGGCGTCGAATTCCGCCAGATCGAGCAGGACACCTACTCGGTGGTGAAGCGCGTGATCCCCGAGGGCAAGACCATGTGCAGCCTGTGCTCGCGGTTGCGGCGCGGCGCGCTGTACAGCTATGCCGAGGAACATAACTTCAACAAGATCGCGCTGGGACATCACCGCGACGACATCATCGCGACGTTCTTCCTCAATCTGTTCTTCGGCGGCAAGCTGAAGGCGATGCCGCCGAAGCTGAAGTCGGACAACGGCAAGCACATCGTCATCCGGCCGCTGGCCTATGTGCGCGAAGCCGATATCGTCGAGCACGCACAGGAACGCGGCTACCCGATCATTCCCTGCAATCTCTGCGGTTCGCAGGAACAGCTGCAGCGCAAGCAGGTGCGACGCATGCTCGACGACTGGGAGCGCAGCAGTCCCGGTCGCAGCGAAAATATTTTTGCGGCGCTGCAAAGCATCGAACCGAGCCAGCTCGCCGATCGCAAGCTGTTCGACTTCGCCGCGCTCGACGGTACGGCGGTCGAACACGATTGGCTGATATCGTCGGCGTTCGCTTCTCACGCGGGCCCGCAGGAATGAAATTCCGATGAAGTTGCATCGCTGCCAGCGCCGCCGTCCGCGCCTTGCGCATTTGCTCGCCGCCGCACTCGGTCTGCTGCTGGTGGGTTCGGCGCTGGCCGACGCCAATGCGCCGTTCGCCTGGGAAGTACAGGGGCCGAAGAGTCGCCAGTTCCTGCTCGGCTCGGTGCATCTGCTGCCGCAGATGGAGGACCTGATCCCGCCCGGCATCGACGATCTTTACGAATCGGCCGAAGGCCTGATGTTCGAAACCGACATCGGTGCGATCACCGCGCCGCAGGTGCAGGTCGGCATGATGACCTCGGCGCATTCGCTGCGCGGACTGAAAGCGGAACTCGGTGCGCCGATGTACGCGCGCCTGCAGAAATACATGGCCAGCCTCGGCGTCAAAGGCGATGCCTGCGCGCCGTTCAAACCCTGGTTCTGCGCGCTGACGCTGGACGTGCTGAATTATCAGCGCGCCGGCTTCACCGGCGACAACGGTCTCGACGAGCAGCTCTACGCCAGCGCGCAGGACGACGGCAAGAGCGTGCGCTGGTTCGAGGCGCCGGCGACGCATATCGGCTTGTTCACCGACATGTCGGACACGCTGTCCCGGCACATGCTCGAATCGACCCTCGACGAAAGCGCACAGGGTTCGCTGGCCGAGCCGAAGAAAATGCTGAAGGCTTGGCGCAAGGACGACTTCGCCGCGATTGAGAAGCTGGTCGCCGATCTGCATCGCAGCTATCCGGATCTGTACGAGCACCTGCTCGCCGGCCGCAACCGCGCCTGGATGCCGAAGCTGACGCAGGCGCTCGACGGCAGCCAGCCGCAGCTGATCGTAGTCGGCGCGGCACACCTTGCCGGCCCCGATGGCCTGCTCGCGCTGCTGCGCGCGCGCGGCTACAAGATCACGCCCTACATCGCGCTGCCGGGGCCGCTGCTGGAGACGCGGCTAGCGCCCTGGCTGCAGACGGTGCGCTGGACGTCGCGCGCACACGGCTAGCGCTGGTCGATCAACAACGCGAGGTTAGTGCCGGGTTAAAGTCGCAGCCAGTTGCTGGCTGGCGTTCGCGATCGACAACGTCAATTGCTGCGCGACCGTTGCCGTCGCCGGAATCACCACCGCCTGGCCGCCGAGACCGGTCGCGCTGCAGCCCGTGCCCGTCTGGCTGATGCCGCTGAGCTGGTAGGCGTTGTAAACGCTGCTGACCGCTGCAATGGTGCCGGCATAGCTGCAGCCCGCGGTGTCGCTAGCGGCAAAACCGCCGGTGCCGCTGATGGTGACGCTGGTGAGCTGCGCGCTGCCCCCGGTTGCGCCGCTGGCGCTGGGCGTGTAGCTGCCGACAACGAAGCTGAGCCCGCTCGGCTGTTCGTACAGAACCGACTCATACGACAAGGTATAGCTGCCGCTGGTGCTATTGGCAAGCGCATAGCTGAGCGTCAGCGGGCCGGCATGGCCTTTGACCGTTGCCTGCAGTGTGCCGGTCGAAACCGGAGCGCCGCTGGTTTCGTCATATGCGGTAATGGTGCCGCTCAACTGTGTGGTGCCGTCGCTCTGCGAAATGGCGTGCGCGACGTCCAGCGTGAAGGCGAAGCCGCGGTGGGTGGACTCGTCGTAGAGCCAGCCGGCGCCGGCCTCGGTGATCAGCGCGAGCTTGGGTGTGACAGTGGTGGTGTCGGCGCTGAACACGCCGCCGGGGGAAGTGTCGACCGCCACCGAAATGCCGGAGCCACCACCGCCACCGCAGCCGTTGAGCAGGACCATCGCCGCCGTCAGTAGCAGCGGCCGCAGCAAGTTCCTGTTCATGATGTCGCCCCACTTGTTATCTTCCATTGATTCGCTCTCCCTGATTCCTTTCACCGCGCGCCGCCGATGTGGCCGTGCCGGATCATTAATTAAAACTGCATGTCACCACGCTTTGCCCTAGCCGTCCTGCTGTTGGCATTTGCACGGCCCGCCGGTGCCGGTATCGACGTGCAAGTGCGCGGGCTCGGCTCGGATGAGGAAAGCAATACGTATGCCCAGATCGATCTGCTCGACTACGCCAAGCGGGTCGATGCCGCGCCGAAGGCCGAGCGCGAGGACTACGATGAGGCCGAAGTACAGCGCTTGTTCAAGCTCGGCGAGCAGGACATCCGCACCGCGCTGCAGCCATTCGGCTGGTACAACCCGGTCGTCACCTCGGAACTGCGCGGCGCCAAGCCGGACTGGACCGCGGTCTACAAGGTCGATGCCGGGCCCGAGACCGATCTGAGCGTGGTCGACGTGCAGTTCGAAGGTGCCGGTCGCGACGAGCCGGCGCTCGCGGACACGGTGAAACGCCTGCGCTTGCGCGTCGGTCGCCGGCTCAAGCACAACGACTACGACGAAGCCAAGCAGACGCTGCTGGAAGCCGCTTATGGACTCGGCTATCTGGATGCCAATCTGACGCGCCACGAACTGCGCGTGGATATCGACAACAACGACGCCCAGGCGCTGCTGACGCTCGATACCGGCGTGCGCTACTTCTTCGGCGACATCACCATCGAGCAGGACGGCAAGCTGAAGGATTCGCTGGTGCGCCGCTACCTGACGATGCGGCCGAACGAACCGTTCGATCCGGCCAAGCTGCTGTCGACTCAGTTTGCGCTCAGCGATCTGGACTATTTCGACAGCGTGCAGGTCGATTCGCAAAAGGATAAAGCCGACGCGGACAAGCACATCCCAATCGTCATCCACACCACGCCGAAGGCACGCCGCGTCTACAAGTACGGCGTCGGCTACGGCACCGACACCGGCGCGCGCGCGCTGGCCGGCATCGACTTCCGCCGGCTCAACGAGGAAGGCCACAAGCTGACGTTGCAGCTGCGTCCCTCGCAGAAGATCAGTACGGCGATCGCCGACTACAAGATTCCGATCGGCACCGTGCCGGGCGAAAATCTGGATTTCATCGGCGAGGGTCTGCAGCAGGATTTCCAGGGCATCCAGGAACGCCTGTATTCGTTCGGCGCCGGCTATACGCAGCTCAAAGGTGCCTGGCAGCGCAAGGACTATCTGACCTACACCAACGACGCCTACACGCTGCCGGACGAGCCGCACCGCACCAGCACGCTGCTGACGCCCGGTATCAGTTTCAGCCGAACCGTCGCCAACGATCCGATTTTTCCGCGGCGCGGCTGGTTCGCGTTTCTCGACGTGCACGGCGCCAGCAGCGTCGATCAGATTTCCGATACCTCGTTCGTCGAAGCCTTGCTGAAGCTGCGCGGCGTCTATCCGCTCGGCCGCAAGCTGCGTCTGCTGGCGCGTGTCGACGAAGGCGCGGCGGTGGTCTCCGGTTTCGACAATCTGCCGCCGTCGCAGCGCTTCTTCGCCGGCGGCGACGACAGCGTGCGCGGCTACGGCTATCGCTCGCTCGGGCCGAAGAATTCGTTCGGCCGCGTGATCGGCGGCAAATATCTCACCACCGGCAGCGTCGAGCTCGACTACGACGTCTGGCGCACCTATGGCGTCGGCGTGTTTACCGACGCCGGTGGTGCCGACGACGTGCCGAACGTGAAGCTGCACATCGGCGTCGGTGCAGGCTTGCGTTATCGCGCGCCATTCGGGGCGATCGCGATCGATCTGGCGCATCCGCTGGACCGCGATCAGTCGCCGGTGCGACTGCACATCGGCGTGCGGGTGGGCATATGAGCACGACGCCGGACGAGCCGATGCTGAAGCCCGCGCGCAGTCTCGGCCGGCGCCTGCTGCAACTGCTGCTGGCCTTGATCGTATTGCTGCTGGTGCTGTTGGGTGCGGCGCTCTACGCGCTGCTCGGCACCGCCGGCGGTTTGCGCTTCGCCGCGGAAACCGCGCCGCGCATCGCGCAAGGCACACTCAAGTTCGGCCCGGTACAGGGCCGCATCCTCGGCGGCGATTTCGAGTTGCACGATATCGTCTACAGCGGCGCCGATGGCACGACCGTGCAGATCGCACGCGTGCATCTGCGCTGGCATCCGCGCGCCTTGCTGCAGCTGCAGCTGCGGGTCGAAAAGCTCGATGTCGAGCAGCTCGACGTGCAGCTCGCAGTGCCGACGCATACGGCGAACGATCAGCCGGCGCGACTGCCGACGCGTCTGCCGCTGAATCTGGTGATCGATGCGCTGAGCTTGCGCGGCTTTAGCTTGCAGCGACCTCAGGCACGACCGTTCGCGCTCGATGTGGCGCAGTTTGCCGGCAGCTGGATCGGCGACCATCTGGTCGTCACCAAATTCAATACCGAGCTGCCGAGCACCGGCCCGCTGAGCCTGACGGCTGCGGCGACGATGTCGAGCGATCACCTGCAGATCGAAGCGCTGAAGCTGATCGGTCCCGGCACGCTCGAAGCCAAGGGCGCATTCGGTGTCGGCACGGGCCACAGCGATCTGGCGCTGACGTTCCACGACTGGCGCTATCCCTTGACCGGCAAGGACGTGCCGCCGCTGGCGGGATTGAAGGGCTCGGCCAATTTCAGCGGCACCTTCAAGGCCTTCAAGTACGCGCTGCAGGCCGATGCGTTCGCGCGCAAACAGCCGCTGCGCCTCAGCGTGCAGGGCAGCGGCGATACCCAGCAGCTGCAGATCGCCGCACTCGAACTGCATCTCGGCGCAGGCGACAAGGCCGGCAGCGCAACGGCGCACGGCAGCGTGGCCTGGGCGCCGGCGCTGCGCGCCGATCTCGATCTGACCTTGAACAAGCTCGATCCAGGTGCCTTCGTGGCCGAGCTGAACGGCGAGCTGAATGGCAGCCTGCAGACGCATACCGTCATGCAGAATCAGCAGCCGCAAATCGATTTCGCATTGACGCTGACGCCGTCGAAATTGCGCGGTCAGCCGCTGCGCCTCGCCGCGCACGGCGTCACCGATACCCGCCGCGTGCATCTGCAGGACCTGCTGCTGAACCTCGGCAAAGGCACCGTCAGCGCCAGCGGCGATGTCGCCTGGCTGCCGCAGTTGAGCGCCGATCTGCAGGCCACGCTGAAACATATCGACCCGGCCGCGTTCGCGCCGCAGTGGCCGGGTGCCTTGAACGGCCAGATCAAGGCCACGACGAGAATGGTCGAAGGTGTGCCCGACATCGTGTTCGATGCGCAGTTTGCCGATTCGAAACTGCGTAACTATCCGCTGACCCTGGCGGCGAACGGCGATGCACGCGGCAAGGTCGTCAAGCTGAGTCAGCTGAGCTTGAAATCGGGCAGCACCGAATTGACTGCCAGCGGCCAGGTCACACCGCCGTTCGACGCCGCCGGAAAATTCTCCAGCCCCGATCTCGCGGCAATCTATCCGGGCTTAAGCGGCCGTCTCGATTTCGATTTCTCGCTGCAGGGCGCAGTCGACGATCCGCATCTGTTGAGCCAGGGTAAAGGCAGCGGCTTGCGCTTCCGCGAAAATCGTCTTGCCAGTTTAAGCTGGCATGCGGACATGCAGCCGAGCACCGCGCTGAAACTTGAAGTGCTCGCCACCGATGGCCACGCGGGCAGCGTCGCGATTCCGCAGCTCAAGCTCACCGCCGATGGCACCGAGAGTTATCACCACGTCGATTTCAAAGCCGACACCGAGCGCGGCACGTTGACCCTGACGCTGCAGGGCGGCTTCGATCGCAAACAGCTCGAATGGGGCGGCGAATGGCAGAGCGTCAAGCTGATGCCACTGGGGTTGCCGAGCTGGACATTGGAGAAGCCGGTAGGTCTGCTGCTCGGCACCAAGCGCTTCAGCCTGGAACCGGCGTGTTTCGTCGCCGACAGCAATGGCGGCCGCTCCTGTTTCAATCTGCAGCGCGCGGTCACCGGGCCGGGTCTGCATCTGGCGATGAGTCTCGAAAGCGTTGCGCTCGCGGGTTTCCAGCCGCTGTTGCCGAAAGGAGTCGAACTCGATGGCCGGCTCGATGGCCAGGGCGAGCTGTCCTGGGTCGACGACAACATCAGCGCCGCGCATGCCGAACTGAAGTTGAGCGAAGCCCACATCAACGCGCCGAAAGCGCCGCCGGTGGAACTGCAGCCGAGCACGCTGAGCCTCGAGCAGCAGCCAGACGGTCAGCTGCATGCGGTGCTCGAACTGAAGTCGGCGCAGGCACAGATCAACGCCGAACTCGCCGCTGCGCAGGCCGCCGATTTCGGCGAACGCGCACTGTCCGGCCATCTGCGCATCGCGGTGCCGGACATCGCCTTTATCCAGCCCTATGTCTACGAGCTCAGCACCGTCGGCGGCCACATCGATGGCGACCTCGGCTTCGCCGGCACCGTCCACGCGCCGCGGCTGAGTGGCAAGCTGGCCTTGTCCGAAGGTCACGCGCGTCTGGTCACGCCCGGCATCGAAGTCAGCGGCGTCGTCTTCAGCCTCAGCGGCAACGGCGACGGTCCGTTGAACCTGCAAGGTTCGATGAAATCGGGCGACGGCACGCTGGTGCTGACCGGCACGGTCGATCCGGCGAAGATTCCGATGCGCGCCGATCTCAGCGTCAAGGGCGAAAACTTCGTCGCGATGTCGACGCCGAATGCGCACGTCTGGATCACGCCCGAGCTGCATCTGCTGCGCGACGAAAACGGCGCCAAGTTCGACGGCACGCTGACGGTGCCGAAGGCCGACATCACGCCGAAGGATCTCGGCAACAGCGGTGTGTCGGTGAGTCGCGACCAGATCATCATCACTGGCGGCCAGCCGCAGGTGGTTACGACCGGTACGCCGCTGAAGATCTATTCGAACGTGAAACTGGTGCTGGGCGACGCCGTGCATTTCAGCGGCTTCGGTCTGGTCACGCGGATCGAAGGCGCGGTCACCGTGGTCGAGGAGCCGCTGCGCGACCCCACCGCGCAAGGCGAGCTGCGGCTGATCGACGGCGCCTACAAGGCCTATGGTCAGGATCTGACGATCGAGGACGGCCGCCTGATCTTCGATGGTGGTGCGGTGACGCAGCCGGCCGTCGACATCAGCGCGTCGCGCCATCCGGCCGACGACATCAAGGTCGGCGTGCGCGTGCGCGGCACGCTGAAGAAGCCGCTGCTGACTTTGCAGTCGGAGCCGGCGATGTCGCGCGAACAGCAATTGTCGTGGCTGGTGCTGGGCCGCGCGCTGGAACAGAACTCGACGCAGGATCGCAGTGCGATTTCGAGTGCGGCCTTGTCGCTCGGCCTGTCCGGCGGCGACTTCATCGCCAACCGGCTCGGCAAGAGTATCGGCCTCGATGCGATCTCGGTCGGCTCGGCGCCGGCCGGCGGTTCGGATGTCGCCGCCGACGCCACCGCCATCACCGGTTCGCAAGCCTCGCAAGGCGCCGGACTCGCGGCCAATTCGGCGGCGGCGCTGACACTCGGCAAATTCCTCACGCCGAAGCTGTTCGTCAGCTACGGCGTCAGCCTGTTCCAGCCGGGGCAGACCTTCCGCATCCTCTACACCTTGAGCCACGGCTTCAAAGTGCAGGCCGAATCGGGCGTGGCCAGCGGCGGCGACCTGCTCTACACCTACGAGCGCGGCAAGCCGAAGAAGCCGCAGGGCAAGATCACCACGCAGCCGGCGTCGGGTGCGGCGCCGACGATGCAGACCAAGCCCGTGCTGGAACCCGAAGCTAAACCAGAACCTGCTTCAGCCACGCACTGATCGCCTCGATTTCCTCCAGGCAGACCTGGTGCTGCATCGGGTATTCGCGCCAGTCGACGGCGTAGCCGAGCGCGCGCAACCAGTCGCGCGACTGGCTGCCGAGCGTCAGCGCCAGCACCGGATCGTAGGTGCCGTGACACATCAGGATCGGCACATCGGCATTCGCTGCGCTGCGCTCTGCAGCAAGCCGGTCGTGCAGTGGCAGATAGGTCGACAGCGGCAGCAGACCGGCAAGCCGTTGCGGATAGCGCAGCCCCGCATGCAGCGTGATCGCGCCGCCCTGCGAGAAACCCGCAAGCACGATGCGTCTGGCCGCAATGCCGGCGTCGATCTCGCCCTGGATCAGGCCGTGCACGATCGCTTCCGAATCGCGGATGCCGGCTTCATCCTGCTTGTCGAGCCGCGTCAGGCTCGGAATGTCGTACCAGCCGCGCATCGGCAGATTGTTGTTGATCGCGATCGGCCGCACCGGCGCATGCGGAAAGATGAACTTGATGCCGTGATCGGCGGCCAGCCCCAACTCGCCGATGATCGGCACGAAGTCATGGCCGTCGGCGCCGAGGCCGTGCAGCCAGATCACGCTGGCGTCGTGCGCGCCCGGCGGCGGGAGGATGACGGCGGATTCGCTTTCCTGAATGTTCAAAGCCATGGGCACTCGGCGTGGATGACGGGCCGGCGAGTGTGACCTGCGCGACGCATTCGCGGCAACGCTGCGAAGCCGCGCTTGGCGAGCGCTGCTCGCGATGGCTTCGATGGCGCCGGCGATTGCTTCGGAATCAACATCCCGGCTGCTAGACTTCGCGACGCCATGAACCCGCCAAAATTCCAAGTCGCTGCCGTGTGTGCGATTGCCGCGACGCTGCTGCTGAGCGCCTGCGGTCAGGCCGGGCCCTTGTATCTGCCGGATCGGGATTCGCACAAGAACAAGTCGCTGAAGCGGGACCAGCGCGCCAAGGCCACCGGTACCGCGCGGGTGCCGGCGAGCACCGGCGATGACGACGACGCTGCGCCGGCCACCACGCCCGCGGTGCCGCAGTCGTCCGCGCCAGCTGCCGCCAGCCCTGTTGTGCAGCCGGAGCAGAGTCCACCCGCCGCGCAATCGCCGACCCCACCCTAGAGGTCATCAAGTCTCACGTGGATCACTTCGCCTACCGCGACGGCGCGCTTTACGCCGAAGACGTGCCGCTGGCGGAGATTGCCGCGCGCTACGGCACGCCGACCTACGTCTATTCGCGGGCGACGCTGACGCGTCACTACCGCGCGTTCGACGACGCCCTCGCCGGCCTCGATCACCGGGTCTGTTATGCGGTCAAAGCCAATTCCAACCTCGCCGTGCTGCAGGTGCTGGCGCGGCTCGGCGCCAGCTTCGACATCGTCTCCGGTGGCGAACTCGCGCGCGTGCTGCGCGCCGGCGGCGCGGCCGGCAAGGTGGTGTTCTCCGGCGTCGGCAAGCGCGCCGACGAAATCGCGCAGGCGCTCGCAGCCGACCAAGGCCGCGGCATCTTCTGCTTCAACGTCGAGTCCGAAGTCGAACTGCGACGCCTGAGCGCGCTCGCCGCTGCGCGCAAGGTCGTCGCGCGCATCGCACTGCGCGTGAACCCGGATGTCGATGCGAAAACCCATCCGTATATTTCGACCGGCCTGAAGGAAAACAAATTCGGCGTCGACATCGACGAGGCCGCGCGGCTGTATACCTTGGCCATCGATCTGCCCGGGATTGAAGTGCATGGCGTCGCCTGCCACATCGGTTCGCAGCTGTGCGAATTGGCACCCTTCCTCGATGCGCTCGATCGCGTGCTGGCGCTGGTCGACACGCTCGCCGCCAAGGGCATTCATCTGCAGCATCTCGATGTCGGTGGCGGCCTCGGCGTGCGTTATCGCGACGAAACGCCACCGGAACCGGCGGCCTGGGCTGCAGCACTGCGACCGAAACTGGGCGGCCGCAAGTTGACGCTGATGACCGAACCCGGCCGCGCCATCGCCGGCAATGCCGGCGTGCTGCTGACGCGCGTCGAACTGCTTAAAGCCACCGCGCACAAGAACTTTGCGGTGATCGATGCGGCGATGAACGATCTGATCCGGCCGTCGTTCTACGACGCCTGGCACGACGTCGTGCCGGTGCAGCAGCAGAGCCCGGCGACGGTCGAAAAGCACACTTGGGATCTGGTCGGTCCGGTCTGCGAAACTGGCGACTGGCTCGCGCGCGATCGCGCGCTGGCCTTGGCCGAAAACGATCTGCTGGCATTCCGCACCGCCGGCGCTTACGGTTTCGTCATGAGCAGTAATTACAACACGCGGCCGCGTGCCGCCGAAGTGCTGGTCGACGGTGCGACGGCGCATCTGGTGCGCGCACGCGAAACGCTAGCCGATCTGTGGCGCGGCGAAACGCTGCTCGACGCGTGAACTTGCGATGAACGATCCGTTCGCACCGTCGACCGTCGTCCTGGTCGATGCGTCCGGTTGGTTGTTCCGCGCGTACCACGCGCTGCCGCCGCTGAACAATTCGCGCGGCGAACCGACCGGCGCGATCTTCGGCATGGGCAACATGATCCGGCGCCTGTGCAAGGACTATCAGCCGCAGCGTATCGCGGTGATTTTCGATGCGCCCGGCCGCACTTTCCGCGACGACATCTTTCCCGAATACAAGGCCAACCGCGATGCGACTCCGGAGGATCTGTCGGCGCAGTATCCGGGACTGGTCGAACTGATCGAAGCGCTCGGGCTGCCATTACTGGCGGTGCCGGGCGTGGAAGCCGACGACGTCATCGGCACACTGGCGACGCGAGCCGCCGCCGCAGGTGCCGAAGTCTTGATCGTCACCAGCGACAAGGACATGGCGCAGCTGGTGACGCCGCGCGTGCACCTGCTCGACACGATGAAGAACCGCCGGCTCGATCCTGCCGGCGTGGTCGAGAAATGGGGCGTGCCGCCGGAACGCATCATCGAATACCTGGCGCTGGTCGGCGACACCTCCGACAACATTCCGGGCGTGCCGCTGGTGGGTCCGAAGACTGCGGCGAAATGGCTCAACGAATACGGCACGCTGGACGCATTGATCGCACGCGCCGATGAAGTCAAAGGCAAGGCCGGCGAAAATCTGCGCGCGAGCCTCGGCCAGATTCCGATGGCGAAAGATCTGGCGACGATCCGCTGCGATGTCGAACTGCCGATGTCGCTCGATGCGCTGGTGCCGACTGCACCCGATCGCGAGCGCCTGCTGGGGCTGTATCGCAGATTCGAATTCAACCGCCTTGCCGAAGAACTCAGCAGTGGCATCAGCGACGCGGCGTCTGCTGCTGCGGAAAAGCCGAAAGATCAGATTGCTACGGAAACCGCAGCGTCCGGCGAAGCGCCGGCTGCAGCACCCGTCAGCGAGTCACCGCGCACGCAGGCGACGCTGGTGCTCGATGATGCGGCACTCGACGAACTGGTCAAGCGCCTCGAAGCCGCCGAGCTGATTTCAGCGGATACCGAAACCGACAGCATCGACGCGATGCAGGCACGCCTGGTCGGCTTGTCGTTCGCAGTCGAATCCGGACACGGCTGGTACGTGCCGGTCGCGCACGATTATCTCGGCGTGCCGCAGCAGCTCAAATGGGAAGTCGTGCGCGCACGCTTGAAGCCGGTGCTGGAAGATCCGCGCAAGCCGAAAGTCGGCCAGCACGCCAAGTACGATATCAACGTGCTCGCCAATCACGGTGTGCTGCTGCAGGGACTTGCTTACGACACCATGCTGGAAAGCTACGTGCTCGACGCCGCCGGTCAGCGCCACGACATGGACACGCTGGCCGAGAAATATCTGGGGCATCGCACGATTCATTTCGCCGACGTGGCCGGCAAGGGCAAGTCGCAGCTGACTTTCAATCAGGTCGCGCTCGACAAGGCCGCTGAGTATTCCGCCGAAGATGCCGATATCACACTGCGGCTGCATCAGGCGCTGTATCCGCGCGTCTGCGAAATCGATGCGCTGAAGCGCGTGTTCGAGACGCTGGAGATGCCGCTGGTGCCGGTGCTCGCGCAGATGGAGCGCAACGGCGTCGGCATCGACGGCAAGCTGCTGGTGCGCATCAGCGGCGAACTTAGCCAGCGCATGGACGAACTGCAGGCGCAGGTCTGGCAGCAGGCCGGCACCGAGTTCAACCTGGGTTCGCCGAAGCAGCTGCAGGCGATTCTGTACGACAAATTGCAGCTGCCGGTGCTGGGCCGCACGCCGAAAGGCGATCCGTCGACCGCCGAAGACGTGCTGGAAGATCTGGCCGCGCAGCATCCGTTGCCGAAGCTGTTGCTGGAATGGCGCGGGATGTCGAAGCTGCGTTCGACTTACGCCGACAACCTGCCGAAGCAGATCAATCCGCGGACTGGCCGTATCCATACTTCGTATCATCAGGCGGTCGCCGCGACCGGACGCCTGTCGTCGTCCGATCCGAATCTGCAGAACATTCCGGTGCGCACTGCCGAAGGCCGCCGCATCCGTCAGGCCTTCATCGCCGCACCGGGCAATGCGCTGCTGTCGATCGACTATTCGCAGATCGAACTGCGCCTGATGGCGCATTTCTCCGGCGACGAGCGCCTGCAGGATGCGTTCCGTCGCGGACTCGATATTCATCAGGCCACCGCGGCCGAAGTCTGGGGCCTGGCACCCGACAAGGTCAGCAGCGAGCAGCGCCGTGCCGCCAAGGCGGTCAACTTCGGGCTGATCTACGGTATCTCCGCATTCGGCCTGGCACGCAATATCGGCATCTCCCGTGGCGAAGCGCAGGACACCATCGACCGTTTCTTCGCGCGCTATCCCGGCGTCAAACGCTTCATGGATGGCACGCGCGAGCAGGCACGCAGCCAAGGTTATGTCGAAACCCTGTTCGGTCGCCGTCTGTATCTGCCGTACATCCTGTCGCGCAACGGCGCGCAGCGGCAATACGCCGAGCGCACCGCGATCAACGCGCCGCTGCAGGGCACCGCCGCCGATCTGATCAAGCTGGCGATGATCGAAGTGGCCGCTTGGCTTGCCGCGCGCGCGCCGACAGTGCGAATGATCATGCAGGTGCACGACGAACTCGTGTTCGAAGGTGCGGAGGCCGAATTGCGTGGGCTGGCGCCGGACATCGCTGGTCGCATGTGCAAGGTCAAGAAGCTGGCCGTACCGCTGGTGGCGGATTGGGGCCTCGGCGCGAACTGGGACGCCGCGCATACCGCGACCGGGCATGTCAGCAGCGAGAGCTAAAATCGATCTAATCCGCTGAAAGCAAGCGGGATCAATGGCTTGCAATTTCGGAAATGATTCTCGCTCGCGTCGGAATATCAAAAACGATCGTTTAATTTTCAGGCACTTGCACCAGTTCTAGTGCCTTTCAGCTGCTCTCCCTGAAAAAATGTTGCAACGCGGTTGAACTAAGCCTGGGCACCCGCATCTAATCTTGCGAACGGTGACTCCCTTTCCCGTTCATCCGCCTTCACTCCCTGGGCGGATTCTTCCGGCAACCCCCAAGCCGGAACTCGTTACCCGGTGGGTTCCCCCGACCCACCGGGTATTTTTTTGCCTGCGTGTTGCCACGCCGGCGCGAGGCTCGGATCGATCGACGGGTGCTAGTGCCACTGGCGCGAATTTCCAGCGAATTCCCGCACGCATTCCCAATGTGCACAGCCGCGCGATCAGCAAGTCTATAAAGGCAAGCTCTGCGCCAGTTCGGCCGCCACCGGCGGCGTGTCCTTGAGCCATTGATCGACCGTCGCCCGCACCGTCTCCAGGCCGAGGCCGTTGACCGAGGAGAATGCCTGCACGGTGACGCCGTATGCGCGCTCGCGCAGCGCGGTTTCGACTTCGCGCACGGTCGTTTTCATTGCACCGAAGCCGAGCTTGTCGGCCTTGGTCAGCAGAATGTGCGTGGCGCAGTCGCGGCTGCGGGTCCACTCCAGCATCTGCCAGTCGAGATCGGTCAGCGGATGGCGGATGTCCATCACCACGACGACGCCGCGCAGATTCGGCCGGTGCTCCATGAAACCGCCGACCAGATTGTTCCAGGCGCGCTTCACTTCCAGCGGCGCCTGTGCGAAACCATAGCCGGGCAGATCGACCAGCCGATGACCGCTCGGCAGCACGAACAGATTGATCAGCTGCGTGCGTCCCGGCGTCTTACTGACGCGCGCCAGCCCGTGCTGATCGCAGATCTTGTTCAGCGCGCTGGATTTGCCGGCGTTGGAGCGGCCGACGAAGGCTGCTTCGCCGACATGGTCTTTCGGCAACTGCATCAGGCGTGCTGCGGAGAGCACGAATTGGGCTTGGCGAAACGGATTGAAAGGCGGCGGCGTGTTCACGACAAAGGCGGATTCGAGCGGTGGGATAGGGCACAACGGCGAGGCCATCGTGTAATATTCGGCGGTCTAAAGCTGGACCCAATCAATCCCAATTGTGCGCCGAACGCGGACCAAGCGTTACGGTTATCCGGAGCTTACGTAATGAAGCGCGTCGTCATCGCACTTGCCATCCTGCTTGCGCCCCTGATCGCGGGAGCCGAGAGCGCTGCCCCTGCCGCCGCGACTGCAGAAACCGCCAAAGCAGACCCGTTCACCGGCAGCGATCCCGCTGCGGGTGCTGCCAAGGCGCCGGCGTGCTACGCCTGTCATGGTCCGGGCGGCAACGGCGGCGTCAATCCGCTCTGGCCGAAACTAGCCGGTCAGCACTCGGCTTACATTCACGAGCAGCTTGCTGCATTCAAGTGCGGCAACCTGCCGGCCGATCAGCGCGCCGCCGCCAAGTGCAGCGACGTGCGCAGCAATCCGGTGATGGGCGCGCAGGCGGCCAATCTGTCGGATCAGGATGCGCGTGATCTCGCCGCCTACTTCGCCACGCAGAAGCCGGTGCCTGGCCTTGGCAAGAAGGAAACCGCGGCGCTCGGCGAAAAGTTGTATCGCGCCGGTGATGCCAGCCGCGGTCTGCCGGCTTGCGCCGCCTGCCATGGTCCCAGTGGTGCCGGCAACGCTGCCGCGCAGTTCCCGCGCATCGGCGGCCAGAACACCGATTACGCAGCGGCTGAGTTGAAGCTGTATCGCAGCTGTGGTGCCAACAACTTCCAGAATTGCGATCGTGGCGGTGCGAGCAAAGCGCAGATGATGTCGACCGTTGCGGCTAAGCTCAGCGATGCCGAAATCGATGCGCTGGCGGCCTATCTGACCGGTCTGCAGTAAAGTCTTTGCCTGTTCGAAAACGGAGTGTGATTCCGATGCGTCTGCTCAAGTCACTATTGTTCGCTGGCCTCGCGGTATTCGCGGTGGCCTGCTCGGCGTCCACCGACAGCTCCGCCGGCAGCTACGAACTGGGCAAGCAGTTCCAAGTCGTGCGCGAACCCGCACCGGCCGATTCGAAGCGCATCAGCGTCGAAGAGTTCTTCTGCTTCTGCTGCCCGCATTGCTATGCGGTCGATCCGGCGATCGAAGCCTGGCGCAAGAAAAAAGCCGCCGACGTCGATTTCACTTTCGTGCCGAACACGCTCGGCCGTCCGGACGGCGAAGTGCAGGCGCGCGCGTTCTATATCGCGCAGGCGCTCGGCGTCGAAGACAAGATTCATCTGCCGCTATTCCAGGCGATTCACGAGCAGCGCATGCCGATGGCCGCGCTGCCGGCGGTGCGCGACCTTTTCACCAGCGCCGCAGGCGTCAAGCCGGAGGATTTCGATCAGTTGTCGAGCAGCTTCGTGGTCGACGCCAATCTGCGCAAAGCCGAGGGCGAGGCGCGCAGCTACGGTATCGCCAGCACCCCGACAATCGTCGTCGGCGGCAAGTATTCGGTGTCCGGCGGCTCGCCCGAGCTGACCAAGATCCTCGACTTCCTGGTCGACAAGGTGCGCAAAGAGCGCAAGTCCTAATCGCTCGCACGAAGCAGTAAACCGACCCGGCGGAGCGCAGGCTCTGCCGGGTTTTTTGTGGGTGCGCCAGTCGCAGGTTTTTGAAACTCCACGGCCTGGGCTACCATCAAAGCCTGCATACCGCCCGCACTGCCGGAGCATGTCATGGCTACGCTGACCACCAAGTTCGCCACGTTCTACCCGTTCTACCTGAGCGAACATTCCAATCGCATCTGCCGACGGCTGCACTTCATCGGCAGCACGCTGGTGCTGGCAACGCTGGTTTACGCTTTCGCCAGCGGCCACTACGCCACGCTGTGGTTGTTGCCGCTGTTCGGCTACGGCTGCGCCTGGATCGGCCACTTCGTATTCGAGAAAAACCGTCCGGCGACATTCAAGGCGCCGTTCTACAGCCTAATGGGCGACTGGGTCATGTATCGCGACATGTGGCTGGGCCGCGTCAGCTTCTAATCCGCCCGCAGCACGCAGGTGGCCGGAAACGCTAGAATCCGCGCCGTTAGAGGGCGGACTGCTTATGTCGCAACAACAATTCGATGTCATCGTCGTCGGTGGCGGTCACGCCGGCACCGAGGCCGCACTGGCCGCGGCGCGCAGCGGCGCGCGCACGCTGCTGCTGACGCAGAACATCGAAACGCTCGGCCAGATGTCTTGCAACCCGGCGATCGGCGGCATCGGCAAAGGTCATCTGGTCAAGGAGATCGACGCGCTGGGCGGACTGATGGCGCACGCCGCCGATCGCGCCGGCATCCAGTTCCGCATGCTCAATGCCAGCAAGGGTCCGGCGGTGCGGGCAACCCGCGCGCAGGCCGATCGCATGTTCTACAAGTGGGCCGTGCGCGAGACGTTGGAAAACCAGCCGAACCTGGCGCTGTTCCAGCAGGAAGTCGACGACCTCATCGTCGAGGGTACGCAGGTGCGCGGTGTCGTTACGCGGATGGGTTTGCGCTTCATTGCATCCGCGGTGGTGTTGACCGTCGGCACTTTCCTCGCCGGCAAAATCCATATCGGCCTGGTCAACACCCAAGGCGGGCGCGCCGGCGATGCGCCGAGCAATGCGCTGGCCGCGCGCCTGCGCGAACTGAATCTACGCATCGGCCGCTTGAAGACCGGCACGCCACCGCGCATCGACGGCCGCACGATCGATTTTTCGGAACTGCAGGAGCAGCCGGGCGATACGCCGACGCCGGTGTTCTCGTTCATGGGCTCGCGCGCCGAGCATCCGCGTCAGGTGCCGTGCTGGATCACGCACACCAATGAGCGCACGCACGAGATCATCCGCAGCGGCTTCGATCGATCGCCGATGTTCACCGGCGTCATCGAAGGCACCGGTCCGCGCTACTGCCCGAGCGTGGAAGACAAGGTCAACCGTTTCGCCGACAAGACTTCGCACCAGATCTTCATCGAGCCGGAAGGGCTCAACACGCGCGAGATTTATCCCAACGGCATTTCGACGTCGCTGCCGTACGAAGTGCAGGAAGCCTTCGTGCGCAGCATCAAGGGCTTCGAGAACGCACGCATCACGCGGCCCGGCTATGCGATCGAATACGACTATTTCGATCCGCGCGATCTAAAGCGCTCGTTGGAGACCAAGCTCATCGGCGGCCTGTTCTTCGCCGGCCAGATCAATGGCACCACTGGTTACGAAGAAGCCGCGGCACAGGGCTTGCTCGCCGGCATCAATGCTGCGCGCTTGTCGCGCGAAGAAACCGCATGGACGCCGCAGCGCCACGAAGCCTACATCGGCGTGCTGGTCGACGATCTGATCACGCGCGGCACCAGCGAGCCGTATCGCATGTTCACCTCGCGCGCCGAGCATCGTCTGCTGCTGCGCGAGGACAATGCCGATCTGCGGCTGACGCCGGTCGGTCGCGAACTGGGCCTGGTCGACGATGCGCGCTGGCATCAGTTCAGTGCCAAGCGCGAAGCGATCGAACGCGAATATGCGCGCATGGATTCGCTGTGGTTCAAGCCGGCGCAATTGCAGGCGCCGGCAATCACTGCGGTATTCGGTGCGGCGCCGATCAGCAGCCGTGTGTCCGCGCTCGATCTGCTGCGCCGTCCGGAAGGCAGCTACCCGATTCTGCAAAGTCTTGAGATGGCTCCGCAGCACATCGATCCGCTGGTCGCCGAGCAGGTCGAAATTCGCGTCAAGTACGCCGGCTACATCGAACGTCAGCAGGGCGATATCGAACGCGCGCGCCGCTACGACGAAGCGCCGCTGCCGCTGGATCTGGATTACGCAGTGGTGAGCGGACTGTCCAACGAAGTGCGCCAGAAGCTGGCGTCGCATCGGCCGGAAACGGTGGGACAGGCGGCACGGATTTCCGGCATTACGCCGGCAGCGGTGTCGCTATTGCTGGTGCACCTGAAGAAGACCGGACTGTTGCGCAAGACGGCTTAGCGTTCCACGCCGCTTCGGTTTTCGTAGTAAGAAAATATCAGCGCGGGAAAGCCCGACCACACGGAAAACGAGCCTTAGGATTGCAGCAGTGGTGCCGCACCAACGCGATCAACAGAGTGTATTGATCGCCCGCAGAACATCCGAGCGCGAAATCAATCCGACCAGCTTGTCGCCTTCCATCACCGGATAGCGGCGATAGGATGCGCTGACGAACATGCTGGCGAGCTGGGTCAGATTGGTGTCGGGATCGACCGTCACCACTTTGGTCGCCATGAACTGGCTGACCGGTCCGGCGATGCAGGTGTCGTGCGAGGCGGTCAGTCCGATGTTGAGGCAATCGCGTTCCGACAGCATGCCGACCAGCTTGCCTTTGCCATCGACCACCGGCGCGCCGGCGATGCGATGTTTCACCAGCTGATTGATTGCCGCCATCACGTCCATGTCGGGCGTGAAGGTAACGAGTTGCGTGCTCATGTATTCACGCACTCGCAGCGAGTCGAGCGTTGCCATTGCATCCTCCTCTGCGCGTATGTCGGCGCGACCGACATTAACGCGTAGCGCAGCGTTGCGCAAAGGCCGCAGTCGGCAGCGCTTACAAACCGTCGCCGAGCAGGTCGAATTGCGGGCTGGGTTGGTCGGGGCCGGCTTTCGGCAAAACCGCGTGCAGGCCGGCGCCGTGTTCGCGCAGCCAGGTGCGCCAGGTTTCGTAATCCGGCATCTGGCGGTTGACCAGCTGCCAGAAGCGTTTCGAGTGATTCAAGTGGCGCCGATGACACAGTTCGTGGATGACGACATAGCGCAGCACCTCGGTCGGCGCCAGGATCAGGCGCCAGTTCAGGCTGATCAGGCCGCTCGGCGTGCAACTGCCCCACAGCGAGCGCTGGTCGGCGACGCGCGGGCCGCTGAAGTCGACGTCGAGCCGCGCAGCTTCTTCCTGCAGCAGTTGCAGGGCTTCGCGCCGCGCCAGTTCGCGCAGGCTGCGCCGCACCGCGGTGGCGCGCACCGCGGGGCTGGTCTTGGCCGGGGTGCAGAACACCGAGATGACTTCGTCGATGCGCACGGTCGGCCGCGTGCCGCGCGTCGGCACCAGCAGCAGCGGCATGCGTACGCCGCGGAGGGGAATGCGATCGCGGCCGTCCCAGCGCGGCGGTTGCGGCGCCGGGGCTTTCGGATGCTCCTGCAGTTCGATGATCTTGCGCCGCACCCAATCTTCACGGCTGCGCAAAAAATCATAGGCCGTGCGCTTCGGCACGAAGCGCGGAATCACCAGCAGCACGCGGCCGTCCGCGCGCACCTCGATGCGGATCGAGCGCGCCTGCGGGCTGATGCGCTCGACCACCTGCAGCGCTAGCAGTGCGGCGTCTGCGGATGGCATGCGAAAGATTTAACCAATCTGGCAATCGGGCTGAGCTGGTTGCACGGGAATCTGCGGGACACGTTGGAAAGCACCGATATCGTAAGCCTGCGGCGAAGTTCTTCAGAAGATCCGGGTCGCTCGCATCGCTCATCTGCGGCGAACGCGCGAACACCCAAGCCCAACTCTTATCGGGATAGCCGATCCGCGCGTACTGGCAATCGGCATCGAATAAATAATCGGGTAGCTGAAGTATACCGACCGCAACGACGCCGCGTGTCGCAGCGTCTTGTTGCTGTTCTTGAGGATGTAATCTTTCGGTGCTGCGCGCTTCATTCAGCGGCGAACTATTGTTGCGGCGGAAGCAGATGTCGACGACGACTTCATCGGCACGCTTGCGGTATTCGACATGCTGCCGATTGCGGCACTCGCCCTGAATGCCTGCAGCAACAGGCATTCAGGGCCGCTGGGTAACCGATATTCAGCTCGGCTTGCAACCGATGCGCGCGAGCAGGCCGTCGAGTTCGTCGAGACTGTGGAAGCGAATACGCAGTTCGCCTTTGGTAGCCGGCCGATGGCCGTCGCCGGCCGAAGTGCGGAACTCCGCCGGGTAGCCGAGTTGCTCGGACAGGCGTTGCGCCAGCTGCGACCACTCGTCCGGACGTGATGCGCTCGCCGGCAAGGCAACGGACGCGGCGAGCCGCCGCTCCAGCGCACGCACCGTCAGATGTTCGCGCACGCACAGCGACGCCCAGCCGAGCTGCTCGTGCTGCGCGAGCCCGGCGAGAATCTTGGCGTGACCCAGCGAGAGCTCGCCGGCGTCGACCTGCTCGCGCACCGCCGGTGCCAGCGACAGCAGCCGCAGAAAGTTGCTGACGTAAGCGCGCGACTTGCCGATGCGGCTGCCGATCGCTTCGTGCGTCAGCGCGAACGCCTCGCCGAGACGACGCAGACCTTCCGCGGTTTCGATCGGCGACAGCGATTCGCGCTGCAGATTCTCGATCAAGCCCAGCACCTGCGCTGCATCGTCGTCGAGATCGTCGCGAATCACCGCCGGCACTTCATGCAGGCCGGCGAGCTGGGCCGCTCGCCAGCGGCGCTCGCCGGCGAGCAGTTCGTAAACGCGGCCGCGCCGGCGCAGCACCAATGGCTGCACGATGCCCGACTCGCGAATCGACGCCGCCAGTTCGGCCAGGCGCTCCGGCTCGAAGCGTTTGCGCGCCTGGGTTTCGCCGGGTTGGATCAGGTCCACCGCGATGTAGCGGACTTCGCTGGCGCCGCTCATCGGCGTGCCGCGCCCGCGCTGTGGAATAATCGAATCAAACCTGGATTCAAAATCGAGAACATTAGTGGAACAAGAGTATCGGGCCATTCTGCAAGCCGTGGGGGAAGATCCTGATCGCGAGGGCCTGCTGCGAACCCCGCACCGGGCGGCCAAGGCGATGCAGTTTCTCACGCAGGGCTATCACCAGAGTCTGGACGAACTGGTCAACGGCGCGGTGTTCGGCACCACCAACAACGAAATGGTGATCGTGCGCGATATCGAACTGTATTCGCTGTGCGAGCATCATCTGCTGCCGTTCATCGGCCGTGCGCATGTCGCCTACCTGCCGGACGGCAAGGTGCTGGGGCTGTCGAAAATCCCGCGTATCGTCGATATGTTCGCACGCCGGCTGCAGATCCAGGAAAACCTGACCCAGCAGATCGGCAACTGCATTCTCGAGGTCACAGGTGCCGTCGGCGTCGGCGTTGTCGTCGAAGCGAAACATCTGTGTGCGATGATGCGAGGCGTGCAAAAACAGAGCTCGTCGATGACCACCTCGATGATGCTCGGCCGGTTCCGCGACGATCCACGCACGCGGCAGGAATTCCTGACCTTGATCAAGAACTGAACAACGGCGGCGTTTGCCCGGTTGACAGCCGGCGTGGGGTTGAACCCGTATAATCAGGCCGCAGCTTAATAGTCTCAGGCTGCGTTCCAATTGACGCGGCGCTTTCGGGCCCACCGCCACAGGAGTGCGATCGTTATGGGCAGTGCAGCGCCCAACAGCAGTTTCGGTACGCCGGACCAGCTCGAAGTGCTGGTGTCGATGGAGCCCGTGGTCGTGCGCCTGACCGAAGCGCACGAGGCCAGCCGCCGGCTCTGGTTCCCCAACGATCTGTCGGCGGCGGACGCCGAAGCCGGCCCGGAACTGGAAGCCGAACTGGCCGAATTGCGCGAAGCCGCACGCGGCCTGCCCGATACCACGCGAGTCACGCTGGCGCTCAACCTGCTGACCGAAGAAGGCCTGCCGCATTTCCATCGCCTGATCGCGACCCATCTCGGCAATGAATCGCCCTGGTCGGACTGGAACAACATGTGGACGGCCGAAGAGGACCGCCACGGCTGCGCGCTGCGCGATTATGTGCGCGACGCCCGCATCTTCAACATGGGCGCGCTCGAACGCATGCAGTACCGCTACATCGAATGCGGCTTCAATCCGGATTGGCAGCGCGACCCCTATCGCCTGCTGGCCTATACCAGCATGCAGGAAAAAGCCACGCAGGTTGCGCATGCGAATGCCGGCCGTAACTGCGGCAAGTACGAGCCGCGCATCCAGCGCGTGCTGGCGCACATCGCCGGCGACGAATCGCGGCACTACGCGTTCTACCGCAGCACCTTCGCCGAAATTCTCGAACGCGATACCGATCGCGCGTTGTTCTCGCTGCTGAAAGTAATGCCGGCGCTGGCGATGCCTGGGCACACCATGCCGGGCTACGACCATATGTCGGAAGTGGTGCGGCGCGCCGGCATCTACGGTCCGCGGCACTACCAGAAGATCGTCGAGGAATTGCTCGAGTTCTGGACCATCGGCAAGCGCACCGGGCTGTCTGCCGAAGGTCGTGCATCGCAGGACAAGCTGATGAAGATTCCGGCGCGCCTGGAACGCATGGCGGATTATCTGGATGCCAAAACGCATCCGCGCAGCTTCAGCTTCGATTTCATCTACGACCGCGTCATCGATATGTAAGCCAACTGGACCGCGCGGTCCAGCAGGCGTTTAGCGCTCGATGCGGAATCCCGGCGCTGCGGCGGCGCCACTCGCCGCGGTCCACTGCAGCTGCGTTACCTGCGCCGCCGGCGGTCCGCTATTGAGCCAGCGCCGTAGCGCGATCAACGCCGCATCGCTACCGCATGCCCAGCCCTCGACGGTGCCGTCGGCGCAATTGCGCACCCAGCCCTGCAGACCCAGCTTGAGCGCCTGATGGCGCGTGGCCTGACGAAAGCCGACGCCTTGCACACGGCCGGCGACGACGAATCGGTATGATGTGGTCATAGCTTGCACGGAGTGTTTGAGATGAAGCCACGCATGCCGATTTTAAACCGGCTGCAAAATCGCCTGAAGCGTTTGCGCGCCGAGCATGGCGCGGCCAGTTCAACACAAGCCGCATCGAGCCCGTCCGAATCCTTTGCGTTCGCCGCCGAAATTCCCGGTGGCTCCGCCGGTAAGCCGCTGTGGCGACTGGCGATCGAGATGCAGACGCAACCGCAGGGCGAGGGCGAACAGCTGCACATGCGCGTGCACTGGCAGGCCAATCTCGGCAGCAGCCTGTCGCTCGAAGCGCCGCGCGCGCCGACCCACGCGTCGAAGTCCGGCAGCGCCCTTGCCGAACGTGTCGGCGGCTGGCTGCGTACCGGCCTGTCGCGGCCGCTGGTCCGTCGCCTGGCGGAGCCGCTGCTGCGACATGATTTCAATACCTGGATGGAACTGCGCGCATCGTCGGCCGATCTCGCCGACGGCACGCAGGCGTTGCTGCCCGAGCGCGAACGGCTGCAAGCACTCGGCGTCGAATTGCCGCAGGGCGATGGCCCGCTGGCGCAGACCTGGGCCGGCGCCACGCCGGGGCCGCAGCCGGGCTTCGCGCAGCTGTCGTTGCTGCGGCTCGACAAGCGTCATCTGCCGCCGGCTCTGGCGGCGCTGCTCGGTACACGGCCGTTTCAATTGGCTGCGGCGATCGTCAACGTGATCGAACCGCAGACCAAGCGACCTTGATCGCTTGATCGGTCAATTGCAGACATAAAAAAGCCCGGATCCTCACGGCCCGGGCTTTTTTTAGTGCCTTGCGTTTAGCCGGCGTACTGCAAGGAATTGCCGGACACGCGCACCCTGGCACCGACACCGAAGCCATTCAGCTGGTCGACGGTGACTTCACGCGTACCGCCGCCATCCATGTTGACGATGACGTGATAGACCGTGGTTGCGCGCACCTGCGATTCAACCGCACGACCGGCGAATGCACCACCGATGGCGCCCAGCGCGATCATCGCGATCTTGCCGGATTTTTTGCCGAACTGACCACCGGCGGCACCGCCGGCGGCGGCACCACCGAGCGTACCGATCGCGGTCGGCTGACCGGTCACGCGCTCTTCCTGTACCGAAGCGATCACGCCGCAATCCTCACAGATCGCGCGCGGCGGCGGCGCCTGTTCACGCTCGCGCTCTGGCGCGCGCTCGACGCGCCGCTCAGGCCGCGGACGTGGCGCTGGAGCCGGTGCGGGTGCCTCAGGAACCGGCGCCGGTGCGGCAGCGGGTGGTGGTGCCACCGGCACTGCATTCGGGTCGGTCGGTGGCGGCGGTTGCTGCGGACCGCAGGCGCTCAGCGCCAGCACGGCGACGATCGCGAACGACGAAATGGTTTTCTTCAACATTGAAATTCTCCCTCGAGTCTGACGAGCGATGAAAGGCTAGCACGCAAAGCTGAACGACGGCTGTATGCCGGATTGGAATCGATCCAGAGCGTCCGGCTTCACTGCGAACCGCAGCACTTTAGTCGGCGCGCGCGTGTTCCTTGGTGTCGAGGAATTCGATTTCCGGATGGCGCTCGCGCGTCATCGCCAGGTTCACCGACGACGACGCCAGGTAGACCAGATCGCCGTAATGATCGCGTGCCACGCGCGCTTCGTTCTTGTC
>JAQGNU010000140.1 GCA_028291645.1 Nevskia sp.
ATGATCGCGCGATTGAGCTGTTGGCCGGTGTGGCGAGCGATCGAGGCATCGGGGGCTACTTCATCGGTCTTGACGATGCCCTGTGGCGTCAATTCATAAATCCACGACAGCACCAGTGCGACCGGAAAGCCGGCGATGATGAGCAGCACGATGATGCGCTGTGCCAGTGCGGACACTTCGAAGATCGGCAATACCTGCGTCACCACTTGCACTAAAAGCCAGCCGCCGACGGCGTACATCGCGCCGACCTTGTAGACGTTGCGGCGCCGTAGTTCGGCGAAGAACGAGCCGCTCACGGCTGCGCCTCGATCTTGCTGGCGGCTTCAGCGTCGGCGATCAGCTTCCGGAAACGCGGATCGCCGCGCAACGGATCCCACAACGGATCGTGCTCAAGCCGCTGCACACTGACGTAATCGCCGGCCGGGATCGCCAGCAGTTTGGCGAGCAGCTGCAGGGCCTCGTCCGGCTGGCCGGCCCAGGCATCGATCTGCGCCAGTCCGTTGAGGTAATAGGCGCCGAAGTAGGCGTCCTTTGCCAGCGGCAGCAGTTCGCTTGCGCGGCGCGCGGCGCGCACCGCCTCGGCCTTGTGACCCAGGCACAGTTCGGCCCAGCTCAGGCCGGTCAGGAACAGGGGTTCGTCGGGCTGCGCGGCTGCATCCGCTTCGAGCAGCGTCTTCAGCTGCGCGCACTCCGGCTGGATTTCCTGCTGCCGATGCGCCAGCGTCATAATCGCCGCGCGTGCGGCAAGCCGTTCCCTGCGCTGCTTCGGTGTGTCCACCGGCGCTGCATCCCAGGTCTTCAGCGCGTCGTCGTAACGCCGCTGATACAGATCCGGATAGACCCAGGGACCGGTGAGGTTCATCACTTCGCCGCCGACGTAATTGAACAGGATATGGCGTGCAGCCGGCAGGGTATCGCCGAGTTGCCGCGCGCCGTCCGCGTCCCCGTCGATGAACAGTCGGATCACGAACAATTCGTTGAGCGCTTCGGCGCTGTCCAGATCGATTGTCAGCGCCCGCGACAGCCACTGTTCCGCCTCCGGGTAGCGGCGCATGACCATGTAGGTCTCGCCGTAGGCGCCCACCACGACGGCGTCTCGCGGCGCGATTGCAGCCGCCTTGCCGAACGCTGCCAGCGCCTGCGGCCACCGACCTTGGCGGCGCGCGATCGATGCGAGCATGGTCAGCGCATCCGAGTTGCTGGGCGCGTGCTCCAGCGCGCGCTGGAACGCAGGCACGGCCTGGTCGTAGTCGCGGTATCCCCAGTACCAGTACAGGCCCAGCGCGACCTGGGCCTCGGGCAACTCCGGCGCCAGCGCAATCGCGCGATCGATCTCGGCCTTGACCTGCGCGAGTTCCGCGGCCGGCAGACGCGCGATGAACCAGTGCCGCCCAAGCGCGCAGGCCGCCAGCCTGGCATAGGCGAGCGCGAAGCTCGGATCGAGCGCGATGGCCTGGTGGTACGCCTCTTCCGCGCGACGGAAGTCCGCTTCGACTTCGGACTTGCGCGCGTCGTTGTTAGCGTGCTCGGCCTTCAGGAACCAGTCGTAGGCCGCCGCGTTCTGCGTCGGCAGCGCGGCGAGCGCACTGCTTTCGCTGGGACTGAGCTTGGCCTTCAACGCATCGGCAATGTCCTGCGAGACTTCGCTTTCAACTGCGAAGGCGTCTTTCAGATCGCGGTCGTAAGTGTTGGCCCACAGATGCGAATCGCTACTCGCTTTGATCAGTTGCACGTTGACGCGCACGCGCCCGCCGGACTTCTGCACGCTGCCTTCCAGCAGTGTGGCCACGCCGAGTTCCGCGGCGACGGTTTTCAGATTATCCGGCCGGCTCGCGTATTTCTCGGTGGAGGTGCGCGAGATCACCCTGAGATCGCCGATGCCGGCGAGCTTGGTCAGTATTTCGTCCTGGATGCCGGACGCGAAATAGGCATTCGCCTTGTCGTCGGACAGGTTCTCGAACGGCAGCACGGCAATGGACTTTTCGATCGCCGCAGGCGCTACGGAACTCGCAGCGCCGGGCATGAAGCGATGCAACACGAACTGGTTCAGCAGCAGTAGGAGCACAGCAAGTGACAGCACCGCGATGATCGCGCGGTCCAGCTTCTTGCCGGTGGTCTGCGTGATCGACTGCGATCGGTCGATCTCGCTTTCGCGCTTGATGCCCTGCGGCGTCCACTCGTAGAACCACGAAAACAGCAGCGCGAACGGAAAGCCGATCGCCACGGCGATCACCACGATGCGGACGGTGCCGTTCGGAATTTCGAAGAACGGAAACACCTGCGTCGCCACCTGCACCAGCAGCCACGCCGCGCCGGCGTAGAACACCGCCGCGCGATGCACGTTGCGGCGCTGCAGTTCGCCAACGAACGACAACTTGAAGGATGGCTTAGGCAGCAGTGTGCTCATGGCTCATCAGTTCACTTGCAGACGTAGTCGTCAGGCGCCACACGCCGGCAGTCGTCCGGCGCGCCGTAGCGGTCCCACAGTTGCGCCAGGCCCACCTTGCGGACGAACTCCGGAAACTGCGGCAGCCGGCGTGCCACGTCGCCGAAGGGCGACCACAGCCAATGCATCAACAAGGTGTCGTTGTTGGTCGGCGCCACCTGCGCCACCGCCAGCGCGCGGGCCGGCTCGCCGAGCAGCAGCAGGCCCCATGGCGCGACGCCGGCAACGCTTTTGGGACGTGTCGCCAGATACGCATCGAGCAGGTTCAAGGCGCGCGTACGGGCCGCCGCATCACCGAAAACGCCTTCGGCCAGAATGCGGCTCGCATCGTCCAGAAAGCCGCTCAGGAACACGCGCGCGCCGCGCGTGAAATAGGCGATGGCGTCAGCGTCGCGTCCTTCGTCATGGGCCAGGAAGGCGAGGCCGCGCTGACTCTGCACGATGCCGGCATCCAGCGACTGCTGCAGCATGCGCCGCGCCGCGGTGCGATCACCGGCGAAGAAGTAGCGGCTGCCGCGCCATTCGAGCGCGTTCGGCAGCAGCGGATCAATCGCTAGCGTCCGGTCGAGCTGTGCGATGCCCTGCTTGCGATAGCCGCTGTCGAGCAGGTCGATGGCCAGCCAGAAGTTGGCCGAAGTGTCCGCCGGGTCGAGCACCACGGCCTGTTCGAGCTTGGCGCGCGATACCAGCCAGCGGCGCTGGCTGCTGTACACCAGCCCCTGTGCTGCGACCGGTTCGGCGAGCCGCGGATCGAGGTCGATGGCGGCCTGCGCTTCGCGATCGGTGTCGGCGTAGGCCTGATCGACGTCGATCGTGGTGTAGTTGGTCGCCACCGCGTACAGCGCAGCCAGCTTGGAATGCGCGCGGGCGAATTTCGGATCGAGTCGGATCGCCTCCTGCAGCGCCGAGATGGCGTCGGGGAAATGCGCGCCGTCGCGGCGGTTGAACACCGTCGTCGCCTGCAGGTACAGCGCGTAGGCCTCGGGATTGTCCGTCGCCACCTTCACCAGCCGCTGCTGCTGATCGCCCTGCAGAATCACTTGAAGCTGTTGCGTGATCGCGCGTGCGATGCGTTCCTGCAGCTCAAAGATGTCGGTCAGATCGCCGTCGTAAGTTTCCGACCACAGATGAAAGCCGTCCTTCACCTGGATCAGCTGCGCGGTAATGCGCACATGCTCGCCCTGCTTGCGCACCGAGCCTTCGAGGATGTTGGCGACATCGAGCGCCTTGCCGATGACGCGCAGGTCTTCATTCCTGCCCTTGAACGAGAACGAGGAGGTGCGGCCGGCGACTTTCAGATCCTTGACCTTCGCCAGCGCATTGAGCAGCTCCTCGGCCATGCCGTCGGAGAAATACTCCTGGTCGTGGGTCGCGCTCAGATCGGTGAACGGCAGCACGGCGATGGATTTGGCCGGAATGGCCGGGACCGCAGGCGCGGAAGTAAGGGGGCTCGCGTCCTTGTGCAGTATGAAAGTATTGGCGAGCAACAGCACCACGGCGGTGCCCAGCAGCGCGATGATCCAGCGATCCAGCTTGCGGCCGGTCTGGCGCGTGATCGAGGCATCGGCCGCGATCTCGCTCTCCAGCTTCAAGCCCTGCGGGGTCAGTTCGTAGAACCAGGCGAACGCCAGCGCCGCCGGCAGACCCAGCGCGATGGCGACGACGACCATGCGCACGACGCCGTTCGGGATATCGAAGAACGGCAACACCTGTGTGGCCACCTGCACCAACAGCCAGCCCGCAGCCGCGTAAAACGCGGCCACCCGCAGCACGTTGCGGCGGCGCAATTCGGAAATGAAAGCATGCATCGGGAACCCCGCCCGGTTGCGCTACTTTAACGGAGAACCGTATTTCCGGGCGTGCGGTCAGGCACGATTCAGGATTCGGCGACCGCGCGCGGTTTCGGCGCGACTTTGGCGATCGGCGCAGGTCAGGCACTCAGCTCCGGCCGCAAGCCTGATTTCCGCAAGGAGCGGCGCAGCAGGCGGTCTCCGCCGGCTGGTTATTGATCCGCCATCAGGAAGCGGTTCTTGCCACCGCGCTTGGCAGCATACATCGCACGATCGGCGCTGCGGATCAGCGTGTCGCAATCCTGGCCATGCTGCGGGAACAGCGCGATGCCGACGCTGCTGCCGATCTCGACGATGAACGGCTTGTCTTCGATTTCGAGTTGATACGGTTGCCGCAAGCGCTCGCACAGCGTCGCCACCAGACGCTGCACCGCAGCTGCCGTATCCGCCGCCTCTTCCATCACCACCGCGAACTCGTCGCCGCCGAGCCGCGCCACGGTATCGGCGCTGCGTACGTGCTCACGCATGCGGCGCGCGATCGCGACCAGCAGTTGGTCGCCGACTTGATGACCATAAAGATCGTTGACCGGTTTGAATTCGTCGATATCGACATAGGCCAGTGCGAACGGAATCGGGCGCCGCCGATAGCGTTCGATCGCGAACTGCAGGCGATCCATGAACAGCGCCCGATTCGGCAGACCCGTCAAGACGTCGTGCGTGGCCTGATGTCGCGCCGCTTGTTCGGCGCGCTGACGCTCGCCGATTTCGACTTCGAGCTGACGATTGCGCTCGTGCAATTGCTGCAGCGTGGTTTTCAGCTGCGCCCGGCTGCGGTACAGGTCGAGAAACACCTGGACTTTCGACAGCAGAATGACCTCGTTGATCGGCTTGGCGATGTAGTCCACTGCGCCCGAACCGTAGCCGCGCAACTGATTCAGATCGGAGTAGGAGGCGCTGACGAAGATGATCGGAATATCGCGCGTGCTGGCTTCCTCGCCAAGGAACCCCGCGACTTCGAAGCCATCCATTTCCGGCATGTTGACGTCGAGCAGAATCAACGCGAAATCCTGTTCCAGGCAAGCCGCCAGCGCCTCGTTGCCGCTGCCGGCCTCGGTCACTTCGGCTTCGACCTTCGCCAGCAGACGGCGCAGCGCCACGCGGTTCGCCAGCGTGTCGTCGACCACCAGAATCTTCGGCAGGCTCTCGCTCATGCGCACCACTGGTTGATCAGCGGTGCGATGCCGGCCAGGCTGCAGACATGATCCGCACCGGCAACGCGCAGCGCGGTTGCCGGCATCACCGCTGCCATTGCTTCAGCCGGGTCCTGCACGATCGCAAGACCGCCGTGTGCGCGCACCGCGCGCAGACCGAGCGCGCCATCATCGTTGGCGCCGGTCATCACCACCGCCGCCAGGTTCGATTCGAACACCTGGGCGGCCGACTCGAACAACACATCGATCGACGGCCGCACGAAGCAAACCTTAGGGTCGACCGACAGCGAAAAGCGGCGGTCTTGCTCGACATACAGGTGATAGCCGGAGGGCGCCACATGCACGGTGCCGCCGACCAGCCGGCGCCGTTCACCCGCCTCCTCCACCGGCAAGGCGCAGTAACGCGCGAGCAGGCCCACCAGCGTGTCGATGTCTTCCGAACCGGTATGGCAAACCACCACCACCGCTGCCGGCAACTGCGCCTGCAGCCCGCCGAGAACGACGCGCAGCGCGGCTAGACCACCGGCCGAGCAGCCCATCACCACTGCCGCCGGCGAGGCCGGGTTCATCCGGCGCGCGCGGCGAGCCGGAAAATCCGGGCACGCAGATTGATCGCGACGAAATCCTTGCCGGCGGGGGCAAAGTCCAGCGTCTCCTTGTTGCCGAGACACAGAAAACCGCCGCGGCACAGGCTGTCGCGGAACAGGCCGAGCACATGGTTCTGCAGCGTGTCGGTGAAATAGATCAGGACATTGCGGCACAGGATCAGGTGCGGTTCGCAGAACACGCCGTCGGCCACCAGGTTGTGATTGGCGAAGGTGATGTTGCGCTTCAGTCGTTCGTCGAGTTTGATGTGCTCGTAGCGCGCGTGATAGTAGTCCGACAGTGAACCGGCACCGCCCGCGGCGACGTAGTTTTCCGAGTAGGCACGCGCATCGCGCGACGGGAAAATGCCTTCCTGCGCGCGTGCCAGCGCGACATCGTTGAAATCGGTGGCGTAGATCTGGGTGCGCTCGTAGAGCCCGGCCTCCTGCAGCAGAATCGCCAGCGAATAGACCTCCTCGCCGAATGCGCAGCCGGCCTGCCAGATGTTCAGATGCGGGTACGACGCCAGCAGCGGAAACACCTCGTCGCGCAGCGCTTTGAACACGATCGGATTGCGGAACATCTCCGACACCGGCACCGACAGGCCGGCCACCAGCGGCGCCAGGAAGGCATCGTCGCGCAGCACCCGCGTGGTGAGGTCGCCGATCGTGGCGAAGCCGTGCGCAGTCACGAAGCTCTGCACGCGGCGCTTGAACGACGCGCGCGTGTATTGCGAAAAGTCGTAGCCGTGCCGCAGTTGCAGGGCACGGATGAACAATTCGAGTTCAACGTCGTCAGGTTCCGGGCGGGACATTCAAGTCAGTTTCGCTGGTCTGCGGTCGGTAAGACACAAGCAATGTATCAGTGGCTACGATGGCTTGGACAAGCGGCAGCCGCGAAGGCTCCACCGCGATGCATGAGGTGTAAACCACCGATTTAAACCGCCGATTGGCGCGCACTACTGCAAGGGCGGAGTGCTGGCGGTTCGGTACGGCCCTTCGTGGCGAGACATCGCGAGCTTGGAAAGGCCCGGCCAAGTATCCTGGCCTGCGTCGTTCGCTGATGCGGCGAGCGGTGCTCGCGCAGCGCTTCAGCGCACCCAGACCCGCATCATCGACAGCAGCTTGTCGATATCGATCGGCTTCGACAGGTAGTCGTTGGCACCGGCTTCGAGGCATTTCTCGCGATCGCCACGCATCGCCTTGGCGGTCAGCGCGATAATCGGCAGATCGCGAACCTGCGGAAGCTTGCGGATTTCGCGCGTGGTTTCGTAGCCATCCATGCCCGGCATCATGATGTCCATCAGCACGATCGCGATCTCCGGATTGTCGGCCAGCTGCTTCAGCGCCTTGTGGCCATCCTGCGCCATCAACACCTTCAGGCCTTTGCTGCGCAGCGCTTTCGACAGCGCGAAGATGTTGCGCATGTCGTCGTCGACGATCAGCGCAGTGCGGCCGGACAGTTGTGGATCGATTTCGCGTGGCGCCGTCGGCGCCGCCGGCCGGGCGCGAATGCTGTGCAGGAACAGGCTGACCTCGTCGAGCAGCCGCTCCGGCGAACGCGCGCCCTTGATGACGATGCTGTCGGTGTACTGCCGCAAGCGCAGGTTTTCTTCGCGCGTCAGTTCGCGGCCGGAATACACCACCACCGGCGGCACCGGCCCGAGTGCGCTGGCGCGCTCCAGGAACTCGAAGCCATCCATGCCGGGCAGGCCGAGATCGAGGATGATGCAGTCGATCTCGGTGCTCTCCAGCCGCGCCAGCGCATCTTCGCCGCTGGCGGCTTCCAGGCATTCGATGTAACTGTCCGCCACCAGCTTGCGCACCGCGGTGCGCGCACCGGCGTCGTCGTCGACCACCAGCACGCGCCGCGGCGTGCCGGGGGCGAAATGCAGCAGGCGCTCGAACGCCTTGCCGATGGCATCGCGGCTGACCGGCTTGGTCAGAAAGCCGACCGCGCCCATGCCGAGCCCGCGGCCATGCTCGTCGAGCGCGGAGATGAAATGCACCGGGATATGCCGCGTGCCGACATCGGTCTTCAGGCGATCCATCACGGTCCAGCCGTCGATGCCGGGCAGCATGACGTCGAGCAGCACGCCGGTCGGTTTGTAGTGGTTGGCCAGCTCCAGACCGGATTCGCCGTCGCTGGCGGCGAGCACTTTGAAACCCTTGCGGCGGATCATGTCGCCGAGAATGCGCTGGAACGCGGGGTCGTCTTCGATCACCAGAATCACGGTGTCGTCGGCAGCGATCTGTTCACGGTCGTCGGCGATGAATGCCGCGACCGGCTGCAGGCCGGGCCGCGCGCTCGGTGCCACTGCGAGTTTCGCGACCGTGGGCGCCGGCGCGATCGCCGCCGGCATCGGCGCCACCGCGGTGCTGACGCTCATCCGCTCCGGCAGCACCAGCGTGAACGTACTGCCCTTGCCGGCCTCGCTCTCGATCAGAATGTCGCCGCCGAGCAGGCGCGTCATGCCACGCGAGATCGACAGCCCCAGACCGGTGCCGCCGTACTGCCGGCTGGTCCCTGCGTCGACCTGCTCGAAGGCCTGGAAAATCTTGCGGAACTTGTCGATCGGAATGCCGATGCCGCTGTCCTGCACCGCGATCGCGACACTGTTCTGCGCGCTCAATCCGTCCGGCAGCTTGATCGTCGCCGGCGGACGCGCGATCTGTACCCGCACCGCACCTGCGCGAGTGAACTTGAACGCGTTGCTGAGCAGATTGCCGACGACCTGATCGAGCTTGCCGGCATCGGTATGCAGCGACGGCGGCAGACCGGGTTCGATCTCGACCGAGAACTCCAGGCCTTTTTCCTTGGCGACATGGCGGAAGTTGCGCATCAGCGACGCCGCGAATGCGTCGAGCGGCATCTCCTCGTCGACCACTTCCATCTTGCCCGCTTCGACTTTGGACAGATCGAGAATATCGTTGATCAGACGCAGCAGATTGGAACCGGATTCGTAGATGATGCGCGAGGATTCGATCTGCTCTTCGGTCAGATTGCCGTCCTCGTTGTCGGCCAGGCCGCGCGACAGAATCAGCAGGCTGTTGAGCGGCGTGCGCAACTCGTGCGACATATTGGCGAGGAATTCGGACTTGTACTGACTGGCGCGACCCAGCTCGTCGGCCTTCGCCTGCGTCTCCAGCTGCAGCGCTTCCTGTACGACCTTCTGTTCATTCAGGCGTTCGCCTTTTTCGCGCAGCTCCTCGTTGGAAGCCTGCAACTCCTCGGTCTGCACGCGCAAGGCTTCTTCCGATGCACGCAGACGCGCCGACTGTGCTTCGAGTTCGGTAGTGTTGGCATGCAGCGCATCGTTGGTCGCGCGCAGTTCCTCCTGTTGCACGCGCAAGGCTTCTTCCGACGATTGCAGCTCTTCCGCCTGCGCCTGGGTTTCTTCCAGCAGTTGCTGGGTGCGCGCGGCACGCAGCAGATTCTCCAGCGACAGCGCCAGAATCGGCAGCAACTCATCGAGGAAGCGCTGATGCACCGCCGAGAACGGCGCGAACGATGCCAGCTCGATGACCCCCAGCAGGCGTTCATTGTTCAGCACCGGCAGCAGGATCACGCTGCGCGGCACGGCTTCGCCAAGACCCGATTCGATGCGGAAATAATCCGTCGGCACCGCGGTCAGTACGATCGGCTTGCGCTCGACCGCGCATTGTCCGACCAGGCCCTCGCCGAGCTCGATGTAAGCGTGGCGCACATCGAGTTCGAGGCCGCCGTAGGAACCGAGCCGTTCCAGTTGATGCAGATCTTCCCGGTACAGATAAAACACGGCGAGACCGCAGCCCAGCCGCGGTGCCGCGGTGCTGACCAGCGAGCTTGCGAACGCACGCGGTGTCTGCGCCGCTTGCAGCTGGCTCGACACTTCGGCGACGTTCGACTTCACCCAGCTATGGTTGAAGGTCTCGATCGACATCTGCTTGAACACCTGCAGCGCACGCGCGATCGCGCCGATCTCGTCCTTGCGCGCCTGCTGCGGCACTTCGATCGAATGATCGTGCGCAGCCAGACGCGTCATCAATTGGGTCAGTTCGCGAATCGGCCGCGTCAGCAGGCGCGACACCATGTAAAGCCCGAGCGCACCGAAAACGAAGTCCAGCAGCAGCGCAATCAAGGTGGTCATGCGCGAGGCTTCGACCGTGTCTCGCAGCCGCTCGGTGCGTTGCTGCAGCAGAACGGCCTCGGAACTCTCCATCTCGCTGAAGAGCGCCAGCACCGGCGGCAAGCGGCTGCCGGCACCATGTAGATAGATATCAGCGGCTGCAGTGAGCAACTCCGCGCGCCGCGTTGGATTGACCAGCGCAGCCCGCGCCGCCGCAATCGCCGTCTCCGCAACCTCTGCCTGCCAGAGATCCTTTTGCCGGCCAATCTGGTCGAGGCGTCCCTGCTGCAACGGATTATCGACCGTGAGTTTGCGCAGGTTAGCGATGTGCCCGTCGAATTCATGCCTAGCGGACTCATACAGCTTCAGCTCATCCTCATCACCGGAAAGCAGGAAGCCGCGCACGCCGACCTGCTCTTCGCGCAACGCCCGCACCGCAGTTTCGGTTTCCTTGATAACTTCGTAGGTGTGAATGGTCCAGTTGCGCGCGTCTTCCTGCTCGTTGAGCGTGCGGAAGATCGTCACGCAGGCCAGCGCGAACAGCGCGATGATGACGCCGAAGGCAAAAAGCATCTTCACCTGGATCGGCCAGTCCTTGAGCCAGGTGCTGCGCTCGGCGCCCGCAC
>JAQGNU010000164.1 GCA_028291645.1 Nevskia sp.
TTTGCCGGCCATGCCGCGCATGTCAGCGGCGATCTCACCGACATCGTCAGCAACATCGGCCTGGTGCGCGCGTTCGGCGCCGCACGCCGCGAGCAGGAGCGCCTGAGTCTCAAAATCAAGGACGAAATGCAGGCGCAGCGCGCGTCCTTGCGTTCGCTCGAACGGCTGCGCCTGTTCCATGCCTTCACCGTGTTCGGCGTCACCGCCGGCGTGCTGATCTGGTCGGTCGAACTCTGGCGCCGCGGCGAAATCTCCACCGGCGACGTCGTGCTGACCACCACGCTCGGCTTCACCGTGCTGCATGCCTCGCGCGACTTCGCGATGGCGCTGGTGGACATGGTGCAGCAGTTCGCCAAACTCGGCGAAGCGGTGCAGGTGCTCGGCCTGCCGCACGAAATGCAGGATGCGGCGGATGCGCAGCCGCTCGAAATACGCGGCGGCGCAATCCATTTCAGCCGGATCAGTTTCAGCTATCCGAGCGGCCAGAGCGTGCTGACCGATTTCGAGCTCGACGTGCCGGCCGGACAGAAAGTCGGGCTGGTCGGCCGCTCCGGCGCCGGCAAGTCGACCATCATCGCGCTGCTGCAAAGACTCTACGATCCCGACACCGGCGCAGTCGTCATCGACGGCCAGAACATCGCGCAGGTCACCCAGCAGAGCTTGCGCGGTTCGATCGCGGTGGTGCAGCAGGACATCTCACTGTTCCATCGTTCGCTGCTGGAGAACCTGCGCTATGGACGTCCCGATGCGAGCGACGAGGAAGTGTTCCGCGCGGTCGAAGCGGCGCGCTGCACCGAGTTCATCAACAACCTGCCGCAAGGCTTCGACACGCTGGTCGGCGAGCGCGGCATGAAGCTCTCCGGCGGCCAGCGCCAACGTCTGGCGATTGCGCGCGCGTTCCTGATGGATGCGCCGATCGTGCTGCTCGACGAAGCGACCTCGGCGCTCGATACCGAATCCGAGCAGTCGATCCAGGAAGCGCTGTCGCGGCTGTTCAAGGGCCGCACGGTGATCGCGATCGCGCATCGTCTGTCGACGCTCGATGCCTTCGACCGCATCGTCGTGCTCGACCGCGGCCGCATCATCGAGGACGGCGCGCCGACGCAACTCCTGCTGAGCAAAGGCGTCTATAGCCGTATGTACGGTCGCCAGCTGAGCGCCGGCGCGGAGCAACATCCATGATCGAAATCAAATCCTGCGGTAGCCAGCACTGGCGCCAAGTCGCCCTATCGCTGACGATCGCGGCGGCGGTGTCGGCTTGCACGAGCACGCCGGTTGCCGACAGCTCGACTGCTGGCGTCAGCGCCGCGCCAGCTGAGGTCGTCGTCGACACGCCGACGCCGCCGGATGTCGATGCGCCATCAGCCAACAGCGACGCGCTGCCGAGCAACACCGAAATCGTGCTGCCCGCCTGCGTGCCGTTGGAACCGAAGCCGAAACCGAAGCCGAAACCGAAACCGGTGCCGAAAGAAGCACCGCCGCAACCGCAGACCGATGCATCCGTAAGCGCGATTCCGGCGGGCGGCGTGATCGATGCCGATGTGCAGTCGCTGAGCAGTTCGGTGGTCTCGATCCTCGGCAAGAAAGTGCAGGGTCCGCAAGGCGAAGACCTCGGCCGCGTGGTCGACGTGCTGGCCGATGCCAGCGGTCGCGTGCGTGTCGCCATCATCGACTTCGGCGGCTTCCTCGGCGTCGGCAACCGCCGCATCGCGGTCGATTGGCCGCTGCTGCGCTTCAATCCCGACGACCAGGACAAATCTCTGATCCTCAGTCTGAGCCGCGAAAAACTGCAGACGGCGCCCGAGTACAAGGACTCGACGCATCCGCAAGCGCTGATGGTGCCTGCCGCCGCGAAACCCGCGCCGTAGTGAATCCATGCCAGCCGTGGCCGACATCGACCCGCCGGCGCGTCCACCCTCCGCAGACAACGCGGTCGCGGGCCGTGGCCTCGATTGGTTCAACCTGTTCGTCGCCAATATCCAGACCGGCTTCGGCCCGTTCATCGCGGTCTATCTAAGCAGTCAGAGCTGGACCCAGACCTCGATCGGTCTGGCCTTGAGCATCGGTACCATCAGCGCGATGGCGAGCCAGGTGCCGGCCGGTGCGGTGGTCGATGCGATGCCGAACAAGACGCGCGTCGCCGCGTTCAGCGTGCTGGTGTTCACCGTCAGCGCGCTGATGTTCGCGATCTATCCGATCCCGCTGTTCGTCTACCTCGCCGAAATCCTGCACGGCGTTTCCAGCTGCACGCTGGGTCCGGCGATCGCGGCGATGAGCCTGGTGATCGCCGGCCGCTTCGGCATGGGCCTGCGGCTCGGCCGCAACGCACGCTACGCGGCAATCGGCAACGGCGTCGGCGCTGCACTGATGGGCGCCTGCGGACAATACGTGTCCGAACGCGCGGTGTTTTTCCTGACCGCCGCGCTGACGCTGCCGGCGCTGGTGGCGCTGCTGCCGCTGCGCCGCTTCGCCATCGCCGGCGCCGACTTGCAGCCGCCGAAACATCAGCCAGGGCAGAGCCGCGCGCAATTCCTGCGCGTGCTGGCGGATCGCCGGCTGTTGATTTTCTGCGCCTGCGCGATGCTGTTCACCTTCGCCAACGCGCCGATGCTGATGCTGATCAGCGGCACCATGACCGCGAAGGTCGGCAACCCGAGCCTGCTGATCGCCGCCTGCATCGTGCTGCCGCAGATGATCGTGGCGCTCGCCTCGCCAAGCGTCGGCCGTCTCGCCGAGCAGCGCGGCCGCCGCATCGTATTGATGCTCGGCTTCATCATGCTGCCGCTGCGTGGTTTGTTGTTCGCGACGGTGACGAGCCCGGCGCTGGTGGTTGCGATCCAGGCCCTCGACGGCATCGCCGCCGCCTGCTTCGGCATCATGGTGCCGCTGATCGTCAGCGACGTCGCCGCACGTTCCGGCCACTTCAACCTGTCGCTCGGCTTCGTCGGTTTCGCCATCGGCATCGGCGGCACCTTGAGCACGCCGGCCGCCGGCTGGCTGGCCGATCACTTCGGCACCCAACTCGCGTTCTCCGGCCTCACCGGCGTCGGCATCGCCGCAGTGTTGCTGGTGTTGTTCGCGATGCCGGAGACGCGGCCGAAAGCCGATGGAGATGATGCGCCCAGCACGACGGCGCAAACTCCGCTGGCACACGCCTGAGCGTGCTACCGAAGCTGTAGCGAAACGGGCGGCCCTGCGAGAATGCGGCTCGGTCCGCAGTTCGGACGCAGCACTTTGCGGCCAACAGCGATTCAGCGGCGGCTCCAACAACCGCGCCCGCATCGATCCGCGGAGTCCACTCAGCCGGCACGGCCTTTCGCGGCACGACGCGCGGCCGCATTCGCCTTGGCTTCATCGCGGCGCTCACGGATCAGCTCGATCAGCGCCCGCAGACCCGCAGGCACATGGCGGCGGCCAGGGTAGTACAGGCACAGTCCCGGGAACGGCGGCGTCCAGTCTTCGAGTACGCGTCGCAGCTTGCCGGCGGCGAGGTCGGCGGCGACGTTCCATTCGCTGAGGTAGCCCAGCCCAAGCCCCTTCAACACTGCTTCCAGAATCAGTGTGGACTCGTCGAGCGTCAGCGGCCCCTGCACGTCGACGGTGAGTGATTCGCCGCGCTTCTCGAACTCCCATCGGTAGATCGCGCCGCTCGCGAGACGATTGCGGATACAGCTGTGCGCCGCCAGATCGGCGGGCGTGCGCGGGATCGGATGGCGGGCAAAATATGCCGGTGCGCCGACGACTACCAACCGCTGTACAGGGCCAAAAGGCACCGCACTCATGTCCTGCGGCACGCTCTCGGCCAAGCGGATGCCGGCATCGAATCCGCCGCTGACGATATCGACCAGGCGTCCTTCGGTGACGAGGTCCACCTTCATTTCCGGATAGCGGCGCAGATACTCCAGGATGATCGGCGTCATCAGCTGGCGTGCGGCGCCGGCGGACGTATTGATGCGCAAGGTGCCCGACGGCGTGTTGCGATGACTGCCGGCCTGCTCCATGGCGCTGCGGATTGCGCTGAGCGCAGGTGCGACGCCGGCAACGAACTGCTCGCCCGCCTCGGACAGCGACACGCTGCGCGTGGTGCGGTTAAACAGCCGGACGCCGATGCGCGTTTCCAGCGCCGCGACGGTGTGGCTCAGCGCGGAGGTCGACATTCCCAGATCGGTCGCGGCTGCGCGGAAGCTGCGGTGACGCGCAACCGCGAGTATCGCCTCCAACTCGATCAGACCGGAGGACCGCATTGTCCTGATTCCATCAAGAGCTCGTCCAGTTTTGTACGGCTTATCAGCGCAATGATAAGGCCTTATGTTGAGCGTCACATCCATATGCAGCGGAACACCCATGCGCACAATCGACCAGATTTACATTGACGGCGCCTTCGTCACGCCCCACGGCGACGAGCTATTCGACCTGTTCAATCCCGCGACCGCGAAAGTCATCGGCCAGGTGCGGCTGGCAGACGCGGAAGACGCACGCCGCGCCATCGCCGCCGCCAAGCGCGCCTTCCCGAGCTTTTCACGCACCGACAAGTCCGCCCGCATCGACATGCTGAAGCGCCTGCATGCGGCGGTCGATGCACGCACCGACGAGTTGACCGAAGCGGTAATCGAGGAATACGGCGCGCCGGTGTCCCGCGCACGCTGGATGGCAAAGCACGCGGCTAGCGTGCTGCTCGATGCGGCGGAGTTGCTCGAAAGCTACGACTTCATCCGCCGCGCTGGGACCGCCGAGGTGGTGATGCAGCCACTGGGCGTGGCCGGTTTAATCACCCCTTGGAACAGCAATGCCGGCTTCATCTGCGGCAAGCTCGCCGCCGCAATTGCCGCCGGCTGTACCTCGGTCGTCAAGCCCAGCGAGATGAGCGCGATTCAAACACGGATCGTCACTGAGGCCTTGCATGAAGCCGGGCTGCCGGCGGGCGTATTCAATATCGTCACCGGACGCGGCGAGACCGTCGGTGCGGCCATCAGCGCACATCCGGATGTGGCGAAAATCTCCTTCACCGGTTCCACCGCGGTGGGCAAGTCCATCCTGCGCAGCAGCGCCGAGACGCTCAAGCGCGTCACGCTGGAACTCGGCGGCAAGTCGCCGGTGGTGATTCTCGACGACGCCAACCTGGTCGAGGCGGTACCGATGGCGCTTCAAGCGGGTTTCATGAATAGCGGCCAGGCCTGCATCGCCGGCACGCGCATGCTGGTGCCGCAGAACCGGCTGGCCGAGGTCGAATCGCTCGCACGCACCGCCGTCGAACAGACCCGCACCGGCGATCCGCGCGACCCCGATACGGCAATCGGTCCGATGGTCAGCCAGAAGCAATGGGACCGCGTGCAACGCTACATCCGCATCGGCATCGACGAGGGCGCCAAGCTGCTGGCCGGCGGTGAAGGACGGCCGCAGGGACTCGATGCCGGTTGGTTCGTACGACCGACCGTGTTCACCGACGTGCGCAATTCCATGACGATCGCCCGCGAGGAAATTTTTGGCCCGGTGCTCGCCATCATCACCTACCGCGATGAGGCGGAAGCGATCGCCATCGCCAACGATACGGACTACGGCTTGCAAGCCTATGTGCTGTCGTCCGACCTGGCGCGGGCACATGCCGTCGCGTCGCGCATCGACGCCGGTCGCGTGCTGATCAACACCCTCGCGCATGAGCCCAAGGCGCCCTTCGGCGGCTTCAAGCACTCCGGCATCGGCCGCGAATACGGCAGCTTCGGACTGGAAGCCTTCCTCGAACCGAAGTCAGTGCTGGGCATACACGCAACCTGACACCGCAATTCAATATCAGTAGCTTCAAGAATTGACCTATGGACATGCAGCTTGAGGGCAAGCGCGCCCTCATAAGAGCGCGCGCGAAACGCGCAAGCGGCTATTCGATCACTTCGGCGCCCAACTGGCGTTCTCCGGCCTCACCGGCGTCGGCATCGCCGCGGTGCTGTTGGTGCTGTTCGCGATGTCGGAGACGCGGCCGAAAGCCGATGGAGATGATGCACCCAGTGCGGCGGCGCCAACGCCGCTGGCGCACGCCTGAATATGTGTTGCTGAAGCTGTAGCGAAACGGCTAATTCTGGAGTGATGCTGGGTTTCCGCTGCGGTCCAACCCAGCCTGCCGTACCGCTCCTCATCCCGGTTCGGCGGTAGACTGAGGCAGCAGAATCTGCTAGCAAGCTCGATCAACCGGACGCAACAAATTCGCGTATGTCAGACCTGTTTCAAGAACCGCTGCGAAGCTCGGTCCCTATCGACCTTCCGGACGCCCGCATTCTGTTTTTTCGCCAAGCACTATCACCCAGCGACGCCCAACGTTACTTCGATGATCTCTATGAATCGGTTCAATGGACTGAAGAGGAGGTCGTCGTTTGGGGAAAACGACACAAGCAACCACGCTTAGTTGCTTGGTTCGGCGATCCCGGCGCGAAGTACACATACTCTGGCTCAACATTGAATCCTCAGCCCTGGACGCCACTGCTGCAGCAGTTGCGCTCGGAAATTGAAGAGCTGGCCGACGCAAGGTTCAACAGTGTCTTGCTCAACCTTTACCGCAACCACCTTGATCGCATGGGATGGCATAGCGATGACGAGCCAGCCCTAGGTCGTGATCCGATCATAGCTTCACTGAGCTTGGGTGAATCGCGAATCTTTCAAATGAAGCACAAACGCCGCCCAGAGCTTGGAATTAAGTCGTTCGAGCTGGCTTCGGGCAGCCTACTTTTGATGTCGGGTTCGACACAACGTTACTGGTTGCATTCGGTTAGAAAGGAATCACGGCCTGTAGCGGCCCGCATTAACTTAACTTTTAGACGGATCGTAGGCGCTTAAGAGGAGGGTGCGATGAAGTGTTTCGACGTGGTTCAGACCGTACTGGATGCGACTTACGAAGAAGTCCCAGATAAAAGTGGGAAGAGGGATGCCTCGATTACGAAAGCACTTAAGAAGATGAGCGATCAGTACAAGAAGCACTTGATGGATGAAGGCGGCCCCGATTTTGACGATCCAGCAACAAGGTTCGGCTACGTGTTCAAATATGTCCCAGCGCATGCTCACTGGCTTTTTGAACTGATCAATGAATGCCCTCAGGCTGAAGCCGTGCTGCTGAACGGCAAAGCGCGTATAGCTTGCATTGGTGGCGGCCCCGGCAGTGACGTTGTTGGCGTTCTTAAGTATCTCGACGAGAAGAACGTTGAGTGCAAGCTCTTCGTCGAATTGATTGATGGTTGCGAAGCTTGGAAGTCAACATGGAGCGATCTAGCCTTCCAACTCGATTGGGACGATTCACTTCACACCGACTATGTGATCCATGACGTCAGCGATGAGGATACTTGGTCGTCTCCTTGCAAGATTGGCAAGGCCGACATCATCACGCTCAACTTCTTCGTGTCTGAGGTGTTCCACCTAGGCACTGCAAAGAAGTATCTAAACAAAATGCTGGCCGACACGAAATCCGGCGCCCTTTTGTTCGTAAATGACAATCGCACGAGCGACGTATGGGAACTGATAGACAAGATCGCGGCTGAGTGCGAATTTAAAACGCTTCGGTCGGAGATGGGCGAGCGTAAAATTTACGACTGGGGCGAGAGCCTTGATACGTTGAAGATTTATGCCGCCAAGTTTGGGGAGACGTCGAGGCTCACGGGCAAGATGTTTTGGCGCGTCTACCAGAAGCAATAGAAGATCATCGTCACCCGACCGCATTCTGGGATTGCTGGTCTCTGACCTAGTTTCTAACCAGACTACTAAAACTACTAAACCCGGCTCGGATATCAGTAGCTACTGATCTTCAGTGGCACACCAGCACCGCAACTTCCCACTCCCCGCCAAGTCACCGTCACTTCGCCGCCGTAACGATGAAAGCGCACGTCAACCGAATCGCGGTTCAGACGCAGATTGCGCAGATGCAATTCGTCGAGGAAGGCCAGCGGCACCGGACGATAGAGCGCGATCTCGCCGCTGCGATCGGCCGGTTCTTCCGAGCGAAGTGCTGGGCCAGCCTATGCATCGACGCCACCGGCTTCACACCGGCCAGATACCAGCAGTTCGATTCCTCATTTGCCGCACTCCCCCGAATTTGGCCCAATCGTTGCGGCATCTCCGCGCACGCCGGCAGGACTCTCGTACCGAAGTCGCGCCGGACAGCTTGCCGTGAATCTTCGCAATGACGCGAATTTCGCAACGACGCGAATACGGAGCATCGAATCTATGACATGAAGGAGAATCCCCTTGAGAGCTTTTTATGCGGTGGCGGTGTTGGCGGCGGCAGTCGTGAGTGGCACTTGCATTGCGGACGATCTTTCCGCGGCGAAAGCCGAAGAATTGCTGCAACCGGTGATGCCCAAGGACTGCGGCAGTTATTACACCTCGCAAGGCGAGCCTGACTTTGCCGATATCGAGGACAAGACGTTTTGCACTTACAAGCCGCGTGTGACCCGCATCGTGATGGGAACCAACAGCGCGACCGCCGAGTACAACCGCGACCGTCATTTCGATAACGATCTGTCGGTCGCATGGCTCAAGGACTACGCAAAAATGCAGTCGCATACGACGCCGTCGCTGCTGTTCCAGAAACTCAAATCCAATCTGGACAAGTGGCGCGCCGACGGCGCGGTTGACCGGGCGCCGCGGCCGGGCAAGGCGACATTCAAACTCGACGCCGGTGGCTGGCAGGTGGATTCCGCGCCGCAGTAGCCTGAGCTGGCGCGGGCTTACAGAGCGCGCCGATGCCTGCGCCGGCGATTCACTCTTGCCGTCTCAGTGCCGCACCACCACCACAACATCGCCATCGCGGCGCGTCACCGTTACCGCCACTTCGTCGCCATGACGATGCAAGTGCACGTCGGCCGAGCCGCGCCTCAGGCGCAGATTGCGCAGGTGCAGTTCGTCGAGGAAATCCGGCAGCACCGGGCGATAGAACGCGATCTCGTTGCTGCGATCGAGCAGTTCCAGTCCGAGACTCGATTGCAGCAGCGACAGCATCGTCGCACTGGCCCAGGCCTGCGGCGAGCAGGCCACCGGATACTGCGTCGGCGCATTGCGCTGGCGTCGCGAGAAGCCGCAGAACAATTCCGGCAGGCGCCGCAGGTCCATGTAGGTCGCTGCATCGAACAGGCCGCTGAACACCTGCGCGGCGGCCTGCTTGTGGCCATAGCGTGCGAGACCGAGCGCGATCAGTCCGTTGTCGTGCGGCCACACCGAACCGTTGTGGTAGGACATCGGGTTGTAGCGCAACTCGGACAGTCCGATGGTGCGGATGCCCCAGCCACTGAAGCAGGCCGGGCCGAGCAAAGTCTGCGCGACGCGTTGCGCGCGCTCCGGGCTGGCGATGCCCGTCAGCAACACTTGTCCGGAATTCGACGACACCACGCGGCAGGCTTGCTTGGCGCCGTCCAGCGCGAGCGCGTAGACCGACAATTCCTCGCACCAGAATTTCTCTTCGAAGTTCTGCCGCAGGGTTTCTGCCTGCGCCTGCAGGCGGTCGGCCTGCTGCTGGTGGCCGAGTGCCGCAGCGAGCAGCGCCGCATGGCGTTTGGCGCCATAGACGTAAGCCTGCACTTCGCACAGCGCGATCGCACCTTCGGCGTAATGCCCGTTGCGATGGAACACTGCGTCCTGCGAATCCTTCCAGCCCTGATTGGCAAGGCCTTCGCTGGTCTGCCGGTAATATTCGACGAAGCCATCGCCATCGCGATCGCCGTAGGTATCGATCCAGTGAAGTGCGGCTTCGGCGTTGGGCCATAGCGCACGCACGGTGTCGAGATCGCCGCTGCGGACGAAATATTCGCCGAGCAGCACGACGAACAGCGGTGTCGCATCGACGCTGCCGTAGTAGCGGCCGAACGGCACTTCGTGCAACGCCGCCATTTCGCCGTGCCGCATCTCGTGCAGAATCTTGCCCGGCTCGGCATCGCGCTGCGGCTCGATCGCAGTGGCCTGCGTCGCCGCGAGGAATCCGAGTACACCCTTGGCGATACTGGGATCGAGCCACAAGGTCATCAACGCGGTGACGATGCCGTCGCGTCCGAACGGCGTGCTGAACCAGGGCGTGCCGGCATAGGGATACGGCCCCTGCGGCGTATCGGTGATCAGCATGTAAAGATCGGACACTGCACGCCGCGCGACTTCGTTGAACAGCGAATTGGAACTGTCGACGCTCGCGGCACGCGCGCTGGAGGTGCGCAGCGCGCGACGCGCGGCGCGCATCTGCCGATAGAACAGACGGCCATTCCAGTCGCTGACCGTTGCGTCGGGCACGCCGATGCGGATGAAGATGCGGCGCGCTTCGTGCGGCTGCAGCGCGACTTCAAAACTGGCACGCGCACTGGTCAGGATTTTCGGCGGCGGATCGAACGCCAGCTGGGTCAGGCGCTCGACTTCATCGAGTCCCAGGTAACGCAGCATTACGCTGCGGTCGCTTTCGCGCGCGGCCGAACTCTCGCCGCGCCGCGCGCGCTGCTCGCCGCGCACCTCGAACAGATCGGCGAAGTCGGCGGCGAAGCGCAGGCTCAGGCGCACGCTCAAGGGCTGGTCGCTGAAATTGCGCACCAGCAGGCGCTCGTAACACGCACCGTTCCAGATGAACTTGAGTCGATGCAGATGAATCTGCTCGCGGCGCAGCGCGATCTGTCCGTCGCGCAACAGATCCGGATTGCTCAGGTCGGCGCTGAACACCGCGTTGTCGTCCTGCGTCATCGAACTCAGCAGCAGCGGCCGCGCGTCTTCCAGCAACAGTTCGAGCTGCGACAGGATGCGCGTGTCGCGGTGATATAGCCCTTCGGAATTGCCGGGCTCGCCGCCGATGTCGCCGCGATGATCGAACACGGCAAAAGTATCGCCATGCTTCAGCGTGCGCGTGCGCCGTTCCTGCAAGGATGCGCTCGCGGAAATATGGAACTGCGGCACCGGCCCTTCGTCCACCGACGGGCCTGTCGCTGGGGAATCTACCAATACGGATGAATTCACGCGCTTGCTCCGGTCGTCACAATGGTGGCTTGCAGAAAATGGCGTCGACCGCTCGGTGCGGGCGCCGACACGGCTAGCAGACCTTATAAGAGTCGATCCGCGGCGATCCGTTCCACATCGAACAATATCCGATTGGAACCGAATCGATTCGCGCACGTCCAAAGCTTGCGCATTGCGCCCCAAACCCAAACCCGAAAACGGAAATCGAATATGAGAATCGCGCAGGTTGCGCCGCTGACTGAGGCTGTGCCACCGAAACTGTACGGCGGCACCGAACGCGTCGTTGCCTATCTGACCGATGCGCTGGTCGAACTCGGCCATGAAGTCACGCTGTTCGCATCCGGCGACAGCCTGACCAAGGCCAAGCTCGCACCGATCTGGCCGCGCGCGCTGCGGCTCGATCCGAGCGTGCGCGATTACTTCGCGCCGGTCTTCATGGAACTGGAAACGGTCGCGCGCCGCGCCCACGAGTTCGACGTGATCCACGCCCATCTCGACTACTTCGGCTACCCGCTGCTGCGGCGCCTCAATGTGGCGTCGGTGACGACGCTGCACGGCCGCCTCGATCTGCCGGAACTGCCGCCGCTGTACGGTCTCTACGGCGACATCCCGGTGGTATCGATTTCCGATTCGCAGCGCGGACCGCTGCCGCAGGCGAACTACGTCGCGACGATTCATCACGGCCTGCCGCAGAACCTGCTGGAGCAGGGTTCCGGCGCCGGTGGCTATCTCGCCTTCCTCGGCCGCATCTCACCGGAAAAAGCACCGGACGCAGCGATCCGCATCGCCGCCAAGGCCGGCATGTCGCTGAAGATCGCGGCCAAGATCGACCGCGTCGACGAGGAATACTTCAAGACCACGATCGAGCCGCTGCTATCGCAAGCGCACGTCGAGTTCATCGGCGAAATCGGCGAGCATCAGAAAAGCGAATTCCTCGGCAATGCCGCCGGACTGATTTTTCCGATCGCCTGGCGTGAACCCTTCGGGCTGGTGATGATCGAAGCGATGGCCTGCGGTACGCCGGTGGTCGCGTTCGAGAACGGCTCGGTGCCGGAGGTAATCGAGCACGGCATCACCGGCTTCATCGTACAGAATGAAAACGAAGCCGCCGAAGCGGTGCGCCAGATCGGCACGCTCGATCGCAGCCGCATCCGTGCCGAATTCGACCGCCGCTTCACCGCACATCACATGGCGGAAAATTATCTGACGCTGTACGCCCGGCTGATCAAAGCACAGCGCAACGGCACCAAGCTCTAGGGAACCTCTGCATAGCTTGTCATGCCCGCGAAGGCGGGAATCCAGTTTCCTTTAAGACTATTGACGAGGTCCCCGGCTTTACAGGGGATGCGGCAAGAACTGGATGCCCGCCTCCGCGGGCATGACGATGTAGGAGGAGCCTGCGCAGGAGATCCTTAGGTCGATCGTCCGCCGGCGGCGGCGCGCTCGACAAGACGCAGTCGTCGCGACGCCGGTTTGACGCTGCGTTTTGCGGCTGCTCACAATGCGCACGGCGCCGCACCGGCGCAGCGCAGGTGCCGCGACCGCATGCCGAAAGCCGCCGAGCAGCTGGCCTTGTTTGCGGATCTGCCGCCGGCCGCGCGTCAGCGCAAGAGCGCGGTACGCGCGCGATTCTTTTTCGCACTCTGGCCGGGTGAGCTGGTGCGCACGCAATTGAACGCTGCGGCGGCGACGATTCCGCCGGGCAGCGCGCGTGCGCTGCGGGTCAAGCCTGAGCGGTATCACCTGACGCTGGCGTTCCTCGGCGCATTGCAGCCGCAGCAGGTCGAAGCCGCGCAAAAAGCCGGCTCGGCGGTAGCGGCGGCGGCGTTCCGGCTGCAGCTCGACACGGTGGGTTACTTCAGCGGCCCGCGACTGGCCTGGATCGGACCGCAGGCGGCGCCGTCCGAGCTGCTGCGACTGAAAGCCGAACTGGATCGCGAACTGCTGCATCTCGGTCTGCCGGTGGAGCGCAACCAGTTCCAGCCGCATGTGTCCTGCCTGCGCGGACTCGACGATGCACCCGATGCGCCGAGCGTCAGCATCAGCTGGCCGATCGACGAATTCGTGCTGATGCGCAGCGCGATCAAGGACGGCGTCACCATTTACAAACGCATCGGCCGCTGGCGCATGGCAGCGCGCAGCGGCAGCGTGCCGACGGCTGCACTGCCGGAACTCCTCTGAACTTCAGTCGTTCTCGATGGCCGCGTGCGCTAGCACGGGACCGCCCGGCAGCTCACCATACTTCTGCCGCAGCCAGCGCAGCTGGAACACGCGCTGTGCATTGCGCGCGACATCGTGCAGATACCAGGCGTTGACCGAGCCGCTGATCAGCGCACCGGTGACCGGCACCGTGCCGGCGGCCTTGCGCCAGCCGAGGTGTTTGGCGAGCTGCCTGGCGAGATTGTTGAGGCTCAGCATCGCCGCGTCCTTGACCAACTCGCGCTGCGCGGCGCGCTCGATACCGGCGCGCCACTGCGCGGTGTGGCGCTCGGATTCCTGCTCGATCGCGCGCAGCGCCGCCTGCTTTTCGTCGAAATCATTGGCCGAGGCCAGCGCGAAGATCGCGATCGGCAGACGCCGCTGCAAGGCGCCGGAACAATCCTCGCCGTAGCTCAGGCCGACGCGGTGGATGGTACGCAAGGTCTGGATCAGCAGGGTCGGCACGTCGGCGATCAGGCCGAAGCTGCCGGCCACGCCGAAGGCGCCGCCGCTGATGCCGGCCAGCGTGATCGCGCGACGACTGATCGCACTGGCGACGCGGTCGCAGGTTTCCAACGGCAGGCCCAGCAGATCTTCAAGCTGGTCGACGCCGGCACGGCGCAGAATCGAGCGACGGTCGCTGAGCCGCACCGCGGCGGTATGCGCGGCGTCGAGCGCCAGCTTCAGCGCTGCCGTCGGCACGGTTTTCTGCACGGTCTGCGCCGCGGCACCGCGCACCTTGCCGAGCGTGCGCGTCGCCGGGCCCGGCATCTCGGCCAGCCATTCGCGGATCGTCGCGAGTTGCTCGCGCTCGTAGATCGTCAGCATCGGTTTGTTCAAGGCGTCGGTTCTCGTCGTTGCATGCGCTGCGCAAGGCTGATGTCGTCGCAGGCGCGATTGATTCACGCATAAGCTTCTACACTACCGTATGTGTTTGATCGCTTTTGCCTGGAACGTTCACCCGCAATGGCCGCTGGTGCTGGTGGCCAATCGCGACGAGCAGCATGCGCGCCCCAGCGCCGCGCTCGCCGCGTGGAGCGACGATGCGACGCGACCTGGCCCAGCGCCAAAGATTTATGGCGGTCGCGACCTGCGCGCCGGCGGCGGCTGGCTCGCCTTGAACCCGTCGCAGCGCCGCCTGGCCGCGGTCACCAACTTTCGCGAGCCCGCGCTGGACAGCGGCGCGCGCTCGCGCGGCGCCCTGGTGCAGGCTTTCGCGAGCAGCGCCGACGGCGCCAGCGGTTTCGCCGACCGGCTGGCGCTCGATGCAGCGGCCTACGGCCCGTTCAATCTGCTGCTGTGGGATGGCGCCGAATTGGTTTACGCCAGCAATCGGCCGGCGCCGCGCTGGCAATCGGTACCAGCCGGCCTGCACGGCTTGTCGAACAGCACGCTGGATACCCGCTGGCCGAAAGTAGAGCGCCTGAGCACCGCGCTGCAGGCATGGCTGCCGCAATTGCCGACCGGCGGATCATTGCCGCCGGCCACGGCGGTCGAGCCCTTGCTGCAGGCGCTGGCCGATGACCATATTGCCGGCGATGCGGAACTGCCGGACACCGGTGTCGGCATCGACCTGGAACGCCTGCTGTCGCCGCCCTTCATCCGCGGTGAGACTTATGGCACGCGCGCCAGTTCGGTGGTGCTGATCGCGCGCAGCGGTGCCGCACTGTTTATCGAACGCCGCTTCGGTCCCGCTGGTGTGCAGAGCGGCGACACTGCGCTGGAACTGCAAGGCTGAGCCGCGTCTTTAGCCGAGCCGCCGCCCGCCATCGACCGGAATCACCACGCCGGTAACGTAGCTCGCCGCCGTCGATGCCAGGAACACGACGACGCTGGCGATCTCCTCGGGGCTCGCGTAACGCGCCAGCGGAATGTGTGGCAATTGCCGGCGCTTGTCTGCCAGATCGGCCAGTTCGGCAGCGCTCGGCAGCGCCTGCACCGGCGCCTGCACATGTCCGGGTGCGACCCCGTTGCAGCGGATTTTCGGCGCCAGCTCCAGCGCCAGCGTTTCGATCAGGCTCCAGTGCGCAAGCTTGGCGGCGGCATAGGCCGAATGGCCGCGACGCGGCGCATCGCGCGCGTGGATATCGAGCACGCCGACAATCGCACCCTCGCTCTTCTGCAAGTACGGCCGGCAAGCCTGCGCCAGGAACAGCGGCGCTTTGAAGTTGCTGCCGACCAGATCGTCGAACTGTTGTTCGCTCAGCGTCGGCAGCGGCGTCGCGAAGTAGCTGGAAGCATTGTTGACCAGCAGATCGAGCCGGCCCCATTTTTCCTGCGCCGCCTGCGCCAAGGCTTGCAATTGCGGCACTTTAAGCAGATCAGCGCGCAACACGAGGGCGGAATCGGCGCGCACGGCATTGAGCGCTTTCGCCAGCACGCGTGCTTCGGTCGCCGAGGCACGATGGTGGATGACGACGTTGTAGCCGGCCGCGTGCAGGGCTTGCACGATCGCAGCGCCGATGCGGCGGCCGCCACCGGTGATGAGCGCTACTCGTGCCGGCGTCCGTGCGCGCAAAACCATAGTCGCTCCTTTATCCTGTTATCCGAACTTTCCACTCGTTGTTCTCAAGACGCCGCGCGTTCGTAGCGTGCGCGGCGCCGCCCCATTATCGACCCGGAACCCATCTTTGTGAGCGATCTCGTTCAAGTCATCCTGCTCGGCATCATCGAGGGCATCACCGAATTCCTGCCGATTTCCTCCACCGGGCATCTGCTGATCGCCGAGCAGCTCGGCCTCGGTCAGCGCTCCGACGTGTTCAACGTGGTGATCCAGGCGGGCGCGATCCTGGCCGTGACGGTGATCTACTGGCCGCGCATCTGGACGCTGTTGACCGGCCTGCGCGAGCGCGACAATCGCGACTACGCGGCGAAGCTCAGCGTCGCCTTTCTGATCACCGCCGTGCTCGGCCTGATCGTCACCAAGCTCGGCTTCAAGCTGCCGACCGAGATCACGCCGGTGGCCTGGGCGCTGGTGATCGGCGGCGTCTGGATGCTAGCCGCCGAATGGTTCGCGGCGAAGCGCCCGGACTACGCGCGCATCGCCTGGACTGCCGCGATCATCGTCGGTCTGGCACAGGTGATCGCCGGCGTGTTTCCCGGCACCTCGCGTTCGGCTGCTACGATTTTCGCAGCGATGCTGGTCGGCGGCGCCAACCGCGTGGCCGCCACCGAGTTCGCCTTCCTGGTCGGCATTCCAACGATGTACGCGGCCAGCGCGCTGGAGCTGTTCAAGGCCGTAAAGGCCGGCGGGCTGCACGACGGCAGCGAAAACTGGGGCGATCTCGCCATTGCCTTCGTCGTCTCGACCGTGGTCGCCTTCATCGCGGTGAAGTGGCTGCTGCGCTACATCCAGAGCCACCGCTTCACCGTGTTCGCCGCCTATCGCATCGCGCTCGGCGCGGCGCTGCTACTATTTCTGCCGGCCGGTTAGCGGATCGTTTTGCGCCAGGGTTTCGATGGTGAAACGCTGGTAACGCTGCGCCAGCGAGATCGGTCCACGTCTTAGCGTCGCCATCGCCAGATCGCTAAGCTCGTCGCTGGGCGCGTGGATCAGCAGGAAATGGCAACCCTTGGCGGCGAGATCGCGATGCAGTTCGACCATTTTCAGCGTCGCGCCGATCGACGACAGCAGCGTGGCTTTTTCGAGCCCGCGCTGCGAACCGGCGCGAACCGCCTGGTCATCGAAGTAGCGGCAATCGGCCTCGCGCCAGCCATCGTCGATCAGCGCCTGACGTGCGGCCAACGCGGCCTCACGATGCGGAAACGCCGCGAAAATGTGACCGATCGGATAGAAATCGCCGAGATCCTGCCCGGCCTCGTGCAACTGGGCGAACTCTTCATGCGCGCGTGGACGTTGGCGGTTCGCAGCGGGAATACGGTTGGCCATGAGCTTTCACCTTTCTTGTGAATGCTTAGTTGTGACAACGCCGTTGCGCGATTGATTCCGCCGAATTGTGTGCCGCGCGCCGGCCTTTTAGCCGAGCAGATCGTCGAACAGGCGGCGTCCGTAATACAGCCCGACCCCGCCACCGACTGCGCTCACGATCACCGCGGCGGGCAGGGCCCACTGCGCGCCCAACCACCAGCCGAACGAACCCAGCAGAAATGCGCCGAGCGTGCCGAAGATGAATTTCATCCGGCGCGCGCCGCTAACGCCGTGCGCATTTTATGAGTCATTCGAAACCCCCGATTGCAAGCGCCATCATAGCCAGTCGGCGCAAGACAAACGTGCGCTGTGACGAATCAGAGCACTCCGAGCTTCAGGAAGACCTCGCGCCAGGCCGGCGGCAATGCCGCGGCGTCGCGCTGGATCGTCGCCTGGTCGCCGCGCACGAAGGGTCCGGTACGCGCACTCGCACCCTGTTCGAAAATTTTCCGCACGGTGATTTCCACCAGCGGTCGCAGACCGGCACCGGGCAGCGTGACGCCGGCCTCGGCGAGCAGCGCCTGTGCACCGAGCCACAGCGTTGCGGAATGCGCGCAGGCCAATACGGCCACCGCGTGATACAGCGCCTTATGTTCGCGCGGCAGCACGAACGGCACGAAACCGAGTTCGACGAAAGCATCGGTGATGAACTGCGGCACCGCGCCGGTCAGCGCCAGCGGCGTGCCGCGCCAATCGTCGGCCTGCGCGCCGAAGCTGGTCAGCGGATGCGCACAGGGCACGTCGTCGAGATCGAGCGAGCCGGACAGATGCACGCAGTGGCCCGGAAAGCGCGCGGCCTGTGCGGCGATCGCAGCGTCCGGCACCGCCAGCAGCACCCACTCGGTCACCGGCGTTTCGTCGTGCGACAGCAATGCGATGCGCGAACCCCAGGCCTGCGCCAGTGCACGGCCGGCTTTGCCGCGACCGACAATGCTGAATGCCGGCACGCTCATGCGGCCGGGCGCGCCGCCTTCCAGGCGGCGAGTCGTTCGACGCGCGCCTTGCTCAAGGCTGCGCCGACAGCAGCACCGCTGACTTCCGGCGTCATCACATCGCGCGCCTGCACTTCGCGCGCAGCCGCCGCGGCTGCGCGCAGAAAAGTCGGCGGCGGATAATCGGATTCTTCCAGGCCGAGCCGGCCGCGCGCATCGCACAGGCAGGCATCGAGCGCCTGCTCGAAAAAGCTGCCGCGCTGAAACGCACGCAGCCGCTCCAGAAGTTGTAGCAGCGTGCCGGGCCGCAATTCCTCGGCGCGGTGCACCAGCAGATGTTCGCGCGTAACGACCACTGCGAGCTCGCGCTGCGCATTCGGCAAGCGCAATCTCGCCGCGAACTGTTCGACCAGCGGCACCCCGCGCATATCGTGCATGCGATGGCTCGGCCATTCCCCGCTAGGCGTGGCGCCCTTGCCGAGATCGTGCAAGAGCGCGGCGACATGTACTTCGAGCGGAAAACCCATGCGCGTGGCGGCGTCGACGCACATCAGCGTGTGCACCAGCGTATCGACTTCCGGATGATATTCGGCGCGCTGCGGCACGCCGTCGAGCAAGGCCAGTTCCGGCATCACGCGCGCCAGTGCGGAGCATTGGTGCAGCGTTTTGAAAAACACCGAAGGCCGATAGCCGCTCTCGCCGCGGCCATCGCCGGACAATGCGCGCTCGGTTTCCTTCCAGACGCGCTCCGGCACCAGATGATCGACTTCGCCGGCGTCGACCATCTGCCGCATCAGCGCGATGGTTTCGTCGGCGACGCGAAAACCGAGCGGCGCGAAGCGTGCAGCGAAACGGGCGACGCGCAGCACGCGCACCGGATCTTCCGCGAATGACGCCGATACATGCCGCAGCACGCGCGCCACGAGATCGCGCTGGCCGCCATGCGGATCGACGATGCGGCCGTCTTCGTCCTCGGCGATCGCGTTGACGGTGAGATCGCGCCGGATCAGGTCTTCTTCGACGGTGACATCCGCGCCGGTGTGAAACGTGAAGCCGTGATAGCCGCGGCCCTGCTTGCGCTCGGTGCGCGCCAGCGCGTGTTCCTCCTTGGTCTGCGGATGCAGGAACACCGGGAAGTCCTTGCCGACCGCACGATAGCCGGCGGCGATCATGTCTTCCGGCGTGGCGCCGGTAACGACCCAGTCCTTTTCGCGCACCGGCAGGCCGAGCAGGCGATCGCGCACCGCGCCACCGACGAGATAGCGCTTCATCCGCGCGGCAACCGCAACATCATGGCGCGTCGTCCGGATTGACCGTAAGCGGCGTCACCGGCAACAGCCAGTCCTTCGGATCCTGCGGTTCGCCGCTGTGGCGCCAGCCGAATACCAAACGGTGCCACAGCACGCGCTGCACGTAGGTCCGGGTTTCGTTGTATGGAATGTTTTCGATCCAGATATCAGTATCCATTGGGGTTGGCGGCAGCCAGCGCGCGGCGGCATTGGGCCCGGCATTGTACGAAGCGATCGCCACCGGCAGTTCGCCGCCGAACTGGTTGAGGCGATCGCGCAGCTCGGCGCTGCCGATGTTCAGGTTCACCGACGGATCGAACAGCGCGTCGCGAGTCGGTGGCGGTTGCTGCCAGCGCCGCGCGGTCGCACGCGCGGTATCCGGCACCAGTTGCAGCAGGCCGAGCGCGCCGGCACGCGACACCGCGCTGGCGTCGTACAGACTTTCCTGCCGCAGGATCGCGTAGATGAAATCGTCCGGCAGACTGGCGAGCACAGCCGCGGCATGCACTTGCACATCGAACGGCCGCGGATACAGCAGCGCGTAGTCGTAATAGATGCCCTGCCTGCTGGCGGCGGCGACGCCCTGGTCGTACCAGCCCCAGCGCAATGCGAGTGCCGCGGCCTGCGTGCGTGCGGCCGGATCGAGCGCCTCGAAAGCGTACTGCCATTCGGCGCCGGCCTGCGGCTTCATGCCGAGCAGCCACAGTTCGTGCGCACGCAGCAGCGCCGGATGTGCCGCGAGTTGCGCCTGCAGCGTGGCGTTCTGCGGCAGCAGCTGCGGATGCGGCGCATAGCTCTGGCCGAGACGCGCGGCGGCCAGTGCAGCGTAGAACCCATCGGTGGCCGCGAGCTGCGCATACAGCTTCTGCGCACTATCGGTGTCGCCGGTTTTTTCGCGGCTACGCGCGAGGAAGTATTGCCAGCGCGGCTGTGCCGCGAGTGTCGCCTGCGGCATCGCCGCGATCACCGCGTTCGCGGTCGCCCAGTCGCCCGCCCACAGCGCCGCACGCACCTGCCATTCGCGCGCCAGATCGTCGCTCGCGTCCGGCGTCATCAGCGCGAAGTAGCCGCCCGCCTGCGGCAGCCGGCTCCAGGCCAGGCCGAGCGCCAATGCGCGCGCATAAGCTGCGTAGTCGGCCGGCGTCGTCAGCTGCCGCGCGACCAGCAGCGGTTGATACAAGGGTGCAGCACCTTGCGGATCGCTGCGGGTCAGGCGCTGCCAACCGTCGAGCAAGGCGGCGGGTTCGACCGGCCGCGCCGGCGCGGCGATCAGCAGATCGATCTCGCTGCGCGGGTTGTCGATCAGCGTGATCCATTGCGTGATCGGCGCCGCCAGTTCCGGCGACAGCGTCGCCGCCAGTTTGCGCGCGAGCTTCGAGTTGCCGGCAGCCAGCGCCAGCCGTGCGCGCTGATCGATCAGCGAAGGCGGCAGCCCATCGTGCACGCGCAGCCAGGCGAACGCCGGTTCGCAGGCATCCGGCGTGTTCTGGCCATTGAGCCATTGCTGGGTGATGTCGGCCGCCAGGCCCTGCGTGCGCTCGAGCTGCGCGCGTGCGCTCAGCTGCGTGCAACGCAAAGTGGTGTCGTTGACGTTGTCGCGATACTCGGCGACGAAACGCGCCCAATCGCGCCGCGCGGCCAGGCTGCCGAGCCAGGCGCGGCGCAGATCGCGCGCCAGCGGCTGCTCACCGAGCGATTTCAGCAAGGCCGCTGCGCGTTCGTCGGTCTCGGGCGCGACCTGCGACGGCGGCCGCGACAGATTCCATTGAATACGCGCGGCCTGCAGATAGGCATATAGCGGATAGGCTTTCAGCGCTGCACTGTCGGAGCCGGCCGCCGTGCCGTTCGCAGCCGCAGCATAGGCGCTGCGGAAGACCTCGCGCGACGCCGCCAGCGCATCGTCGTCGACGATCGCCGCCGGTGCAGCGGCAGTCGTTCCCAGCACGCAGGCCAGCGTCAGCGATAAAGCCCGTGTCGAAAAGCTCATCAATGGCGTCATCGGAGCACGCTCGGCCGCGAATGCGGGTGCTGACGGCATTGTAGTAGCCGGAACGGGTGAGGATTAGCGGTCGGGCTCTTATATACTTTCATGACGTTGCCTGCTCATTAACCATCTAAAGGGAAGCTCTCATGTCGAAACTGGTCCGGCCGCACGGCGGCGGCGCGCTCAAGCCTTTGCTGCTCGAAGGCAGCGCACTGACTGCAGAACTGGCACGTGCGAAAACGCTGCCGCAGGTGAACGTCAGTTCGCGCGAGGCCGGCGACTTGATCATGCTCGGCATCGGCGGCTTCACTCCGCTCGCCGGCTTCATGACGAAGGCCGACTGGCAGGGCGTGTGCGACCAGATGCATACCGCGAGCGGTCTGTTCTGGCCGATCCCGATCACCCTTTCGACCGACACGGCGACCGCAGGTTCGATTCAGCCGGGCACCGAGATCGCGCTGTTCGATCCCGAGCGCAAGGAAATTCTGGCGACGATGAAGGTCACCGAGAAATATTCGATCGACAAGGCGCACGAATGTCAGACCGTGTTCAGGACCAACGACCCGGCGCATCCGGGCGTGAAAATGGTGATGGAACAGGGCGAGGTCAATCTCGCCGGTCCGGTGAAAGTGCTGAGCCAGGCCGAGTTCCCGAGCCAGTACGGCGAGATGTACATGACGCCGGCGCAGACCCGCGCCGAGTTCGACAAGCGCGGCTGGAAGAACATCGCCGCGTTCCAGACGCGCAACCCGATGCATCGCAGCCACGAGTACCTGGCCAAGATCGCGGTCGAAATCTGCGATGGCGTGATGATCCATTCGCTGCTCGGCAAGCTCAAGCCGGGCGACATTCCGGCCGAAGTGCGGCAGGACGCGATCTCGCAGCTGATCGAGAAATATTTCGTCAAGAACACCGTGATCCAGTCCGGCTATCCACTCGACATGCGCTATGCCGGTCCGCGCGAAGCGCTGCTGCATGCGTTGTTCCGGCAGAACTACGGCTGCTCGTATCTGATCGTCGGCCGCGACCATGCCGGTGTCGGCGACTACTACGGCCCGTTCGATGCACAAACCATCTTCGACGAGATTCCGGCCGACGCGCTCGAAACCAAACCGTTGAAGATCGACTGGACATTCTATTGCGATGCCTGCGAAGGCATGTCGAGCGCGAAGACCTGTCCGCACGATGCTTCACATCGCCTACTGCTGTCCGGCTCCAAGCTGCGCAAGCTGCTCAGCGAAGACGGCGAGGTGCCGGCGCAGTTCTCGCGGCCGGAAGTGCTGACGATTCTGCGCAAGTACTACGCGAGCCTGGAAGCGCACGAGAAAGTGAAGGTGGAACTGACCGGCCACTCGGCGCGCTAGCGCCGAGTTCAAATAGCGGCCGGCGCGCTAGCGCCAAGCGCAAGCGATGTTCCGGCGCGCTAGCGCCAAGCTGAAACAGCTTCATCAAGAACCCGCCGTCGGCGGGTTCTTGCGTTTCAGCGCGCGCTGCTCGGCAACACTACCGCAAACCTGTGCTGTACGCAGCTGCGTCAACCGCGCAAAACCGAAATGGATGAAGCTCAAGCCGGAATACACCGGCGAGATCAGATTGACGATCGGCACCATCTGAATCACCGCCGCGACCACGCCGAGGCTGTACCAGCTGCTTCGATATTGCCGCGTCAGTGCACGGTACTCGTCGCGCGTGGCGTGTTCGCACAAGGCATCGAAGCGGAACAGGCGATCGTTGTACCAACCGTTGATCAGCGCCGGCAGCACCAGGGCCGGCACGCCGAACAGCCATAGCGGCAACGTGCCGATCCACAGCAGCAGATAGATCAGCGTCGCCGCCAGTGCGTTCCAGATGCTGCCGAGCGTGTTGCTGCTGCCGCTGCGCGCGAGCTGCGGATAGTCGCGCGCAGCGACCAGCGAGGCCATGATCGGCATCGCGATGGTGGCGGTGATGAACATCGCGGTCGCATAGGTCAGCGTCAGCAGCGCCAGCAGCATGGCGATGCTGACGATCCACTCGCTTAAGAATTTGGCGACGCCGGCGCTGTACCACTGCGCATTGGCGCCGAACGCGATCAGGCGCCGCAGCGCTTCGACCAGATCGCTCCAGAACACCAAGCCAAGCAGTACCCATAGCAGCAAGGCGCCGAGCAGCGGCAGCCAGACCAATCGCAGGATGCGGCTTTGAAAGAAGCTGCGCGTCGCCGCGCTCAGCGCTTCGAACACGAGACTCGGCTCCTTTAGGCGGCTTCAGGTGCCAGTTGCGGCTCTTCCTGGACCAGCTGCACGCCGTGGATGCCGCAGCCGAGGATGCCATCGCGCAAGCTGCGGATTGCCTGCATGCGCGGAAAACTGCGGCGCCAGACCATACCGATACGGCGTGACGGCGCGGGCGGCGCCAGCGCCACCGCCACCAGCGGCGAGCGATCGGTGCTGCGATTCTCGACCGAGCCGCGCGGCACCACGGTAATGCCCAAACCGGAACCAACCATGTGACGGATGGTGTCGAGGCTGCTGCCGGTATGCGGCCGCGGACCGTCGCCTTCGGCGTCGACGCATGTCGGACAGGCTGCGATGACCTGATCGCGGAAGCAGTGTCCGGGGCCGAGCAGCAGCAGATGTTCTTCGGCGAGCTTCTTCGCCGGAATGGTTTTCTCTTTCGCCCAGCGATGCTCCGGCGGCATCAGCACGACGAAGTCTTCGTCGTACAGCGGCCACGCAGAAAAGCCCTGCAGGTCGATCGGCAATGCGACGATGGCGACATCGAGTTCGTTGTCGCGCAATTGTTCGAGCAGCACCGCAGTGAAATTTTCCTCGATCACCAGCGGCATGCGCGGTGCGCGTTGGCGTAAGTCAGGCACCAGGCTTGGCAGCAGGTAAGGCGCGACGGTGTAGATCGCACCAATCCGCAGTGCACCGACCAGTTCGTCCTTGCCTTCGCCGGCGATGTCCTCGACGCGCTTGGCCTCGGCCAGCACGCGCCGCGCCTGCAGGATGATGCGCTCGCCGACCGGCGTCGGCCTTGCTTCGCCGCGAATGCGCTCGAACAGCATCACGCCGAGTTCTTCTTCGAGCTTCTTCAGAGCCACCGACAACGTCGGCTGCGATACGAACGAGCGCTCGGCGGCGCGCGAGAAATGGCGTTCCTTATCGAGATTGACCAGATAGCGGAGTTCAGTCAGCGTCATGCGCACAGTATGGCATCGCGCAAATCCGCGGACATAAAAAAACCCGGGATCGGCGGCGATCCCGGGCGGAATTTAGCGTTATACCGATCTACGAATCAATGAATCTCGATCGGGAAAAACAGGCTGACGCCCGGCGAAGGCTCCGGCCGGTAGACCACCGGCGGCGGCGCATAGACGACTTCCGGCCGGCGGTAGTAGCCGTAACCGCGACGATAGGCGTAGCCTTCGCGATAACGGTAATCCCGGTGCTCGCGGGCATACTCGCGATGATCGCGACGATCGTCGCTGTAGTCATGATGATCAGCGTGTGCGCTGAGTGGCGCCAGCGCTGCGGTACTGAGCAAGGCTGCGAATGCGAACGCGGTCAACGAGCGCAAGGCCGTGAACCTCTGCGGCTGGGGACCGTTGGATTTGTTCATAGAGAATCTCCTGTTTCAGCAGAATGGATTGCTGCGCGTCGAGCGCGCAGCAAGGCATTTACGGTGTGGCTTCAGCGGCGGGCGCGGCCTTGCCCTTGGTGTGGCGTTTGTGTTCGCCTCCTGGACCGTGCTTACGGAACAACTCATCGGCGGTCTTCTTCTGCGCATCCGACATGGCGTCGTAGAGCGGTGAGAATGTCTTGGCGAATTTCTTCACGCCGTCCGCGTGCGCGTCGAGAATCTCGGCGTAGGACTTGAGGTCGTCGACGGCGGTGAAGCTCGCCTCCTTGGACTTGCGGGCCTCGATCAAGGGCCGCACTTTGTCGGCGTTCTCATGCATGACGTCGGTCACGTCCTTCCACTTGTCTTCCTGCTCCGGCGTGATCTTCAGCTTGGCGTGCAGTTCCTTGATGCGCGCTTCGACGCGCTCGTCCATTTTCGTGGCGGTGCTGCTCGGCTCGGTCTTCGCCATATCGGCGGCGGCGACATAGGCCGGCGCCGCAACGGCGGCCAGCAGCATCAGCGCCGCGAGCGGGCGGAATGACGCGTGTCGAATTAAAAAAGTATTTCGGTTCATGTGGTCCTCACTAGGATTCTGGTTGGGGTCTTTTTTGGAATCGGCGTGAGCGCGCCGATCGAGGCCAATGGTGCCAGGTTCCCGATCCCCTTGGCGCCGACGCATTGCTCGTCTCGGCGTAAAGCGGCCCATCTGAAAACCCTAGTGGCTGCAGCTTCGACCGCCAAAGTCCGGCTGCGTTCAGATCGCGCTAGTAGATATTGCGCCGGTGTGCTTGGCAGCGGAGCGCTTAAGGTGCAGCGCACCAATCGCGCGGCGGCAGGTACTGCTCGATCAGCGCGGCTTCGGGCGAGCCGGCGGGTGGTTGCCAGTTGTAGCGCCAAGACGCCAGCGGCGGCATCGACATCAGAATCGATTCGGTACGGCCGCCGGATTGCAGTCCGAACAGCGTGCCGCGGTCCCACACCAGATTGAACTCGACATAGCGACCGCGCCGGTACAACTGCCAGTCGCGTTGACGCTCGCCGTAAGCGATGTCCTTGCGGCGCTCGACGATCGGCAGATAGGCCTTGAGGAAATGATCGCCGACGCTTTGCATCAGTGCGAAGCTCCGCGCGAAGCCACCGGCATCCCAGTCGTCGAAAAACAGACCGCCGATGCCGCGCGCCTCCTGCCGGTGCTTGAGAAAAAAATAGTCGTCGCACCATTGCTTCAGATGCGGATGCGCCGGCGCGCCGCTGGCGGTTTGAAACGCAGCGGTCGCGGCATATGCAGTCGCATGCCAATGGCGCGCGTCTTAGTCGAAGCCGTAGTACGGCGTCAGATCGAAGCCGCCGCCAAACCACCAGACCGCAGCCTCACCCGGTTTCTCGGCGATGAAGAAGCGCACGTTCATATGCACCGTCGGTGCATACGGATTGCGCGGGTGGAACACCAGCGATACGCCCATCGCGCGATACCCGCGACCGGCCAGTTCGGGTCGGTGCGCACTCGCCGACGGCGGCAGCTTGCTGCCGGTGATATCGGAGAAGCCGACGCCGGCGCGCTCGAACACAGCACCGTCGTCGAGCGTGCGCGTCTGTCCGCCACCACCCTCGGCGCGCTGCCAGACATCGCGTTCGAAACGGACTTTGCCATCGAGCGTTTCGATCGTCGCGCAAATGCGATCCTGCAGTCCGCGCAGATAGCGCTCTACAGCAGCGGTGTCGGGAACAGTTGCCGGGTCCATGGATCGATCAGCAGTCGAGTGGACGCCAGTTTAGGTTGCCTCGGGGCAGCCGTGCTTGATCCAAGGCGATGCGCGCGGCATTCAATTGCCGGACGGTGACATGACATGACCGAACCAGCGGCGGCGACTCAGCGCCGCAGAATCAGTCCGCTGGCAACGTGACGGATCGGCGTCGGTCGTGACAAATCGCCGAGCGCGCCCGGCACCAGCGCATCGATGCGCCGACCGAAAGCCATACGCACTTGCGTCGCACTGCGCGCCGGTTCCTGGCTCTGGCGATTGGCGCTGGTCGAAACGATGGCGCCGCCGTAAGCCTTGCATAGGGCGGCCGCGACCGGATGCGCCGTGACGCGGATCGCGATCGAGTCCCCCATCAATTCGTGGGCACCACTGATCCAGTCTGGGGCGAAATCGGAAGCTGGAAATACCCAGGTCGCCGGGCCGGGCCAGCTCGCCTGCGCGCGCCGCAGTGCGCTGTTCGACGGCAGCTGCACGTAAGGTTCGAGCTGCTCGAAGCTGGCGCCGATGACGATCAGGCCTTTGCGCCAGTCGCGCCGCTTCAGTTCGAGGATGCGTTGCACGGCAACACGGTTGGTCGGCTCGCAGCCGAGGCCCCACACCGCCTCGGTCGGATAGGCGATGACGCCGCCGGCACGCAGTGCGGCGACGGCATCGCGCAGTTGCAGCGCGAGTGCCACCGTCTAGCTTTGCTTGGCCCGCGCGTCGGGGCCTGGTTCGGCGGCGATTTTCTTCACGGCCTTCTTGGCCGCCTTTTTCGCGACTTTCTTGACGGCTTTCTTAACGGCTTTTGGGGCCGCTTTTGGCGCCGGTGCTTTCTTCGCGGCAGCATCGCCACTGTCCGCCGTCTTGGCTTTCTTGCGGCCACCCTTACCCGGCTTTGCGGCTTCGGCTTCCGCCAGATACGCCTCGCATTCGAACACCGACAGGCTTTCCGGATCGCGCGTTTTCGGAATGCGCGCGCGGCGTTTGCCGTCGGTGATGTACGGCCCGAAGCGGCCCTTGACCACACGGATGCCGGTGTCGCCGAACAGCTTGATGGTTGCCGCTTCCAGCGCGGCGCGCTTGCCCTCGATCAACTCGATCACGCGCGGCAGATCGACCGTATACGGATCGTCGTCCTTCTTCAGGGACACGAACTGCGAGTCGTAGCGCGCATACGGACCGAAGCGGCCGATGTTGACTTCGACTTCCTCGCCGCCCGGCAGATTGCCGAGCTTGCGCGGCAGCTTGAACAGTTCCAGCGCATCGGCCAGCGAAATCGTGTCGATGCGCTGACTGCCGCGCAGGCTGGCGAAGCGCGGCTTGTCGGTATCTTCTTTGGTGCCGATCTGCACGAACGGCCCGAAGCGGCCGAGGCGTGCGCTGACCGGCTTGCCGCTGACCGGATCGGTGCCGATCTGGCGCGCTTCCGAAACCTCCTTGCGCGACAGCTCCATCTTCTCGTCGACGGTCGGCTTGAACTGGCCCCAGAACTTCGCCAGCAGCGGCACCCATTCACCTTCGCCGCGCGAGATCGCATCGAGATCGTCCTCGAGCTTGGCGGTGAATTCGTAATCGACGTAGCGGGTGAAATGCTCGGTCAGGAAACGGTTGACGATCATGCCGACATCGCTCGGCGTAAACGCCTTGCCTTCGAGCCGCACGTAGTCGCGCGCCTGCAGCGTCGAGATGATCGAGGCATAGGTCGACGGCCGGCCGATGTCGTATTCCTCCAGCGTCTTCACCAAGGAAGCTTCGGTGTAGCGCGGCGGCGGCTGGGTGAAATGCTGCTCCGGCAACAGTTCCAACAACGTCACGGTCTCGCCTTCCACCAGCGGCGGCAGACGTTTCTCGTCGTCCTCACCCTTGTCGGGCGCGTCCTCGTCGGCGCTCATGCCGTAGGCGGCGAGAAAGCCGGGTTCGATCAGCACCTGACCGTTGGCGCGGAACGCATGCTTGTCGCTGGCGCGCAGCTCGGCGGCGACGGTGTCGAACACCGCCGGCGTCATCTGGCTGGCAACGGTGCGCTTCCAGATCAGGTCATAGAGTTTGGCCTGATCCGGCGACAGATATTTCGCGACCTGCTCCGGCACGCGCGCGGCCGCAGTTGGGCGGATCGCCTCGTGCGCTTCCTGCGCATTCTTCGACTTCGCCTTGAACACGCGGACCTCGTCCGGCAGCGACTTGGCGCCGTAACGCTGGCCGATGACCTCGCGGATTTCGACCAGCGCGTCCTGCGCCAGGCTGACCGAGTCGGTACGCATGTAAGTGATGAGGCCGACCGTCTCGCCGCCGATTTCCGCACCTTCATACAGCTGCTGCGCGGTGCGCATGGTGCGTTGCGCGGTGAAGCCGAGCTTACGGTTGGCGTCTTGCTGCAAGGTCGAGGTGGTGAACGGCGGACCCGGCGTGCGGCGGCGCTGCTTCTTCTCGACCTTGGCGACGCGCAAACGGCCTTGCGCGGCCTGCTCGATCGCCGCACGCGCGGCTTCCGCACTGCCGGCATTGCCGAGCGTGAACTGCTCGACTTTTTCGCCGTTGTATTCGAGCAGACGCGCGCTGAACACGGCTTGCGTCTTCTCGGCGCGCGCTTCCAGCGTCCAGTATTCCTGCGGCAGGAATGCGCGGATCTCTTCTTCGCGCTCGCAGATCAGCCGCAGCGCCGGGCTCTGCACGCGGCCGGCCGACAGGCCCGGCGCGATCTTGCGCCACAGCAGCGGCGACAGGTTGAAGCCGACCAGGTAATCGAGTGCGCGGCGCGCCTGCTGCGCGTTGACCAGATCGGTCGACACGTCGCGCGGATTGGCGATCGCGTGCGCGACTTCGCGCGGCGTGATTTCGTAGAACACCACGCGCTTGACCGGCTTGTCCTTCAATAGGCCTTTCTCGCGCAGCACCTCGGTCAGATGCCAGGCGATCGCCTCGCCTTCGCGATCAGGGTCGGTCGCCAGGAACAGCGCGTCGGACTTCTTCAGCTCGGCGATGATCGCGTTGACGTGCTTGATGTTGCGATCGATCAACTGATACTTCATCTCGAAGCCGCGCGCCACGTCGACCGCGCCGTCTTTCGGCACGAGGTCGCGCACATGGCCATACGAGGCCATGACCTCGTAGTCCTTGCCCAGGTATTTCTTGATCGTCTTCGCCTTGGCGGGCGATTCGACGATGACCAGATTTCGGCTCATCTCGACTCAAGGGAGCGCGCTGGAATGCGCGTGGGGGCTCAGCTTATACGGCAAGCTGTTGCCAGTTTCCAGTTTCCAGTTGCCGGAGACACCCCGGAACAGGCATGCCGGGACACCGACCGCTCATTTCTCTGGAAACTGGAAACCGGCAACTTGAAACTGCTTTTTCAGTGCAGGAATTCGCCGTGGTAATAGACCATGTCTTCGAGATGGATCGCGGCTTCTTCCTCGCCGGGCTGATTCACCAGCACCAGCAGGCAGACCCATTTGACGCGTTCCAGGTCGACATCGTCCTCGATCGCCAGCAGGCGTTCGATCACCAGCTCGCGGCTCTCCGGATTGAGAATGCCGAGCTGCTCCAGATGCAGCAGGAAGCCGCGGCATTCGGCGGACAGCCGTTCGCACTCCTGCGGCGCGTAAATGCGCAGGGAGTCGGTTCGTCCTGACAGCGTCGGCGCTTCGCGCTGCGATGCGAGGTCTTCCAGCCAGGCAAAGGCATGGTCGACCTGATCTTCGGGGAAGCCAGCGGCGGCGAGTTCGACGCGGAGCGTCTGCTGGTTGTCGGAGTCTTCGAGTTCACCGTCGTGGTAGTTCTCGAAGAGGTACATCAGGACATCGAGAAGTGTTTCTTTCATCTCTCTCGCATCCAAGGTTGAAATAACGTAACAGATTTACTCGGCGTCGTTAAGCGCTTTTCAAAAATTTACTTAGCGCTGCAACCGCGAAAACACATCGCCAGGTGCCGCTACGACTTGACCTTCAAGCTCAAGGTTCAGTAAGGCCGCAGTAATCTGCTCAACTGGCGCACCGACGCGCTCGATCAGACGCTCCAGCGATACCGCCTCGTGACCCAGCGCGCTCAGTACGCGGCGCTGCAGATCGTCGGCGGGTATTGTTGAGGCAGCAGATTCCGTGCCGGGTTCCACAACCGGCGCCGGCAGCCGCAGCTGCGGCGCCAGTTCGGCGAGGATGTCGTCGACCGTCTCGGTCAGCCGCGCGCCCTCGCGGATCAGCGCGTGGCAGCCGCGCGCCAGCGGGTTGTGAATTGAACCGGGAATCGCGAACACCTCGCGGCCCTGCTCCGCCGCCAGCCGTGCCGTGATCAAGGAGCCGGATTCGCGCGCCGCCTCGACCACCAGCACGCCGAGACTGAGACCACTGATGATGCGATTGCGCCGCGGGAAATTCTCCGGCTTCGGCGGCTCGCCCGGCGCGAACTCGGAGATCAGCAGGCCGCGCTCGGCAATCGCGTGCGCCAGATCCTTGTTGCGCGCCGGGTAGATGCGATCAAGGCCGTTGCCGCAGACCGCGATGGTCAGCCCCTGCGCCGCCAGCGCGCCGCGATGCGCAGCCGCGTCGATGCCGAGCGCGAGGCCACTGGTGATGGTGAGTCCGCGCCGTGCGATCTCGGCGGCAAAAGCCTGCGCGTTCTCGACGCCCTGCGCCGACGCTGCGCGCGCGCCGACCACCGCCAGCTGCGGCGTCTGCAGCAGATCGGCATCGCCGCGATAGAACAGCGCCAGCGGCGCTTGCGCGATCTCGGCAAGCGCTTCTGGATAGCGCGCGTCGTCGCGCGTCAGCAGTCCGCGCGGCGAAGACGTGGTGGCGCCATCGAGCCAGCGCAAATCCTCATCGACAGCCGCCCAGTCGGGCTGGCCCAAGGCCACGCAGAGTTCCTCGACGATACCAGCGCCGCGCCAGGCTGCAGCGCCGGCGGCGAACACCGCGCGCGGATCGCCGAAGCGCTGCAGCAAGCGCGCGCCGCGACTCGGCCCGAGCCCGGCAACCCGCAGCAGCGCCAGCCAGTGACGTAAATCTGCCGGAGCCATGGCCTGCGCTTCCGGTCGGCGCCCGCCTCAGCGGTGCGTCGGCGTCGGCTGATGCACCTTGTCGTAGACGTGCGCCGGACGGGTCGCGCTCATCACCAGCGCATACGACACTTTCGGCGTCACCTTGAACACCATCAGCAGACCGGCGTACTGCTCCGGCAACTGCACCGGCTTGTTGCCGTACGGATCCGGCACCACGCGGCCGGTCTGGAAAATCGACAGCACCGTGCCCGGATCGAGCCCGGCCTTGCTGCCGCGATTCAGCGCGACGATCTGGTACTGCGGGATTTCGATGACGCCGTCGAACACCGAGATGATGCGGCCATCGACCGGCTTGAGCGGCGCGTGCGGATAGAAGTTGGAATCGAAGCGCTGCGTCTCGATCGGCAGCAGGCGATCGCCGATCATCACTTCGCGGTTCGACTTGGTGATCAGCATCTCGGCCGGATCGCCGCTGGTGCGGATTTCGCCTTCACCGGCCGGCAGCGCTTCGAAACCGAGGCGTTCGCTGGTATCCGGATCCTTGTATTCGTCGCCGATCTGCACGATCGCCCACGACGTCGCCGGGTCTTTCGGCAGCTTCTTCACATACACGCTGTTGTTGGCGCTGCCGTCGATATGCTCGCCGGTGTACTCGACCACGTAGGGCGCCTTCTTGATCTCGTCCTCGGTCAGCACACGCGGACCTTTGAGGAAGTTGCGGATCGCCTCGATCGGAATCGCCGGCAGCGCCTGGTCGAGCGACAGATTGCGCACCTGCGGACTCAGATGCTCGACCACGTCGGGGCCCGCCAGCCGCGGATGACCATCGACCATGATCAAGCTCAGCACATCGCCGGGATAGATCAGATGCGGATTCTTGACCTGGCCATTGGTGTACCAGAGCTGCGGCCACTGCCAGGGATCGCGCAGGAAATAGTTGGCGATGCTCCACAGCGTGTCGCCTTTCTTCACCACGTAACGCAGCGGCGCATCCTCGCGCAGTGACAGCGTGCCCGAACTGGCGCTGGCATCGGCGGCGCTGCTGAGCGGCATGATCGGCCCGCTGTCTGCGGCGACCGCCGGCGGCGTGCTGCTGCTGAGCGCACCGCTCTGCGGATCGCTCGCGCAAGCGCCCAGCGCGCCCAACAGGGCACAGGCGCTGAAACGCAGAGCGACGGCGGCACTGCGCCGCATGGCGTTATACTTTTGCATGGGCGGCGGTTCCCCCGTTGACGGCCCCGTTACCACCATTCGGGATTCTGGCATAAATTCCAATGGCGACGAATAGTTGACGGCACATCCTAAAGGTTTCGCAATTCGGCGTCCGCGGCATGGCTCTCCTGCAAATTCTGCATCACCCCGATCCGCGTCTACGCCGCAAGGCAGCGCCGGTGACGCGCTTCGACGACGCGCTGCTGCGGCTGATCGACGATATGTTCGAAACCATGTACGCCGCGCCGGGCACCGGCCTGGCCGCCAATCAGGTCGGCCTCTCGATGCGCCTGGCGGTGATGGACTGCTCTGACGCGCGCAACCAGCGTGTCGTCCTGATCAATCCGGAAATCGTTTCCACCGATGAGCAGCAGGAAATGGATGAGGGTTGCCTGTCGGTGCCGGACATCTTCGACAAGGTGCAGCGCTACAACCGTCTGCACTTGCGCGCGCTCGACGCGCACGGCGAGCCGTTCGAGCTCTGCGCGTTTGGTCTGATGGCGCAGTGCATCCAGCACGAGATCGATCATCTCGACGGCAAGCTGTATATCGACTACTTGTCGCCGCTGAAGCGCGAGCGCATCAAGAAGAAACTGCTTAAAGCAGCGGCTAGTGCTTAGTGATTGGTGGCTCGTAGACGCGGCCATCAGACACTAGCCACTAATCATTAGCCACTGTTTGAATGAAACTGGTCTTCGCCGGCACTCCCGAGTTCTCCGTCGCCGCGCTCGATGCGCTGCACGCGGCCGGTCATGAAATTGTCGCGGTCTACACGCAGCCCGATCGTCCCGCCGGCCGCGGCCAGAAGCTGACACCAGCGCCGGTCGCGCGGCGCGCGCGCGAACTCGGCCTCGACGTGCAGCGGCCGCCGAAGCTCGATGCCGACGCGCAAGTGCAGCTGCGCGCACTGGTGCCGGACATCATGGTTGTCGTCGCCTACGGCCTGCTGCTGCCGCAGGCGGTGCTCGACATTCCGCGCCACGGCTGTCTCAACATTCACGCAAGCCTGTTGCCGCGCTGGCGCGGCGCAGCGCCAATCGCGCGCGCGATCGAAGCCGGCGATCGCGAAAGCGGCATCACCATCATGCAGATGGAAGCCGGCCTCGATACCGGTCCGATGCTGCTGAAAGGCACGCTGCCGATCGGCGCCACGACCACCGCTGCGCGCTTGCACGATGCGCTGGCGCCACTCGGCGCAAAGCTGATCGTCGAAGCGCTGTCGCGCATCGCCGCCGGCGATCTGCGCGCCACGCCGCAGCCGGCAGCAGGCGCGACTTACGCACGCAAGCTGAGCAAGGACGAAGCGCGGCTCGACTGGACGCAAGCCGCCGACGTACTCGCGCGCAAGGTGCGCGCATTCAATCCGGCGCCGGTCGCCTGGAGCACGCTGGACGACGACAACGGCGCGGGTGAGCGCGTGCGCTTCTGGAATGCCGAAGCACGCGCGCAGAACAGCAAGGCCGCAGCGGGCACGGTGATCGACACCCAGGGCGATGCGCTGCTGCTCGCCACCGGCGATGGCAGTCTTGCCATCACCCAATTGCAGCGTCCGGGCGGACGTCTACTCGCAGCCGCCGAAGCACTGCGCAGTTGGAACATCCTTGGCCGAAAATTCAATTAAGCCGGCGAGCGAGATCAGCAACCTGCGTGCGCTCGCGGCACGCGCTTGCGCGGCGGTGTTCGCCGGCAGCAGCCTCGACGACGTGCTGGAGCGCGAGTCCGCGCATCTGAGCAGCGCCGATCGCGCACTGCTGCGTGCCATCGCCTACGGCGTCATGCGCGAACGCAGTTCGCTCGAATGGCTGCTGAGCCAGCTGCTCGACAAACCGCTGCGGCAGGAGCCGCTACTGCTGGCCTTGCTGCTGTGTGGACTGCAGCAGCTGCGTGCGATGCGTGTGCCGCCGCACGCGGCGGTCGCCGAAACCGTCGCCGCGGCCGCCGTACTCGACAAGCCCTGGGCGAAGGGTCTGGTCAACGCGCTGCTGCGTCGTTATCAGCGCGAACAAGCCGCACTCGAAGCGGCATTGCCGCTCGGCTCGGACCTGCGCTTGTCGTACCCGCAATGGCTGGTCGCTGCGATCAAGCAGGATTGGCCGGACAGCTGGCGCGCGGTACTCGCCGCCGGCAACGAACAAGGTCCGCTGACGCTGCGCGTCAACCGCCGCCTGAATACGCGCGATGAATATCTGGCCGATCTGGCGGTCGCCGGCGTTGCCGCGCAAGCGATCGACTCGGCGGACGATGCGGTCGGTTTGATCGAAGCGACAGCGGTCGACCTGGTGCCCGGCTTCGGCGAAGGGCGCGTCTCGGTGCAGGATGCATCGGCCCAGCTCGCTGCCGAACTGCTCAATATCGAGCCCGGCATGCGCGTGCTCGACGCCTGCGCCGCGCCCGGCGGCAAGACTGCGCATCTGCTCGAGCGTTACCAGCTTGAGCAACTGGTGGCCCTGGATCGCGATGGCCGCCGGCTGCAGCGCGTGCGCGAAAACCTGGAACGGCTCGGTCTCGAAGCCACGCTGATCGCCGCCGATGCGAACGCCACCGACATCTGGTGGAACGGTGTGCCGTTCGATCGCATCCTGCTCGATGCACCCTGCTCCGGCACCGGCGTGATCCGGCGTCACCCCGATATCAAGTGGCTGCGGCGCGACACCGACATCCGGCAGATGGCGAAGCAGCAGCTGAAACTGCTGCAGGCGCTGTGGCCGCTGCTGGCCCCCGGCGGACAGCTGCTCTACGCGACCTGTTCGATCCTGCAGGCCGAGGGCGCAGACGTGCTGCGCGACTTTCTCGCGACACAGGCCGATGCAACAGAATCGGCGATCGCGGCAGACTGGGGCGAAGCTTGCGGCATCGGCCGGCGTCTGCCGCCGGGCACGCATTTCGACGGCTTCTACTACGCCCGACTGCATAAACCGTAGCTGCCGCTGCAGAAAATCTGTAACGCGCATCTGCCACGCTGCGGTTGACCATCGCCGCCGCGTCTGCCGACAATACCTGCTCATCACCGGACTACGTGCATGCGCTTGCGCCTGCTGTCGCTGTGCCTGCCGCTATTGGGATGCAGCGCCTCGGTGTGGGCCGCCGGCGGCCGGCCGATGACGACCGACGACGCGACCTTGACCAACGCGCGTTCCTGCCAGATCGAGAGCTATTTCCAGCACACGACACGCGATGCTCAATGGTGGGTACTGCCGGCCTGCAATCCGACCGGCAATTTCGAATTCAGTGCGGGCGCTGCGTTGGATCAAGCAGCCGATGCGGCCAACGCGATGCAGTACACCTTGCAAGGCAAGTGGGTGTGGCCGCATGCGCCCGGCGCGCTGACCGACTTCGCCACCGCCGGCATCGCCTTCGGCGCGTTCTATCTGGATGAGACGCATCACGGCAACGAGGCCTGGAGTTCGCTGTTCGCCTACGTGCCGCTGACGCTGCGTTGGACCGACAGCTTGCAGACACATTTCAATCTGGGCTGGAACCGCGATGTCATCGGACATCATGACGATCTGACCTATGCCGCCGCGCTATCGCACGATCTCGGCCACGACTATAGCGCCTTCGTCGAGTTGTTCGGCGTCGGCCGCGCGCCGCCCTCGGCGCAGACCGGCGGCGCGTTCATCTTTCTGAATGGGACGATGCAACTCGACGCGACCTACGGCCGGCCGCTCAACGGCAGCTGGCGCGATTCGATTTTTTCGATCGGCCTGGAGTGGTATCCGCTGGCCTTATGGTGATGCTGCTGCGTCGACGCTAAAAGAACTTGCGCCAGCGGAACCAGAAGAAGGTCGCCAGACCGACGCCGAAAATGATCGCCAGCGCGGCGAAGTAGCCGACTGCCCAGTCCAGCTCCGGCATGTTCTTGAAGTTCATGCCCCAGACGCCGGTCAGCAGCATCATCGGCATGAATACCACCGACACCACCGTGAAAATTTTCATGATCTCGTTCTGGCGCTGCGACAGCGCCGAGAAATGGATCTGCACCGCTGCTTCCAGGTCGCGCTCCAGACCGGACGCATGGTTGCGCACGCGGGTGACGTGATCGACCAGATCGCGCACGCGCACCTGCAGCTTTTCGTCCCAATCGAAACAGGTGTTGCGGCGCCAGCCGTCGAGTGCTTCGAGCTGATCTTCCGACAGCGTTTCCAGCCGGCGCGCGAAGCGGCGGCCTTCGAGCAGCGCGCGCCAGTCGTCGCGATCGTTGTACGGACTCAGCAGATCGTCCTGCAATTCGGTCAGGCGCTTGTCGAGCAGCTCGCGTACCTTCAGGTAGCGATCGACCATCGTGTCGAGGATGTAATAGGCCAAGCCGACCGCGCCGCGCGGCACCTTGCCTTTGGGCCCACAGATTTTCTGCTTGAGCAGCCTGAAACTGAGATTGTCTTCGGCACGCACCGTGACCAGCAGGCGTTCGAACATGAAGAACGCCGCGGTGCGGGTTTCCAGCGGGAACGGATCGTCGTTGGGCCCGAGGCCTTCGAAGATCAGCATGTCGTAGTCCGGCGTGCCGTCGAAGAACGAGCCGTGATGCGGCGAGAACGAATCTTCCAGATGCTGCAGGTCGACTTCAACGCCGAGCAGCTTGCGCGGATAGTCCTCCCAGCCCTGCGCCTGCTCGCGGGTGAAATCGAGCCAGACGAAACCATCCTCCGGCATGCGCTCGATCGAGTTGTAGCGGATCGGCGGCTGCCCCGGAATCATGTGGAAGATTTCCATCGCCCGCTGGCTCCCGTCTGCGCTCATTCAAAGCCTTTGGCGGGATCGACCGGTTTCAGGCGGGTAAAGAAGTCGTGCAGCACTTCATCCAGCTTGGCTTTGATTTCGATCGGATCGGCGACGCCGTAGCGCTCCACCGTGGCGTCCGGCTCCGGCAGCCAGCCGCGGTACGGATACGGTGCGGCGGCGGTGAACACGCGCCGCAGTTCGATGCGATGCAGAAAGGTGAAGCGGCCGGTTTCCGAGTTGCTCGGAATCGCCTTGGTGTAGACCGTCACCTTGACCTTGGGATCGTTCGGAATGTTGTTGCCGATCGCCACCGCGGCGGCATTTACCGCCGAGCGCAAATCTTCCTCGCTGACCACCGGACTATCCGATTTGACCTTCAGCTCGAAAGCCTGTGCCGAACCGATCAGCCCGAACAACACGAATGCCACCAGCAGCTGTTTGCTCATCACGCTTGCTCCTCGATGGCCCGCTTGATCACTCATGCACGGCCGCGGGCTTGGCAGTGAGGTAAAGCCGTAAAGGCCCGCATCCTGCGGGCCCTTCCGTGCAGCGCTACTTCAACAGGTCTTCGATCGCGGCGCGCTCTTCGCGCAATTCCTTGTCGGTGAGATCCATCTTTCCGCGTGAGAATGCGTCAATTTCAAGGCCTTGAACAATCTCATATTGGCCGCTCTTGGTGATCACCGGATAGCCGTAGACCACGCCCGGCTTGATGCCATAGCTGCCGTCGGAGGCGACACCCATGCTGACCCATTTGCCATTGCTGCCATTTGCCCAGTCGCGGATGTGATCGACCGCGGCGGACGCTGCCGAAGCGGCCGACGACGAACCGCGCGCCTTGATGATCGCCGCGCCGCGCTGCTGCACGGTCGGAATGAAATCGGCTTCGACCCAGCTCTGCTCGACCAGCGACTTCGCCGCCTTGCCCTTGACGCTGGCGTGGGTAATGTCCGGGTACTGCGTGGCGCTGTGGTTGCCCCAGATGATCAGCTGGTCGACGTCGGTCACCGCCGCACCGGTCTTGGCGGCGAGCTGGCCGGCGGCGCGATTGTGGTCGAGGCGCACCATCGCGGTGAACTGCTTCGGGTCCAGACCCTTGGCGTTCTCGCGCGCGATCAGCGCATTGGTGTTGGCTGGGTTGCCGACCACCAGCACGCGCACATCCTTGCTGGCCTTGGTGGCGAGCGCCTTGCCCTGCACTGAGAAGATTGCGGCGTTGGCGGTCAGCAGGTCCTTGCGCTCCATGCCGGGGCCGCGCGGCCGCGCGCCGACCAGCAGTGCGTAGTCGGTACCTTCGAAGGCTTCCTCGGGCTTGTCGGTGGCGACGATGCCGGCCACCAGCGGGAACGCGCAGTCGACCAATTCCATCACCACGCCACCCAACGCGCCGAGCGCGGGCGTGATTTCCAACAGCTGCAGAATCACCGGCTGATCGGGGCCCAACATCGAGCCGCTGGCGATACGGAACAGCAGCGAGTAGGAAATCTGACCGGCAGCGCCGGTAATGGTGACGCGGACAGGCTTCTTCATGCGGGACTCCGTGAAATGCGTTGACGTGAATGCCAGAAACGATGCAGAAACGTTCGAGGCGCTTCCTTTAAAGGGCGCGCGATTTTAGCCTGTCTGACGCCGGCTGGGGCTATATTCATGCCCGGAATCGCTTCATGCGCCAGCCGCCAGCACCTCGCGCGGCGACGAACGCAGCACGCGGCGCAGGCTGAGCCAGCCGGTCAGCGTGACGACCGCGCAACCGGCACCGGCGCCGAACAGCAGCAGCAAGGGCCGCGGTCCATACGGCAGATCGAAAACCTGCACCGCCAGCACCCAGGCGATGCCTTGCGCTGCGATCGCGGCGACGCTGCCGGCGAGCAGGCCGAGCACGGCGTATTCCGCCAGCAGACCCTGCAGCACGATGCGCGAAGACGCACCCAGCGCGCGCAGCACGCCGGTCTCGCGCACGCGCTCGGTGCGCGAACCCTCGATCACCGCCAGCATCACCACCAGACCTGCGAGCAGCGTAAACAGCAGCACCAACTCGAGCGCGCGCACCACGCGATCGACGATGCCGCGCACCTGACCCAACGCCGCATCAAGATCGAACACGGTGACGTTGGGGAATTGCCGCACCAGTTCGCGCAGCAGCGTGCGTTTATTGATATCTACGTCGATGTCCGCTTTCGGCCCAGCCGTTCGAGGCAAGTAGAAGCTGCCGATCCATTGCACCGGTGCGGCGGCGCGTTCGGCAGTCGCCGGCGCGTCGAGCACACCGGGCGGCGCCATCAGGAAGAAATTCGGCTTGAAGCTGTCCCAGTGCACCGCGCGCAGATCGTGCACGGTCAGCGTGTAGCGCTGGCCGGCGATATCGAAATCGAGCGTGTCGCCGAGCTTCAGCTTGAGCCGCTTGGCGGCGTCCTGCTCGACCGACAGCCAGGGTTTGCCGGCATCGGCCGCGCTCCAGAACTGGCCGGCGATCAGTTCGTCGTCGGCGCCGAAATGATCGGTCCACGACAGGTTGAATTCGCGATTGATCCAGCGCCGCGTTTCCGGATCGTCGAACTGCGCGGCCATCACCGGCTGCTGATTGATCGCGGTCAGATGCGCGCGCACCAGCGGCAGCAAGGGCAATTCGGGATAACCGCGCGCGGCAAAAAAAGTTTGCAGCGGCGCGCGTTGCTCGGCCTGGATGTTGATCAGGAACTGGTTCGGCGTGTCGTTCGGCAAGCGATTCTGCCAGGTGCTGAGCAGATCCTGGCGCACCACCGTCACCAGCAGCAGCGACAGCAGCGCAACACCCAGCGCAACTGTTTGCGCGACGGTGTCCGGCCCGCGCCGTACCAGATTGCCGAGCCCGAAGCGCCAGGCGACACCGCTGCGACGACGCAGCGGGCGCAGGCTGCGCACCATCAGCCAGGCCAGCAGCGCCAGCACCGCAGCGCTGAGCGCTGCGCCGATCGCGATGTATGCCGCCAGCTTGGCGTCGCCGGCCTGCAGCCACAGCAACGCGGCGACAG
>JAQGNU010000182.1 GCA_028291645.1 Nevskia sp.
GGACGACCTACGGCGGCGATGGGCAAAGCACATTCGCGCTGCCGGACTTGCGCGGGCGACTGCCACTGCATCAAGGACAGGGTGGTGGTCTGAGCAACTACGTAATCGGTCAGGCGGGGGGCCAGGAAGTAGTAACGTTGACCACGGCCCAGATCCCACCACACGCACACCGCCCCGTGGCTAGCGGTCAAACTGCCAATCAAACATCGCCTACAGCCAATCTGCCGGGACAACTACCGGCGGGAAGCATTTTTACGGACGCGGCGACCGACCAGCAAGCGAATGCAGCAGCTGTAGGCGCCGCCGGCGGCAACCAGCCTCACGATAATGTTCAGCCTTCCCTATGTCTCAGTTTCATTATCTCGCTGTTCGGCGTCTTCCCGTCGCAGAGTTGAGGCAGATTCAATGATCAAGCGCTCGCGAAGTGGCATTGGGTTAGTGCAGAAGAACGCTATCAGGAGCAGTTAACGTGGCCGATCAATTTGTCGCCGAAATCCGGATGTTTCCTTTCACGTTTGCGCCCAACGGCTGGGCATTCTGTAATGGTCAGCTGTTGTCGATCTCGCAAAACACGGCTCTGTTTTCGCTCCTCGGGACGACTTACGGAGGCAACGGTACGAGCAATTTTGCGTTGCCCAATCTCCAGGGCTGCGCATCTATGCACGCTGGGCAAGGGCCTGGGCTCAGCAATCATTCCCTCGGTGAGACTGCGGGTGAAACAGCCGTGACGCTGACGAGCGGCCAGCTACCTGCTCACGGCCATAGCCTGCAAGTCAGCAGCAGCCTCGCCGTGTACAACACGCCGGATTCTCAGTTATCGCTGGGCCGCTCCTCCGATGGCATGCAGGCTTACAGCACGGATACTTCCAATCTCGTGGCAATGAACCCGAATTCGACGACCGTCACCGGTGGCTCCCAGCCACACAACAATCTGATGCCCTATCTTGTGATCAACTTTTGCATTGCACTACAGGGAATTTTTCCGCCTAGGTCGTGACGACACTGTGAACGAAGCCGATTTTCCTCTCGGCGAAACTGTGCTTCTTAGCGTGACGCAGCCTGAACCGATGTCGTTTTCACTACGCCCTGTGGACGCCGTTGATCTGCCTTTCCTGTTCCAGCTCTATGCCAGTACCCGTGCCGAAGAGTTGGCGCAGATACCCTGGGATGCTGCGCAGAAGCAGGCATTTCTGCAGATGCAGTTCGACGCACAACGTAGGCACTATTCGAGCTGCTTCGGTGGCGATCGCCATGACTTGATTGTCTGTGAAGGCCATCCGGTCGGGCGGTTCTACGTGGGACGCTGGTCGGCCGAAATTCGCGTCATCGATATCTCGCTGCTGCCCGAATATCGCGGTCATCGCATCGGCGCCAAATTGTTGACTGATCTACAACTCGAAGCGAATCTGCAATCCAAGCGTGTGAGTATCCACGTGGGAAAATTCAACCGCGCCCGACATCTCTACAATCGATTGGGCTTTGTGCTCGCAAGCAGCGGTGAGGTCCACGATCTCATGATCTGGGAACCCGATCCCAGAGTCCGAGCAGCTTGAAGAAAGCCTCCATGAATTCCGCATTTCAAACGCAAGAATTGCCGACGCTATCCGATTTGAGACTCGATCATTTCACGCCCTTAATCGGCAGCGAATTTTCACTTCAGCTGCCAGAAGGCGGCACGATCATCCTGGAACTCGACGAGGCGCGTGCATTTGATCGGTACGACTTGCAAGAAGGGTTCCGGCGACCGTTTTCTGTCATCTTCCGCTGCCCTACGCTGCCTGCCAACCAATACCTCCGTCAAGGCACCTATCGTATCCAGCAGCACCGGCTCGGCACGTTCGATATCCTGATAACGCCAATCACACCGGACAGCAGTGGCATGCGCTACGAAGCTGTATTTTCCTGAGTGTCGGGGCTGGGCTCACACTGCGTCTTACTTCTTGCAGCTGCACTGACTTCATTCGAGTTCGTGATACGTCACGGCCTGCCAAGACGTCAGGTGGTCAACCAGGTTCTGGATCAATCCAGTGCGCGCAGGGCTTGTCTGGCTTCGTCCAGCTGCGCATCGAGCTGCAGCGCGGTGTTGTACTCAATGCGGGCCTCGGCGCGGCGCTGCGATTTCTTGTACAAGCCGCCGAGCTGTAGATGCGCTTGCGCCGGCGACGCATCGTCATCGTCGTCGGTGGCCGGGTTGCGCAGGAAGTCCTTCAGCGCGGCAATACCTTGGTCGATCCTGCAGCTGCACAGCATTGCGGTATTGCCCAGTTCGTACTGGGCCTGGCGGTCGGCGGCGTCTTTACGCAAAGCGTGCTGCAGCACGGTGAAAGCCTCGTCAAACTGCTGCTGATGCTGGTATAGCTGCCCCAGCTCAATGCGCGCATCGTGCGCGCTGCTATCGGTACCGGTTGCAATGGCGGCCTGGTATTCGGCAATCGCCGGCTCGATCAGGCGCTGGTGCTCGTCGATCTCGGCCAGCGCGATGTGGCCGTCGGCGACGCTGCGCTTGGCGATCTGCGCCGCCTGCTCGCGCGCCTTGTCGACGCCGCCGCCGAGAAACGCCGGCGCAGCGAGGTAGTACTTCAGCAGCGCGTCGCGCGCGTCGATGAAATCCGGATTCAGTTCGATCGCCTTGAGTAGATTTTCGCGGACGTGCAAAGCCACGCCCGGCTTGCTCATGACACCGACCGTATCGATATAGCGCGATAACGATAGCCCGAACCGGAAGTGATACTCGGCGTTGGCCGGCTGCAGTGTCACCGCGCGCTGCAGTTGCTCGACCGCAGTCTTCCAGTCTTTACGTCGATGCGCGGTGCGGCCAAGGTAATACGCAGCCTCGGTATTCTCCGGATTCAGCCTTTGTGCTTCGAGCAGAAGCTGCTGCACGCAACTGTAGTCGCCACGATTGAAGCAATCGACCGCCGGCTTCAAGCCGGCCTCGGCCGCGATTGCCGACGCGGACAGCAGCATCGGAATCAAACCCCTGCGCCAGCATTTCAGATGCATGCAGGCGGCTCCTGAGGTTTAGGACTTTGCAGGCCTCAGCCTGCGGTAGCGATGCCACACCGACATGATTGGTCCCGACAGCGCATACGCCAGAAACGCGAGGAACAGGATGCGCGGCGGATCGATCGAAATCAGCCACAGCGCACCGATCACTGCGACGAACGGCAGGAAGCGCATACGCACATGCAGATTGATCTTCTTGAAACTGTTGTAACGCACGCTGCTGACCATCAGCAGCGCACTGCCGAGCGTCAGGATCGCCGCCGGCCAGACCAATTCATCACCGCTGTAGCCCCACTCGGACGCACTCCAGACGAAGAACACGACGACGGCCGCTGCGGCCGGGCTCGGCAGACCGAAGAAATCCTTGTTGCTGCCGGAAATCGCCGCCAGCACGTTGAAACGCGCCAGCCGCAGCGCGGCGCAGGCGGCGTAGGTCAGCGCGATGGCGCCGCCGAGACGGCCGTAGAGCCAGTGATAATCGGCGAGGAAATGCAGGCTATAGGCGTAGACCACGATGCTGGAGGCGATGCCGAACGCCGCCATGTCGCACAGCGAATCGTATTCCTTGCCGAAGTCGGTGGAGGTGTTGGTCATGCGCGCGATGCGGCCGTCCAGCGAGTCCGCGATCATCGCACCGAGGATGCCGATGGCGGCTTGATTGAACTGGCCGCCCATCGCCGAAACGATGGCGTAGAAGCCGCCGAACAGCGTGCCGGTGGTGAACAGATTCGGCAGCAGGTAGATTCCCTTCTTGGGGCCCTTGCGGCTCTGACGCACGGGTGCTTCGGTTTCGCTCATGCGTTTCAACCTTAGGTTTCAAGCCGCAGTTTACGTTGCGGCCCCGCTTAGCGGAAACGTGGCCGCATTGCTGCGGCGGCGCTACCGGCAAATTCCGCGGTTAGAAACCGCTGCAGCGTCTGGCCGGCAGGTTCAGCGTCCGGCGGGCACAGTCTGCGCAGGCGCAGCGAGAAGTGCGGCGAAGCGCGGATCGCCGCGCAGCGCATCCCACACCGGGCTGAAGCGCAGATCGCCGGCACTGAGTCCGTTCGGCAGCGCGAGCAGTTGCGGTAATGCCGTCAGCACCGTGTCGCGTTCACCGACCAGCGCTTCAATCATGGCCTGCGCGGTGCGGTCGGCGGCGCTCTGCCACTGATCACCACTGCTCAGCTGCACGCAATGCCGGGCTTCTTCCAGTGCCGCTTCACGCTCGCCGAGGCCGGCTTCGGTCAATCCTAGATTGCAGGACAGGTCGGAGGTATCGACACCGCTGCTGCGCAGTTCCAGCGCGCGCGCCTTGGAGATGGCGAACGCGGCCTGTGCGGCAGCGCGATTGCCGCCGAACAGTTCTGCCGCGCCGAGCATGCTGTAAAGGCCCGGCAGTTGAGAACTGAGATTGGGATCGGGCTTTTCCAGCACGCGATGCAGCAGCGCCGTCAGGCGGCCGTAGTCGTGCCGATAGAACAGCTGGGTGGCGGAAAGCTGGACGTGATCCGCGCTTTCGATCGACGGCGGCATCGCGTCGAAAATCGCCTGCGCGGCATCGAGATTGCCCTGCTTCTGATACAGCTCCGCCCGCTGTGCACGCAGACCGATGCTTTCGGGACTCAAGGCCAGCGCGCGGTCGAGCAGCGCCTGCGCGTCGGCATAGCGGCGCAATGCGCCTTCGGTTTCGGCGATGCCGATCCAGTAACTGACGTTGCGCGGATCGCGCTGCGTGGCTTCCCGCAAGCGCGCCAGCGCCGCATCCCATTGGCCCTGGCGGCGCTGCACGTAGGCGATCGCCGCAGACACTTCGGCGCTGTTCGGCAGGCGTTTGCTGGCCTGCTCGAACGCCGTCAGCGCAGCGCCGAAATCGGCCAGCCCACGGTAGAAGTAGTAACCGCGTGCGAGCCAGGCCTCGCCGAGTTCCGGCTGCAGCCGCATCGCGGTATCCGCGGACTCGCGCAGTTCGGCCAAGCCCTGTGCGGTATGGGCGAAGCCGTTCAGATACAGATAGCTCTTGACCATCGACAGATGCGCCCAGGCCAGCGCGAACTGCGGATCGAGCTGCACCGCCTGTTCGAAATAGCGCCGTGCTTCGAAGTAGTCCTGATCGCTGCTGAAGCGCAGCTCGTTGGCAAGGCCGCGCAGGTAAGCATCGTAGGCCTGCGCGTTGCGCGTCGGCGCCTGATCCATCGCACGATGCTCGGCACCGGTCAGCTGCGCATCGAGCGCATCGGCGATCGCCTGCGCCACCTCGCCCTCCACGCCGAAGATGTTGTCCAGCTTGCGATCGTAGGTCTCGGCCCAGAGATGGTCGTCGGTGGCCGCACGGATCAGCTGCACGTTGATGCGCACCACATCGCCGGCTTTCTGCACGCTGCCTTCCAGCAGATTGTCGACACCGAGGCGCCTGGCGATCTCCGACAGATTCTCCGGCCTGCTGCCGATGCTCGCAGTCGAGGTGCGCGAGATCACCCGCAGCGCACCGACCTTGGAAAGCCGCGTCAGGATTTCGTCCTGGATGCCTTGCGCAAAGTACGCGTTCGACTTGTCGTCGGACAGGTTCTCGAACGGCAGCACCGCAATCGACTTACCCGCCGCCGCATCTGCCGCAGCGGCCGGATGCGCCGGCTTCAGCAGCGTGCGCTCTGCTGCGAAATACGCCAGCGCCAGCAACAGCAGCGCGCCGAGCGCGTAATTCAGCCGGTGATCCGCGCCGCGCCGCTCCCGCACGGCGGCCGGCGTCTCGCCGCTCGCCGGCAGGCGGCCGGTGCGGACGATGCCCTGCGGCGTCAGGTCGAACAGCCAGGCCAGCACCAAGGCCACCGGAAAACCCGTAATCACGATCAGCACGATGATCCGCTGCGCCAGCTCGCTGACGTGGAAGATCGGGAACACCTGCGTCACCACTTGTACCAACAGCCAGCCGGCCACGGCATACGCCGCGCCGACTTTGTAGACGTGGCGGCGCTGCAGTTCGGCGAAGAAGGATGGGTTGGCGCTCATGCGAGTCCGACGGGTGGCGCGTTAATGATACGGCGGTGCGCTGATGGACACCGTACTTGGGATGATCGCGGGCACTCCGCGCAAAGCATTGAACCTCGCAGAGGCAGGTCCGCGGCATATACGCGGTCCGGCACACGCCGCACCCGCGAGGAAAATGTGGCCCCGCCGATCATTCAGGCAGCTGCAGTTTCCTCAGTGTCGCGCGGTAACGCGGGTCGTCGCGCAGCTTGCGCAAGATCGGATCGTATTTAAGGGATACCAGGTCGGGATCGTGCTGCGCGATCGCCCGCTCCAGCCATGCGAAGGCCTGATCGCGATCGCCGCGCCAGGCAAACGCCGTAGCGATCAGATAAGGACCGTTGCGTCCATGCTGGGCGATCAATTGTTCCAGCGCCCGCTGCGACTGCGCAGCATTGCCAAGATCGTATTCCGCCAGGACCAGGCCAAACGGTCGCTTCAGCTCGATGAACGTCCTTCGTGCCGTGGCGGGGTCGCCCTGTAGCAGGGCAAGGATGCCTAGATAAGACGAGGCCGACTGAAATCCGGGATCGATCGCCAGCGCTCGCTGCAAGGCCAGCCGCGCGCCGTCGAAATCCGTCAGCGCGGTCTTAACCCGCCCCAGCCAGTACCAGGCGGGCGTGAACAGCGGATCCAGTGCGACGCTCCTGCTTAAGGCGATGCTGGCCTCAGGCAGGCGGCCCAAGGTCGCGAGCAAATATCCATAGCGCAATTGATTCTTAGAATCCCCCGGATCGAGCCGCACCGCTTTGAGCTGATCGGCCAGCGCGCCATCCCAGTCCCATTCGTTGGTGCCGCGCAGATAGCCGCGCGCGGAATACGCATCGCCCAACTCTGAATCCAGTGCCACGGCCCGTTCGGCGGCGGCCATCGCGCGCTGATTGCCCTGCGCGATCAGGCTGGCGTCCACAGACTCTTCGACAGCAAAGCTTTCCGCCATCGCCAGCCCTGCATACGCTGCGGCGTAATCCGGATCGCTCGCCACGGCCCGACGAAACGCATCGACCGCCCGGCCGTAGCCGGCCGGCTCGCTACGCATCAGCAACTGCCGCCCGAGGAGATAGTGGTCGTAGGTTTCAAAGCTCGGCACGTGATGTCTGGCGGTGGACGGGCGCTGTGCCGGCAGCAGCTTGAGTTTCAAAGCATCCGCCACCGCGCCGGCGATATCGTCCTGGGTCGCGAACACATCCGTCAGTTTCCGATCGTAGCTTTGCGACCACAGGTGATAGCCGTCGGCGACGTTGATCAACTGCGCGGTGATGCGCAGGCGATCACCGGCCTTGCGCACGCTGCCCTCGAGCACGGTGGCAACATTGAGCGCCTTGCCGATCTCGGCAATGGTCGCGTTCTTACCTTTGAACGAGAACGAAGACGTGCGCCCGGCGACGTGCAGCTCGGGTACCTGGGACAGCAGGTTGAGCAACTCTTCCGACATGCCGTCGGAAAAATACGCCTGGTCACCGGCCTGACTCATATCCGCGAACGGCAGCACCGCGATCGAGCGGCTGATGGTCGCGGGTTTGCCTTCGATGGACGTCGCCGCATTTGCCGGCGCCGTTCCCGCAAGCTGCGGCGCGAACAGCCAGCGATCCAGCATGAAATAGCCGAGCGCAAGCAGCAGTAGGCCGCCCAGCACGTAATTCAGCGTGCGATCCAGGCCGCGATGTTTCCGTTCTGCCGCCGCTTCATCGTCGCGCGCCGGTGCGTCAGCGGTACGCACGATGCCCAGCGGCGTGACGTCGAAGACCCAGGCCAGCACCAGCGCCAGCGGAAAACCGGCGACGACGACGAGCACGATGATCCGCTGCACCACCGGCGCGATATCGAAGATCGGAAACACCTGCGTGACGACCTGCACCAGCAGCCAGCCGCCGACGGCGTACATCGCGCCAACCTTGTAGACGTGGCGCCGCTGCAGCTCTACGAAAAACGACGGTCGGCTCAAGGCCGGATTCCCCTTCTGGTCAGGAGCCAGAGTTATCGAGGATATTACGACCAGTCGCGCATCCGTGGAGAGGGCCCTACAAATAACTCGGGGCGCCGCGGCGCCCCGATGTGCTGCAGGTCACGTGCTCCCGCGTGCTCAGTTCCTGGTCTTGTCGACCAGCTTGTTCTTCGCAATCCACGGCATCATCGAACGCAAGCGCGCACCGACCACTTCGATCTGGTGCTCGGCACCGATGCGCCGGTTGGCTTTCAGCGTCGGCTGGCCGGCGGTGTTTTCGAGCACGAAGTCGCGCGCGAACTGGCCGGTCTGGATCTCGGTGAGGATGCGCTTCATCTCCTTCTTGGTCTCGTCGGTGACGATGCGCGGACCGCGCGTGTAGTCGCCGTACTCGGCCGTGTTGGAGATCGAATAGCGCATGTTGGCCATGCCGCCTTCGTACATCAGGTCGACGATCAGCTTGAGTTCGTGCAAGCACTCGAAATACGCCATTTCCGGCGCGTAGCCGGCTTCCACCAGCGTCTCGAAACCGGCCTGCACCAGCGCCGTGGCGCCGCCGCAGAGCACCGCCTGTTCGCCGAATAGATCGGTTTCGGTTTCTTCGCGGAAATTGGTTTCGATGATGCCGGCGCGACCGCCGCCGTTGGCCGAGGCGTAGCTCAGCGCAATCTGCTTGGCCTGGCCCGACGCATCCTGATGCACCGCGATCAGGCTCGGCACGCCGCCGCCCTGGGTGTAGGTGCTGCGCACGGTATGGCCGGGGCCTTTCGGCGCGACCATGATGACGTCGAGGTCGGCACGCGCTTCGATCAGGCCGAAATGGATGTTGAAGCCGTGCGCGAACGCCAGCACACCGCCCTGCTTCAGGTTCGGTGCGACGCTGTCTTCGTAGATCTTGCGCTGGCCTTCGTCCGGCGCCAGGATCATCACCAAGTCGGCGGCCTTCACCGCGGCGGCGACTTCAGCAACCTTGAGGCCGGCACCTTCCGCCTTGACCCAGGACTTGGAGCCCTTGCGCAGCGCGACGGTGACGTCGACGCCGCTGTCTTTCAGATTCTGCGCGTGGGCATGGCCCTGCGAGCCATAGCCGAGAATGACGACCTTCTTCGACTGGATCAGCGAGAGGTCGGCGTCTTTATCGTAATAAACATTGATGGTGGGGGTGATGCTCACAAAACACTCCAGGGTTGCGTCAAAAGTTTTGCATCAGACCGGCGCTGCCAGCACGCGATCGCCGGCCTGCAGTGCGGCGGTGCCGCTGCGCACCAGCTCCAGCACGCGGCCGAGTTCCGACAGTTCGGTCAGGAAGGCGTTGACTTCGGCGCCGGTGCCGGTCAGCTGCACGGTGCGGCTGTTGCCGGTCTCGTCGAGGATGGTGCCGCGATGGCGGCGCACGCAGTCGATCACCTGCCGCGCATTCTTGGCGTCGATCTGCACCTTCAGCAACAGCAGTTCGCTTTCCAGATGATCGACCGCGGTGAGGTCGGCGATTTCGACGATGTCGACCAGCTTGCGCGACTGCTTGATGATCTGGTCGATCACGGCATCGCTGCCCATCGTCACCAGCGTCAGCCGCGAGACGGTTGCATCGTGCGTCGGCGCGACCGTCAGCGACTCGATGTTGTAGCCGCGCGCCGAGAACATGCCGGCCACGCGCGCCAGCGCGCCGGCTTCGTTTTGTAACAGGATGGAGATGATGTGACGCATTGAAACCTCACAAGGGGCGCGAAAATAGCCGCAAAGCGCTGGTCCCCGCAAGTTGCGCCCAGCAGAAGCCGTCGCCATCGCGGAATTATCGAGCAGACTAGTGTCTTTATGTACACTATCTCTCCGGTTCATTTCCCCCATTGGCGCCCGCCTTGTCCACCTCGTCGCCGCTTTCGCTGGAAGCCTCACTCGCCGCCCGCAGCGATGTCTGGCGCGGCGTGCACGGCGCCCGTCCGCCGACCGAGGCGAGCGGCATCGCCAGCCTCGATACGCGCCTGCCCGGCGGCGGCTGGCCGCTTGGCGCACTGAGTGAATTACTGCTCGAAGCCAGCGGCATCGGCGAACTGCAACTGGCGCTGCCGCTGCTGGTGCGACTGACCCAGGCTGGCCGTCACGTCGCCTTCGTCGCCGCGCCGCAGCTGCCGTATGCGCCGGCGCTGGCGCGAGCAGGACTGGTGCTGACGCGCACGCTGGTGGTCGATCCGCAAACCAGCGATGAAGCGGCCAATGAAGCGATTGGGGCCGCCGAGCAACTGCTGCGCACGCCGGCTTACGGCGCGGTGCTGGCCTGGATGCCGAACCTGCGCGAAGCCGATGCGCGGCGCCTGCAGCTGGCAGCCGAGAGCAGCGGCAACATCGGCCTGATCTATCGTCCGGCACGGGTCGCAGGTTCCGCCAATATCGCCGCGCTGCGATTGAAATTGGCGCGGCGCGAAACGCGCCTCGAAATCGAAATCCTGAAAGTGCGCGGCGGCCGCAGCGGTGCGCGCTTCTTCGCCGATGAGCCGGCGCCGCTGCGCGCGGTGATCTCGGTCGATCGCAGAGATGCCGCATGAACCGTCGTCCACCCACCTCGAGCATCGATGCCCCTCTCCCGCGTGCGGGAGAGGGGATATGCCGAAAGGTGGCGGCTGCCTCACTGTGGCTCGCCGCGCATCTGCCGCGACTGCCGCTGGAAGCATTGCTGCAGCCGCCGGCGAATGCGGCCGTCACCGATAGCCGCGGCAGCCGGCGCTGGATCATCGCAACTGCCGACAACACGCTCGCCGCCGGCCTCGATCTCGGTCTGGCGCGCGTGCGCCGACCCGCACTGCTGGCGTTGGAGCGGCAGCCGCTGCGCGAACGACAGTCGTTGGAAACGCTGGCTTGCGCGGCCTATGGTTTCGGCGACCGCATCAGCTTCCGCGTCGACGAAGCCGGCCATGACTTCGGTCTGCCGCGCTTCACGCTGTGGCTGGAAATCGGCGCCAGCCTGAAGCTGTTCGGCGGACTGCAAACCCTGCTCGACAAGATCGACCGCGAATTCGCCGCGCTCGGCCACAGCGCCAGCTTCGGCGTTGCACCGACGCTCGAAGCTGCCGCCGCAATCGCGCGCGCCAACACGCGCGCAGTGGCGACGCTCGAAGAACTGCCCGACGCCCTCGCTGGCTTGCCCCTGTCAGTGCTGACACTGCCGACGGACGTGCTGAACCTGCTGGCCGACAGCGGCCTCACGCACACCGGCGAAGTGCTGGCGCTGCCGCGCGACGCGCTCGGCAAGCGCGTCGGCCAGGCCACGATGAACTATCTCGATCGGCTGACCGGTGCGGCGACCGATGCGCGCCGCTGGTACCGTCCGCCGGCACGCTTCGCACGCCGGCTAAATTTTCTCGACGAGATCGAAGACAGCGAGCGGCTCGCGTTCCCGTTGCGGCGCCTGCTCGGCGAACTGGCGTGTTACCTGCGCGCACGCGCCACCGGCGTGCAGCGGTTGCGCCTCGAACTGGCGCATGTGCGCGCCGACGGCGTCGACCATCCACCGACCGCGATCGAATTCAACTTCAGTGCCGCGACCCGCGACGAAGCGCTGATGCTGCGCGTGGCGCGCGAAAAACTGGCGCGCGCGACGATGCCGGCACCGGCGCGAAGTCTGACGCTGCTGGCCGAGCACTTCGCCGTTCCGACCAGCAGCCAGCACGATCTGTTCGACACGCGCATGCACACCGACGAGGAAGCCGCCGCGGTGATCGATCGGCTCAGCGCGCGGCTTGGCGAGCAGGCACTGTGGCGTCCGCAGTGCGTCGAGGATCATCGCCCCGAACGCGCCTGGCGTGCCGCAGCGGTGTATGAAGTCACACCATCCACGACGACATTGCCGCGCGCGCGTCCGAACTTTCTGCTGCGCAGGCCGCAACGCCTGCAGCGGCCGCCGCCGATCGTCGGCGATGTCGAACGCATCGAGTCCGGCTGGTGGGACGGCGCCGACGCGCGGCGCGATTATTTCGTCTGCGAACTGGAACGCGGCACGCGCGGCTGGGCTTATGTCGATCGGCGCGATGGCCAGATCTACCTGCATGGACTGTGGGCCTAGCCCGCAGACGACACCGCCGCGAACGAGCGGCTCACGTCATCGCAGCAGCCATTCAAGATGCCTTACGCCGAACTGCACGCGCTGAGCAATTTCTCGTTTCAACGCGGCGCATCGAGTGCCGCAGAGCTGATCGTCGAGGCGGCACGGCGCGGCTATGCAGCGCTTGCGATCACCGATGAATGTTCGCTGGCCGGTGTCGTGCGTGCGCATCAGGCGACGCTGCTCGACGACATCAAGAGCCGCATCAAGCTGATCATCGGCGCCGAATTCCTATGCCTCGACGGTCTCAAGCTGGTGTTGCTCGCTCCGCATAAAGCCGCGTACCAGCAGCTATCGGCGCTGATCACGCGTGCGCGCCGTGCCGCACCGAAGGGCCGTTATCGACTGCTGCGCGAAGACGCTGCAGAGCTGTGCCCGGATTGTTTCGCGTTGTGGATTCCACAGGACGATCCGAATGCGGCCGATGCATGCTGGCTGCGCGCGCATTTTCGCGATGCCTGGATCGCGGTGGAACTGCATCGCGGTGCCGACGATGTCAGCAAGCTCGTTAACTTGCAGCAACTTGCCCGCGCAAGCGGGCTGCGCTGTGTCGCCAGCGGTGATGTGCATTATCACGTGCGTCAACGCCGCGCGCTGCAAGACGTGATGACCGCGCTGCTGCACAAGCGGCCGGTCTCCGAATGCGGAACACGGCTATTCGCCAATGCTGAAAGACATCTGCGACCGATCGGGCGATTGCAGGCACTGTATCCGGAAGCGCTGCTGGCGGAGTCGATCGCGATCGCCGAGCGCTGCCATTTCTCGATGACGGAAATCCGTTACGACTATCCGCGCGAGCTGGTTCCGAAAAATTACACGCCGAGCTCGTGGCTGCGTGTGCTGACACGCAATGGTCTGTTGCGACGTTGGCCGGACGGCGCGCCATTCAAGGTGCGGCGACAGATCGTAGAAGAACTGCGGCTGATTGCCGAGCTGCAATACGAAGCGTTTTTCCTGACGGTGCATGACATCGTCGGCTTCGCGATGCGCAACGGCATTCTGTGCCAGGGCCGCGGCAGCGCGGCAAATTCGGCAGTCTGCTTCGCGCTTGGCATCACCGCAGTCAATCCGGCAGAACAACGAATATTGTTTGCGCGTTTCCTGTCGCGGGAGCGCGCCGAGCCGCCGGACATCGACGTCGATTTCGAGCATCAGCGGCGCGAAGAAGTGATCCAGTATGTGTTCACGAAATACGGCCATGAGCGTGCGGCGATCGCCGCTACCGTGATCACCTACCGCTCGCGCTCGGCGCTGCGGGATGTTGGCCGCGCACTCGGTGTTGCGCCGGAAGACATCGACCGTCTGGCCAAGTCGCTGGCCTGGTGGGACGATCCGGACCAACTCGACGAGCGCCTGCGCGCACTCGGCTTCGATCCGTCACAACGTCAACTGCGCTTGTGGATGCGATTGACGCGTGAGCTGACCGGTTTCCCGCGGCATCTGTCGCAGCATGTCGGCGGCTTCGTCATTTCCGAACGACCGCTGTCGGAAATGGTGCCGGTGGAAAACGCGGCGATGCCGGATCGCAGCATCATCCAGTGGGACAAGGACGATCTCGAAGCACTCGGACTGCTGAAAGTCGATGTGCTGGCGCTCGGCATGTTGACGGCGATCCGCCGCTGTTTTGACCTCATCGAAAAGCTGAAACCGGAACAGCCACACTGGACGCTGGCCACAGTTCCGCAAAATGATCCCGAAACCTACGCGATGATCCAGCGCGCCGAAACCATCGGCGTGTTCCAGATCGAGTCGCGCGGGCAGATGAATATGCTGGTGCGACTGCGGCCGAAGACTTTCTATGACTTGGCGATACAGGTGGCGATCGTACGGCCCGGCCCTATCCAGGGCGGCATGGTGCATCCCTATCTGCAGCGCCGCCTCGATCCGAAGAAGGTGGAGTATCCACCGCGATTGGAAGAGGTGCTAAAGCGCACGCTCGGCATACCGATCTTCCAGGAACAGGTAATGGAAATCGCAGTGATCGCTGCCGGCTTCGAGCCCGGCGAAGCCGATCAGATGCGCCGCTCGATGGCAGCCTGGAAACAGGGTGGAGATCTGACGAAATTCCAGCAGAAGCTCAAGGAAGGCATGACCGCGCGCGGCTACGAGCCGGCCTTCGCCGAACGCATCTATCAACAGATTCTCGGTTTCGGCTCGTACGGTTTTCCAGAATCCCATGCGATCAGTTTCGCGTTGCTAGCTTATGTGTCGTCGTGGCTGAAATGGCATGAGCCCGCCGCATTCATCGCCGCACTGCTGAACAGTCAGCCGATGGGTTTTTATCCGCCGTCCATGCTGGTGCGCGAAGCACAGCGTAGCGGCGTCGAAGTGCGGCCGGTCGATGTGATGACTTCGGCCTGGGATTGCAGCCTGGAGCCGATTGCAGGCGAGAAACAGCCGGCGATCCGGCTCGGCCTGCGGATGGTCAATGGCCTCAATGAGAACATCGCCAATGCGTTGGTCGCAGCGCGCGCCCAGCAAGCGTTCGACTCGCTGGAAGATCTGGTCGCGCGCGCCGGCCTCGGCACGCACGCGCGGCGCGCACTGGCCGACGCCGATGCGCTGGTGCGCTTGTCCGGCCATCGTCATGCGGCACGCTGGGCCGCGGCCGGTGCAGAACTGGCACCCGGTCTGCTGCGTCACGCCAGTGCCCGCGAAGCGCAACTCGAACTGCCGGCGCCGAGCGAAGGCCGCGAGATCGTCGACGACTATCGCAGCACCAATCTGACCCTGCGGCGTCATCCGCTGGCGCTGCTACGCACGCGGCTGCAGCGCGCAGGCGTCGTCACCGCGGTGCAATTACGCACGCTGCCGGACCGCAGCCGCGTCAAGGTCGCCGGTCTGGTGATGTTCCGTCAGCGGCCCGGCACTGCCTCGGGCCTGATGTTCATGACCTTGGAGGACGAGACCGGCGTAGTCAATCTGGTGGTGCCGGCAAAACTGATCGAACGCGAGCGCGAGGTACTGATCGGCACTGCACTGATCGTCGCGGAAGGCGAACTGCAGAACGTGGAAAATACCGTGCACGTGTTTCTGCGGCATGCCGAGGACCGCTCGGACTGGCTCGGACGATTGCCGTATCTGTCGCGCGATTTCCAGTGAACTCGGCGATGGCGTAGGGAATCTCTGAAGAAGCGTCGCGAGCGAAGGCAGGTCGTGCGAACCCGGAGCGGAGGAACCGCAGCATACAAAGGAGTATGTGAGGATTCC
>JAQGNU010000190.1 GCA_028291645.1 Nevskia sp.
GAGATCGCCGATTACGGTCTCGTTGCCGACTTGTTCACGGCGGTGCCGGAACTGGAAAGCAAGATTTAAACAGCCACGCTCAGCGTCAATCAGAAGGCCGGGTAACCGGCCTTCTTGTTTTGGGGAAGCTCAAAAAGCCAACTGTATGGTTCAGAATAGTCATGTACCATACCAATCGGTGATCGGTTGGGCCGGAGCCTGTGCTCTTCGCCCCTTGCAGCGCCGGCCCGTCGGCGACGAGACACCGGATCGGTATCGAGACGCCAGCTCTCGCAGCTTCTAAACGCATGAGGAGACACACATGGCTTATGACGCTAAATCAAATTCCAGAAACGATTTTTTCATCGGCGGCGAATGGGTCGCCCCGGCCTCTGACCGGCGATTCCAGCTCATCAATGCGGCGACTGAGGAAGTCATCGGCTCGGTACCGGAAGGTGTCGAGGCGGATGTCGATCGTGCGGTAGCGGCCGCGCGTTATGCCTTCGAGAAATCGAGCTGGGCGACGGCGACGCCGGCTGAGCGCGCGGCCACGATGGGACGCTTCGCCGAAGCCCTGCAAAAGCGCAGCGGCGAAATCGCACGCGCTGTCAGCATGCAGAACGGCATGCCGCTCGCGCTGAGCGAGACGTTTGAAGGTGCGTTCCCGATTGGACTATTGGCTTATTACGCAGATCTGGCTGCCAACATGCAGCTTGAGGAAAAGCGTCCATCACAGATGGGCCGCGAGACCATCGTCAGCCGAACGCCGATCGGCGTCGTTGCGGCGATCGTGCCCTGGAATTTCCCGGTCGTGCTCGCGATGAGCAAGATTGCACCAGCATTGGCCGCGGGTTGCACCTTGGTGATCAAGCCTTCGCCGGGCACCGTGCTCGACAGTTACCTGTTGGCGGATGCGGCAGCCGAAGCAGGTATTCCGGCCGGAGTCATCAACTGGGTCGCCGCCGATCGGGCGGTAGGCGCCTATCTGGTCTCGCATCCCGGTATCGACAAGGTCGCTTTCACCGGTTCGACGGCGGCAGGGCGCGCGATCGCGAAGGTCTGCGGCGAACTGCTGCGGCCGGTGACCCTGGAGCTGGGCGGAAAATCTGCTGCGATCATTCTCGACGATGCCAATCTCGACATCGTCATGCAGGGCCTGCCGATGGCTTCGCTGATGAACAATGGTCAGACCTGCTTCAGTTGCACGCGCATCCTTGCACCGGTCAGCCGGTATAAGGAAACCGTCGACGCGATCGCGGCGATGGCGTCATCACTGAAGGTGGGCGATCCTTTGGATCACGCCACACAGGTCGGTCCGATGGCTTCGTCTGCGCATCGCGAGCGCGTCGAGAGCTATATCGTAAAGGGCAAGTCCGAAGCCAAACTGGTTGCCGGTGGTGGTCGACCCAAGGGGCTTGATCGCGGTTGGTTCGTGCAGCCGACCGTTTTTTCCGATGTTGAGAATTCCTACGCCATCGCGCGTGAAGAAATCTTCGGTCCGGTCCTGGCGGTCATTCCGTACAAGGATGAAGCCGAGGCAATTCGCATCGCGAACGAATCCGTCTACGGTCTTGGCGGCTCGGTGTGGAGCACGGACGATGGTCGCGCGCGGAAAGTAGCCGCTGGCGTTCAGACCGGCACCATCGGCATCAACGGCTACGTGCCCGCGATCGGCTCGCCGTTCGGCGGCATCAAGGCCAGCGGACTCGGACGAGAGTTGGGTCCGGAAGCCTTGAGTGGATATCAGCAGTTGAAGGCAACGTACGTCATGGGCTGAAGTCGGCCATTACCCGAGACGTACGGAGCTGAATCGCTCCGTACGTCTCGGGTCTGAATCGATCGCGGAATCCAGGATCGGCTAGTACTTAAGATCGATTAGTGCCGCTATGCTCCGTGCGGACTTGGTCGACTACCGACGCTTGGTTAAACGTTGCGTTGAGCCTTGCTCGTCGCGCTCGCCGCCTGGCTCGCCTCGCGGATCTTGCGCCAGGCATCGTCGTTCAGCTTGGTCAGACCGGCGAAGGTGGATGGAGCAGCGAGATGATGGCCGCCATCGATGCAGATGGTCTCGCCGGTGATGTATTCGCAGCCGTCGCTGAGCAGCAGGATCATCAGATTGGCGAGCTCGCTGATTTCTCCATAGCGTCCCATCGGCACTTCGCTGGCCTGGGTTGCGCCAACGGCGCTGTCCTCGGTCGGACTCAGCATCTGCCACGCATAGTCGGTTGGAAACGGTCCGGGCGCGACGGCATTGATGCGGATGCCATAGCGAGCCCATTCCACTGCGAGCGACATGGTCATCGCATTGACGGCTGCCTTGGCCATCGCCGACGGTGTGACGAAGGCCGAGCCGGTCCAGATCCAGGTGACGAGCGTCGACACCACCGAACCTTTGAGCCCCTGCTCGATCCAGCGCTTGCCGCAGGCCTGTGTGGTAAAGAACGCGCCGTTCATCACGGTGCCGGTGATCGCTTCGAAGCCACGCGGGCTCAGGTCCTTGGTCGGCGCGATGAAGTTGGCGGCAGCGTTGTTGATCAGTCCGGTCAGCGGTCCATACTTCGCCCAGATTTCGCCGACGGCTACGTCGACGAGTTCCGGCTTGCGGATGTCTACCGCCTGCACATGCGCATGCTGGCCGTGCCGGCCGTTGATCTCGTCGGCGGCCTGTCGCAGCACTTCCAGGCGCCGTCCCCACAGATGAACTTCTGCGCCGTGGGCGACGAGGAAGTCGGCAACGCCCTTGCCGAGTCCGGTTCCGCCACCGGTCACCAGGATGCGTTTGCCAGCCAAAGCATTTTTGTCGAACAGTGCCATGTCGTATTGCTCCTCCTGCAGTTTCAGTTTCGCCGAAGACCTCGACCTTCGTGCGCCGCTATCCGCGGAAATGATGAGAATCTAGACAGCGGCCTTGACTGCCAGCGGCCAACGACCGGGCGCGGCCAACTGGTACTGGTGCGGAAGCTCCGCAGTCGCCGACAGTCGCCGTGCCGCACGCACCGGCCAGCGTGGATCGTCGAGCAGTGCGCGGGCGAGCGCAACGAAATCGGCCTGGCCGCCGGCGACGATCGCTTCCGCGTGCTGCGGATCCGCAATCAAGCCCGCACAGATGATGGGGCATCCCAGCGCTTTGCGCGCGGCTTCGGCGAACGGTACCTGATAGCCCGGTTCGAGCTTGATCGCGATGCCACCACGCGCACCGCCGCTGGAGACCGAGAGATAGTCGACGCCGGCGTCCAGCAATCTGCGGCCATAGACGATCGCATCCTCGACGGTCCAACCGCCTTCAAGCCAGTCGGTGCCGTTGATGCGCAGGCCGAACGTCTTCGTAGTCGGCCAGACTGCACGTACGGCGCGGACGACTTCGAGCGGGAAGCGCAGGCGATTTTCCAGCGAGCCGCCGTACCGGTCGTCGCGCTGGTTGGCAATCGGCGACAGAAACGCATGCATCAGGTAACCGTGCGCGGAGTGCAGTTCGACGAAGTCGAGACCCGCGCGATCGGCGCGTACGGCAGCTTGCACGAAGGCCTGCACGATGCGTGCGATGCCGCTCTCGTCGAGTGCGCTGGGCAGCGGCCAGCCGTTGCCCCAGGCGATCGGAGAAGGCGCGAAAGTCTGCCAGGCGCCTTCCGCCGCGCTGAGTGGTTGGCCGCCGTTCCACGGCGCATGCGCCGAAGCCTTGCGTCCAGCATGTGCGAGCTGGATGCCGATAGGCAGCTCGGCAAAGCTTCTGAGGCGCTCGATCATCTGCTGCAAGGCCAGTGCCTGCTCGTCGTTCCATAAGCCGAGGCAGCCATGCGTAATTGCGCCGTTCGGTTCGACCGCGGTTGCTTCCATCGTCAGGATGCCGGCGCCGGAATTGGCCAGGTGACCGAGATGCTGCTCATGCCAGGGCTGTACAATGCCGTCCATTGCAGAGTACTGGCACATGGGCGCGACCACGATACGGTTCGAGGCATCGAGCTTGCCCAATCTGGCAGGGGAAAACAGAGCGCTCATCGGGGCTGAAGATGTATTCCGAATACGGTATGTAACCATACCATATCCCGGTTCTGCTCGACGGAGGTCTCTAGCCGTTCGAGTGCCGGGCAGGCGCGCACGGACAGAATCGCAAAGGTTTGTGTGGCAGTAAAAGCCAAGGACCGGAGCAAGGCGGGCACAGCGTCCGCGCCGACAGATTCATCGCGCCATACCGGCAGGCGCGCACCGGGACGTCCGACCGTCGAGCAGGCCAGCGAGTTGCGCGAGAACATTCTCGATGCCGCGCTCGATGTCTTCTTCAGGCATGGCTTCGAGGCCAGCAGCATGGAGGGCATTGCACGCGCGGCGAGCGTCGCCAAAATCACGCTGTACCGGCATTTCGAGACCAAGGAGCAGCTGTTCGTGGAGGTCGCACGCCGCGCGCAGCTGCGCGTCCGCAGCAGCCTCGCATTCATGGTCGACACGCGGGCACCACTCGAACAGGTACTGCGGAAAATTATCGAAACGCTCTACGACGGATTTACCCAGCCGCAATATCTTGCGGTGATGCGGATGGTGATCGCGGAAGCGACACGCTTCCCCAAGCTGGGGCGCGCGATGCTGAACGATTCGAAGATCGTTGCCGAGCCCCTGGTTCAATACCTGCAGCAGCTCAAGGACAGCGGCCAGATCGCGATCGAATCCGCCTACGACGCAGCCACACAGATTTCCGGCATGGCGAGCGGCGCCGGACGCTACCTGCTGGTAACGCCGTCGCGCCATCCGATGAGTCGCCAGCACTGGATCGAAACGCTGGTGAGCCTGTTCACGCGCGCCTGGCGCGTCGAAGCCTGATCTAAATACTGCTGCGAAGCCGGGCTGCTACGGGACAAGTACCGGATCGCCGGTAATGTTACGGTGCCATACTTTAATCCGCGGACGACTTCGCGGATGCTCCGCGCACCCGACATTCTCCATTTCCTCGCACCGTGAAAAATCGCGTCGACTCGATCGCCGGCCGCCTGCGGCAGGATTTCCTCATGCCGGTAATCGTCGCCCCGATGTTCCTGGTCTCCGGGCCCGAACTGGTGATCGCTTCCTGCAAGGCCGGCCTGATGGGCTGGTTCCCGACGCAGAACGCGCGCAAGGCGGTCGACGCCGGCGCCGATGGCCTGATGGGCGCGCGGTTCATCGCCTGCCCTGAGAGCCTGGTCAACCAGGAGTACCGCGACATGAAGGTGCGCGCGGGCATGGATGGCGTCGGGCGGTGACCGGTGTGATGTGCAATTGGTTGAAGAAGAGCCTGACCAGCTCCTCGCTGAATATCGGAACGCATCGCGGCCGCGGCGAGCCGCGCTGCAACTCGTCGCCAATCAATAAAAAGGAAAGCCCGAAAATGCTGGCACATCGTGCGGTGTACAACGAGGAGCATGCGATGTTTCGCGACGCGGTGCGCGGCTTCATCGCGGCCGAGATCACGCCGAACTTCACGCGTTGGGAAGAACAGGGCATCGTCGATCGTGAATACTGGAGCAAGGGCGGCGCAGCAGGACTGCTCTGTGCGCAGGTGCCGGAAATCTACGGCGGTCCAGGTGGCAGTTTCAAATACAACGCCATCATCGGCGAAGAGATCGCGTATGCCGGTTACGCCGGTCCGCTGAGCGACTTCTCGGTGCACAGTGATGTCTGTGCCGGCTACATCCTGCATTTCGGCTCCGAAGCACAGAAGCAGTACTGGTTGCCGCGCATGGTCCGCGGCGAAAGCGTCTGCGCGATCGCGATGACCGAACCGGGAACGGGCAGCGATCTGCAAGGCGTGCGTACCCGCGCGGTCGCCAGCGGCGACGAACTCATTGTCTCCGGCAGCAAGACCTTTATCTCGAACGGCCAGCACGCGGATGTCGTGATCGTGGTCGCACGCACCAGCGACGCACCCGGTGCCAAGGGCCTCAGCCTGGTGCTGGTCGAGACCCACCGGCCGGGTTTTCGTCGCGGCCGCAATCTGGAAAAACTCGGCCATCAGTCGGCCGACACTTCGGAATTGTTTTTCGACGAAGTGCGGGTACCGGCTTCGAACATCCTCGGTGGCGAAGGTTGCGGCTTCACCGTGCTGATGACGGAACTGCCGCAGGAGCGGCTGACATTGGCCATCTCGTCGATGGGGGCCGCGCAGCGCGCGTTCGATATCAGCTGCGAGTACGTGCACTCACGCCGCGCCTTCGGCAAGGCGGTAATGGAGTTCCAGAACACGCGCTACAAGCTCGCCGATATCAAGGCCGAACTGAGTGTCGGCTGGGCGTTCGTCGACCAATGCCTCGAGCGCCACGAGCGCGGCCAGCTCAGTTCGAGCGATGCTTCCATCGCAAAACTCTGGTGCAGCGAAATGCACGGCCGGGTGGTCGATCAATGCCTGCAGTTCTTCGGCGGCTACGGCTTCATGCGCGAGTATGAAATCTGCCGCTTATATGCCGATGCGCGCGTGCAGCGCATCTACGGCGGGACTTCGGAAATCATGCGCGAGCTGATTTCGCGCTCACTCTGACAATCCGCTTGCCGCGCTCGCGGCAGGCGCGAGCGCAGCCCGGTTCAAGTAAAATGGTTCCATATAGTTGCGAACCATACTAATATGGTATTAGGATGATTAACAGGTTAACCATATTGATATCGTACATGCGCGGAATCGAACGTCTGGCATCAGTAGAACGAAGCACACCGCCGATGGCGGAGGCCTTGCCCGAACTGCCGATGGCGGAAACAGTCATGGTGCGGCTGATGCGCATCGGCGTATTCGGCCTCGGCAATTTCTTCGAGCCGGTATTCCGCGAACTCGGCTTGACCGAGAACAGTTTCCACGTGCTCTGCCTGCTGATGGCTGGCGACCAGGGCCGCGCATCGCCGAGCGAGCTAAGTGAACTGGTAGGCACCACCCGCGCGAACATGACCCGCATTCTCGATTCGCTGGTCAACGACGGCTTGGCCTCTCGCGCCATCGAGGCACGCGACGGACGACGTCACGTCATTCGCATTACCACGGCCGGATGCAAGGTCGCGAGCGAAGCCGGTCCCAGACTGGTCGAGCCCTTGAAGCGGGCGTTCTCGGGCCTGGACGCAGACGAGCTTGCATCATTGGACCGGTTGCTACGCAAAGCGATCGTGTCCTTCGACAAGGGTGCGACGCCGCTGCGTGTCGCGGCCTGAACACACCGATTGATATCGACAAGAACCCGTCGCAGCTGACGACGCCAACAGAGGAGAAGGAATATGGATGAGAAAACCAGTCTCAGGTACCAGTTGATCAGTGCCTGGTGTGGCCCCGCGTTTCTGGTCACCTTCGTGTTTTTCTGGGGATTCCTGGGACACAATCTGCCGAACCCGTCGCCCGCATCGAGCGCGGCCGATCTGACTACACGCTATCTCAACAACCTCGGCGAGATACGGCTGGGGTTTATCGTCTCGATGATCACGGTCTGCCTGTACCTGCCCTGGACTGCGGTGCTCAGCGCGCAGATGGCGCGGATCGAAGGGAACTTCCCGGTACTCAGCTTCCTGCAACTGCTCGGCGGCGGTTTGACGGTGATGGTGGTGTCGTTCAGCGCGATGTTCTGGGCAGTGGCGGCGTTTCGCCCGGATCGCGATCCGGCCTCGTTTCAGCTGCTCACCGATATGGGCTGGCTATGTATCGATCTGCAGTACGCCTGCACCACGCTGCAGATGGTGGCGGCGGCGCTGGCCGGATTGGCGGATAAGCGCAAGCTACCGCTGTTTCCCCGCTGGGTCTGCTACCTGACCATCTGGTGCGGTATCAGCTTTTTCCCCGCGAGCCTTACCGGCGTGCTGAAGACCGGTCCGTTCGCATGGAATGGTGCGCTGAGCTACTACATTCCGTACTTCTGCTGGCTTTGCTGGTACAGCACGGCAAGCATCTACATGATCAAGGAAGTGCGCCGACGCATGCATGGCGCGGACGTTCCGGCGACCTCCGGTCGACTTGCGCACGGCATGGGGACTTGAAAGCTTGAGGCGGCAAGTCCGCCTCAGTCCGGCGCGCAGGGCTTCGGCATTCACATCCTGCTTCGGTGTGTTCTGCGGCGACATGGCCGCTGCGCGCGGCCCTGTGCGTCAATCATCTGGGGTGTCGTCTCATGAGTGCAATTGCAGCGACGCCGGATGCGGCGGAGTACAGCACGCGACGCCTTCCGGGAGACCAGGACGTCTGGATTTTCATCATCGCCGAACTGCTGATGTTCGGCGCGTTCTTCATTGCCTATATCGTAAACCGGGCAGGCGAGGTCGACCTGTTCAATGCCTCCCAGCTGACGCTCGACCGAAGCTTCGGCGTGGTCAACACGCTGCTGCTGGTGACAAGCTCGTGGGCGGTCGTAGAGGCCGCGGCAGCGGTGAGAGGAAATCGTGCTGCGTTGGCCCCATGTTATCTATTGATAGCCATCGGGCTCGGCGTCGCCTTCATTGTCGTCAAGTTCTTCGAATACTCGGCCAAGTTCGAGGCCGGGCTGTCGATGACGACGAACACCTTCTACATGTTTTATTTCTGCCTGACGATGATCCATCTTGCGCACGTCGTCGTCGGTACGATCATCCTGATCGTGATGTGGACGAATGCGCGCAATGGAAACTACGCCGCCGCCCACACCAAAGGTCTCGAAACCGGCGCGTCGTATTGGCATATGGTCGATCTGCTCTGGATTTTCCTGTTCGCACTGCTGTATCTGCTGAGATAGTTCGACATGTCCGGATTCCTGCGCGACGCGCGTCATCGAACCTGGCTGTTGCTGGTCATCGCCACCGGCGCAACCTTCTGGCTTCGCGTCGATAGCGACATCGGCTTGGCCGCCGCCGCGGGAACGATCGCGATCGCCTATATCAAGGGGCGTCTGATCGTCCTCGACTTCATGGAATTGCGCCATGCGCCGCGGATCTGGAAAGGCATTTTCGAGACCTGGCTGTTTGTGGTTTCGGCAATCATTCTTGCCGTCTATCGCTTCGGACTCCCCGCAATCGGCAGTGCCTGAGGATTTGAACTTGCGGCATGCGTGACGAAAGTTCGGAGTAACCGGGAGGCGACGCCGGCAAGGGATTGAGGGCAGGGTCGAAAAATGGTATGTTTCCATACCATAATGTGAATCGGCGCCGGCGGGTCTGCACGAAACAGACATGCGAAGGCGACTCTTCACACAGAACGCTCTGCCGGAGGCATTCCTTGACGTCCAGTACTCCCATCGGCATCAAGTCCTTCGGTGCCTACATCCCGCACCGGCGCCTGTCGCGCGCGGCGATTGCCGCGGCGCATGCCTGGGCCTTGCCGTCGCTGAAGTCGCTCGGAAAAGGCGAGAAAGCCTTCTGCAGCTGGGACGAGGATGCGATCACGATGGCGGTGGAAGCCAGCCGCGATTGCCTGCGCGGTGGATCGGCGGATGCGATCGCCGGCCTCAGCTTCGCCAGCACGACGGCGCCGTACGCCGACCTGCAGAACGCCACGATCGTTGGTTCGGCGCTGCGTCTGCCGGATGTGTCCACGCGGACCGATCTCGCTGGTTCGCTGCGCGCCGGCCTGGCCGCAGTCGCGCAGGCCCTGCAAAGTTCCGCCCCGGGCGAACAGCTCATCGTCGCCGCCGACCGCCGCCGCGCGAAGCCGGGCAGCGTGCAGGAAATGCTGTATGGCTCGGCCGCCGCGGCGCTGCGCGTCGGGCAGGGCGACGACGTCATCGCCCGCTTCCTCGGACGCGAGTCGGTTTCGGTGCCGTTCATCGATCACTTCCGCCAGAACGGCGAGAAGTTTGACTACTACTGGGAAGAGCGCTGGGTCCGCGACGAGGGTATTTCGAAGCTGGTGCCGCGTGCAGTCGGCGCTCTGCTCAAGCAGCTCGGTCTGTCGATGGATCGGGTCGCTCACTTCGGTCTGGCCGGCGGCCCTGCAGGTGGCGACAAGCTGGTTGCGAAGGCGCTGTCGTTGCCGCCGGATCGTCTGCTGCCGGACCTGCAAGGGCAGGTTGGCGACTGCGGTGCCGCGCAGCCGCTGCTGCAGATCGCGGCTGCGCTCGAACGCGCCAGGGCCGGCGACATATTCATCGTTGCATCGTTCGCGCAGGGCTGCGAAGTGCTGGCATTCGAGATGCTGCAGCCGGCACCAGCGACTGGACGCCGCGGTCTCGCCGGTTCGATCGCACGCCGCGTCGAAGAGACCGCGTATCTCAAGCTGCTGTCGTTCGACGGCGAGATCGAACTCGATTGGGGCATGCGTGCGGAGACCGACAACAAATCCGCGCTGACACAGCTTTATCGCAGCGCCGATCAGATTCTCGGCTTCGTCGGCGGCAAGTGCGGTAGCTGCAATTCGATCCAGTTCCCGCGCATGCCGTCCTGCGTGAATTGCGGCGCGCTCGACTCGCAAATACCGTATGCGCTGGCCGACGAGCCGGCCCGGGTGGTCACGTACACCGCCGATTGGCTGCAGTACTCACCGGCGCCGCCGATGTACATGGGGCTGGTGCAGTTCGATGTCGGCGCGCGTCTGCTGATGGAGATGGTCGATGTCGGCGCCGCTGGCATCGACGTCGGCACGCCGCTGGCAATGAGCTTCCGCATCAAGGAACGCGACCGCCTGCGGCATTACGACCGCTATTTCTGGAAAGCGGTGCCGACGTCCTAACCTTTAGAGATTCGAAACATGGCCACAGGTATCAAGGATAAGGTCGCAATCATCGGCATGGGCTGCTCGCGTTTCGGCGAGCGCTGGGACTGCGGTGCCGAACAACTGGTGACCGAGGCGTTCAGCGAAGCGCTGGCGGATGCCGGCATCGAACGCGCGCAGATCGGCGCGGCCTGGTATGGCTCGGCGATGGAGCGCTCGGTCGGCAACTCGGCGATTCCACTGTCGACTGCGCTGCGGCTCGAAGGCATTCCGGTCACGCGCGTCGAGAACATGTGTGCGACTGGCACCGAAGCCCTGCGCGGCGCGACCTATGCGGTCGCTTCCGGTGCGGTCGACATCGCACTCGCGATCGGTGCGGAGAAGCTGAAGGACAGCGGCTTCGGCGGACTGCCGGTGATGGGCAAAGGCACGCTCAACGATCTATGGATGCTGTATGGCTCCGCGCCTGCCGGCTTTGCGCAGCTCGCCGCCGGCTATCGTTCGAAATACCGCATTTCCAGGGAAGACCTGAAGCAGGCGATCGGCCGTGTATCGTGGAAGAGTCACCAGAACGGCGCCAAGAATCCGAAGGCACATCTGCGCAAGGCAGTGGAGATGGAGACTATTCTCAATGCACCGATGATCGCCGAGCCCCTCGGTGTGTTCGATTGTTGCGGCGTCAGCGATGGCGCCGCCTGCGCGATCGTCACCACGCCCGAGATCGCGCGCAGCCTCGGCCACCGCGATCTGGTCACGATCAAGGCGCTGGCGCTATCGGCCAGTGCGGGTCGCGAGTGGGGCACCGACCAGTGGGACGGCTCGTACGTGCAGAACACGCGCAACGCGGCGAAGGCTGCTTATAAGGAAGCCGGCATCACCGATCCGCGCAAGGAACTGTCCGCACTGGAGGTGCACGACTGCTTCTCGATCACCGAACTGGTAACGATGGAAGATCTCGGCGTGTCGCAGGACGGCGAAGCCTGGCGCGATGTGCTCGACGGCGTGTTCGATGCCGACGGCAAGATCCCCTGCCAGATCGACGGTGGCCTCAAGTGCTTCGGTCACCCGATCGGCGCTTCCGGGCTGCGCATGGTCTACGAGCATTACCTGCAGTTGCAGGGCCGTGCGGGAGCGCGGCAGCTGAAGAATCCGCAGCTCGGACTGTCGCACAACCTCGGCGGCGTTCCCTACAACGGCGTCTGCGGCATCAGCATCGTCGGACTCGAAGGCCGCTGAGCAAGGCGGCTTCGCGCCCTTCTCGGTATCCCGTTGGCGCTCGCAATCAAGGCGGATTGTCGGGCTCGGAATTCCGCTTGCCATGTGCCCTGTACGGAAGGCCCCTCCTGCTAAGTCCGGTAACGGAAGCATCGAGGGGCAACCCTCGTGCGCATCTGCTTAAGCAGTCGAAGACTCTATTTTCCCGACGACCAAGCTTCCCCAACCGATTGTACGGCTTGGTTGATTGCTGCCGGCTCATCACCCGAAATAAGGAGTTCACAGCGCTGCGGCCCTGCGTATAATCGAAACGAACACACCGTGCGGCTAAAGAACTTTCAGTCGGCGTTCACGCCAGCTGCAGCAGCAAAACCCAGAGTTGGGAACGCTGCGGTTGCTGCAAAGGGCTCTTAAGGTTTTAATTGTTTAATTCGAAGTGACTTTCGAGGACGAAGCATGGCAGCGCCACACAACAGCAAGAAAAAGGCAGCGAGCAGCGCCCGCAGCAAGCCTGCCGTCAAAACGAAGAGCACTGGGACATCTGCATCGAAGCGGAAGAATTCAGGCGACAAGGAGACCTCGGCTTCTGGCGTCATCAGTACCCAGTCACGTGACGACATCCGTCTGAGCTTCCTGATTCACGATGTGTCGCGCATGCGCCGCGCCGTCTACGATCAGTTCATGAAACCGCTTGGTATCACGCGCGCGCAATGGTGGGTGCTCGCGCATCTGTCGCGCAGCGACGGCATGATGCAGACGCAGCTCGCCGACGTGCTGGATGTCGGCAAGGCCAGCCTGGGTGATGTTATCGGGAGCCTTGAATCGGGCGGCTGGGTCGCGCGAATGTCGGATCCATCCGACAAACGCGCCAAGCGCGTGTTCCTGACTCCGCCGGCTCAATCGCTGATCAAGCGGATGACGGTGATGGAAGTGCAGTTCAACGATCGCGTGTTCGCCAAGCTCTCGCTGGAAGAACGCACCAAGCTGTTCGACATGATGCTGACGATCAAGCAGTCGCTGTCGCAGCTGTCTGCCAACGGCAACATCGATTCGGCCGACTGAAGTTGCCCCGGCGGGTGTCCGCGTACGCGCCTAGCGCAATGGACTGAAGCGCGGCCGCAACAGCAGTCGGCCTTGCCGATCAGGCGCAGGGTTGAGGCTTGCACCCCATGCGCTCCTTGCGCCGCTGCCCGCACTGCAACGATCGTTCAGACGCGCTCGAAGATGGCCGCGATGCCCTGACCGCCGCCGATGCACATCGTCGCCAGCGCGTAGCGTCCGCCGGTGCGGTGCAGTTCGGCGATCGCCTTGATCGTGATGATCGCGCCGGTGGCGCCGACCGGATGACCGAGCGAGATGCCGGAGCCGTTGACGTTGACCTTGGCCGGATCGAAGCCGAGTTCGCGGCCCACTGCACAAGCCTGTGCCGCAAAGGCTTCGTTCGATTCGATCACATCGAGATCCTTCACCAACAGGCCCGCGCGCTGCAGCGCCAGGTTGGTCGCCGGCACCGGACCGATGCCCATGTAGGCCGGTTCGACGCCTGCATGGCCATAGGACACCAGCCGCGCCAGCGGCTTTAGGTTCAGTGTTTTGACCTTCTCGCCCGACGCCAGCACCACGGCGGCGGCACCGTCGTTGATCGACGAGGCGTTGCCGGCGGTGACCAGGCCATCCTTCTTGAATACGGGCTTCAGTTTGGCCAGCGCATCGAGCGAAGTTTCGCGCGGCCCTTCGTCGGTCTCGAACTGGATCACGCCTTTGCGCGTCTTGATCTCGACCGGCACGATCTGGCTCTTGAAGCGGCCTTCGGCGATCGCGCGTGCCGCATTCTGCTGGCTCAGCAACGCCAGTTCGTCCTGCATCTCGCGGCTGATGCCATAGCGTGCGGCGACGTTCTCGGCCGTCACACCCATGTGAATGTTCTGGAACGGGTCGTGCAGGATGCTGACCATGTAGTCCAGCACTTCGGCATTGCCCATGCGCGCCCCCCAGCGCTGCGACGGCAGCAGGTAAGCGCCGCGGCTCATCGATTCCGCACCCGCACCGATGGCGATGCCGGCATCGCCGAGCAGGATGGTCTGCGCGGCGGAGATGATCGCCTGCAAGGCGGAACCGCACAGACGATTGACGTTGAACGCCGGCGCTTCCTTCGGGATGCCGGCATCCATCGCGGCGACGCGGCCGAGATAGGCATCGCGCGGCTCGGTCGGAATCACGTTGCCCATCACCAGGTGCTCGACCTGCTCGGCACTGATGCCAGCGCGTTCGATCGCGGCGCGGACCGGCGTCGTCGCCAGCGTGGTCAAGGGCACATCCTTCAGAGAGCCGCCGAACGTACCGATCGCGGTGCGCGCACCGCTGACGATGAAGACTTCAGGTAAAGACATTGGATCCCCGGAAAGGAGTGCTTACATGTTGCGACGATAACGTCCGCCGACTTCGAACAGTGCGTGCGTGATCTGGCCGAGCGTGCAGCAGCGCACGGCATCCATCAGCACGGCGAAGATATTACCGTCCTCGATCACTGTTTGCCGCAGCCGCTTCAGCAGCAGCGGTGCGGCTTCGGCGTTGAGCTGCTGGAATTCGGCGAGACGCCTGAGCTGTGACTGCTTCTCGTCGTCGGTCGAGCGCGCCAGCTCGATTTCCTGCGGCGTTTGGTCGCCCGCCGGATTGCGGAAGGTGTTGACGCCGATTAAGGGCAGCGAGCCGTCGTGCTTCTTGTGCTCGTAGTACAGGCTCTCTTCCTGGATCTTGCCGCGCTGGTAGCCGGTCTCCATCGCGCCGAGCACGCCGCCGCGATTGGCAATGGCTTCGAATTCTTTCAGCACGGCTTCCTCGACCAGGTCGGTCAGCTCGTCGATGATGAAACTGCCCTGCAGCGAATTCTCGTTCTTGGCCAGGCCGAATTCGCGGTTGATGATCAGCTGGATCGCCATCGCGCGCCGCACGCTTTCTTCGGTCGGCGTGGTGATGGCTTCGTCGTAGGCATTGGTGTGCAGGCTGTTGCAATTGTCGTTGATCGCGATCAGCGCCTGCAGGGTGGTGCGGATGTCGTTGAAGTTCATTTCCTGCGCATGCAGAGACCGACCCGAAGTCTGCACGTGATACTTCAGCTTCTGCGAACGCTCGTTGGCGCCGTACTTGTGCTTCATCGCCACCGCCCAGATGCGGCGCGCGACACGGCCGATCACGCTGTACTCCGGGTCCATGCCGTTGGAGAAGAAGAAGCTCAGGTTCGGCGCGAAATCATCAATGTGCATGCCGCGCGCCAGATACGACTCGACATAGGTGAAGCCGTTGGACAGCGTGAAGGCGAGCTGGCTGATCGGGTTCGCGCCGGCCTCGGCGATGTGGTAGCCGGAGATCGACACCGAGTAGAAGTTCTGCACCTGGTGATCGACGAAGTACTGCTGGATATCGCCCATCATCTTCAGCGCGAATTCGGTCGAGAAGATGCAGGTGTTCTGGCCCTGGTCTTCCTTCAGGATGTCGGCTTGCACGGTGCCGCGCACTGTCGACAGTGTCCTGGCACACAGCTTCTGGTATTCATCCGAATCCGGCTGACGGCCATTGGCTTCGACGAAGCGCTCGACCTGCTGGTCGATCGCGGTGTTCATGAACATCGCCAGAATCATCGGCGCCGGGCCGTTGATCGTCATCGATACCGAGGTCGTCGGCGCACACAGGTCGAAGCCCGAGTACAGCACCTTCATGTCGTCGAGCGAGGCGATCGACACGCCGGAGTTGCCGACCTTGCCGTAGATGTCCGGTCTAAGCTCCGGATCCCAGCCGTACAAGGTCACCGAATCGAACGCGGTCGACAGGCGATGCGCCGGCATGCCTTCGGACACGCGCTTGAAGCGGCGGTTGGTGCGGAACGCATCGCCTTCGCCAGCGAACATGCGGGTCGGGTCTTCGCCTTCGCGCTTGAACGGAAACACGCCGGCGGTATAGGGGAAATAGCCCGGCAGATTTTCCTTCATCAAGAATCGGAGCGTCTCGCCGTCGTCGTCGAATCTCGGCAGCGAGACCTTGCGGATCTTGGTGCCGGACAGCGACTCCGAGGTCAGCGTGGTGCGCAGTTCCTTGTCGCGCACCTTGGTGATCTGCACGTCACCCGCATACTGCTGCTGCAGGTTCGGCCATTGCGCCAGCAGCGTGCGCGCCTGCGCGGTCAGTTCGCCGTCTTTGGCCGAGACCAGTTCGTCGAAGCCTTCGGCAGGCTTGCCGCTCTGCTCGAACAGCGCCTTGGCGATGCGCAGGCTCTGCCGCTCGCGCGCGACGCGCGCCTGGCGTGCGGCCTCCTTGTGATAGCCGCGTACGCTGTCGGCGATCTCTGCCAGGTAGCGCACGCGCTCGGGTGGCACGATCGCGCGGCCGAGCGTGGATGCGCGCACCGGCACCTGCGGTAGCGCACTGGTCTGCGTTCTCAGGCCCTTTTCGCGCAGATCGGCCAGCAGTGCTTGATAAAGGCCGGTGACGCCATCGTCGTTGAAGCGCGACGCCATGGTGCCGTAGACCGGCATTGTGTCCGGGCTTTGCATGAAGCGCTCGCGATTGCGCTGGTATTGCTTGCGCACGTCGCGCAGCGCGTCTTCCGCACCCTTGCGGTCGAACTTGTTGATGGCGACGAAGTCGGCGAAGTCGAGCATGTCGATCTTCTCCAGCTGCGAGGCGGCGCCGAACTCCGGCGTCATCACGTACAGCGAGGTATCGACGAACGGCACGATCGCGGCATCGCCCTGGCCGATGCCGGAGGTCTCGACCACGATCAGGTCGAAGCCGCTGAGTTTGCAGGCGGCGAGCACGTCCGGGAGCGCTGCGGAGATTTCAGTGCCGGTGTCGCGCGTGGCCAGCGAGCGCATGAAAATCGATCCATTCATGTCGGGGGACTCGATCGCGTTCATGCGGATGCGGTCGCCCAGCAGCGCCCCGCCGGTGCGCTTGCGCGAAGGATCGATCGAGACGATCGCCACCCGCAAGCTGTCTTCCTGGTCGAGCCGCAGGCGCAGGATCAGCTCATCGGTCAGCGAGGACTTGCCGGCGCCGCCGGTGCCGGTGATGCCGAGCACCGGTGTCTTCACATCCTTCGCCGCGGCGAGCAGCGTGTCGCGCGTCGCCTGCGGATAGGCGCCGTTCTCGATAGCGGTGATCACGTGGGCGAGCTGGCGGCGATCGCCGCTGCGCAAGCTCTCCAGCGCGGCAGCGTGCGCCGGCGCCTGTGCGCACAGATCGTAGTCGCTGTTGCGGATGACGTCGTCGATCATGCCCTGCAGGCCGAGCGTCGCGCCGTCCTCGGGTGAATACAGCCGCGTCACGCCGTAGTCCATCAATTCCTTGATCTCGGAGGCGACGATGACGCCGCCGCCACCGCCGAACACCTTGATGTTTTCGCCGCCGCGCTGGCGCAGCAGGTCGATCATGTATTTGAAGAACTCGACATGGCCGCCCTGGTACGAGGTGATCGCGACACCCTGCACATCCTCCTGCAGCGCGGCGTTGACGATCTCGGCCACCGAACGGTTGTGGCCGAGGTGGATCACTTCCGCACCCGACTGCTGCAGGATGCGCCGCATGATGTTGACGGACGCATCGTGGCCGTCGAACAGCGAGGTCGCCGTGACGAAACGGACCTTGTGGGTCGCCTTGTAGGGAGTCCGGCAAATGGCCGGTGCGCCGCTATCGTCCATCGTGATTATCCAAAGTGAGTGTCGCAGGGAGGCGACTGGATTATATCGTATGGTACCAAACTATGATCGTCACGGATTGCGCCACGCCTCGCGCTGGCCGGCGTGGCGCACGCCGGCCAGCGCCCGCAGGATTGCTTAAACCGGATCCCAGGTGAAGACGTCGCCGGAGCGGTGCAGCGCGTAGAAATCGTTCTGGAACATCGGGAATACGCGTTCGACGATGGCTTCCGGCGTCCAGCCTTCCGCGGTGTGCGCGGTGCGTAGCGGACGCGGCTGCGAGAACAGGTAGATCTCGTTGTTGCGCACGCCGAACACCTGCCCGGATACGTTTTTGGCGCCGTCGCTGGCGAGCGCCGCCACGAATGGTGCGATCTTTTCCGGCACCAGCTTTTTCAGGCCTTCGACGCGGCGTTTCTGTTCCGGCGTCTCGTCCGGGATCGAATCGATCATGCGCGTCCAGGCGAACGGTGCAACTGCATTCGAACGCACGCCGAAGCGTTGCATGTCGAGCGCGATCGCTTTCGACAGTCCGACGATGCCGAGCTTGGCGGCGCAGTAATTGGCCTGGCCGAAATTGCCAACCAGGCCCGACGTCGAGGTCATATGAATGTAGGCACCGGAGCCCTGTTCCTTGAAATACGGCGCGGCGGCGCGGCTGACGTTGAAGCTGCCTTTCAGATGCACCGCGATGACCGAATCGAATTCCTCTTCACTCATCTTGTGGAAGATCGCGTCACGCAGATTGCCGGCATTGTTGACGACGATGTCGATACGTCCGAACGCCTTGCGTGCAGTCTCGACCATCGCCGCACCGCCGGCATACTCGGCGACCGAATGCGTATCGACCACGGCTTCGCCACCGAGGGCTGCGATCTCGCGGATCACGCTGTCGGCCGGCGATTCGCTGGTCGCAGCACCGGTCAGCGAAACGCCGATGTCGTTGACGACGATGCGCGCACCGGCGCGTGCCAGTTCCAGCGCGATGCCGCGCCCGATGCCGCGTCCGGCACCGGTGACGATCGCAACCTTTCCCTGTAGCAGCTTGTTCGATGATTCAGCCATGGTGCTCACTCCAAATTAACGCTGGTAAATACGGGCCCTATTGCGTGGGGACTCGAGGCGATGCCGGTACCAGTGCGTCGTCGTCGATCGTTAGATGCGCGCGGCAATGTCGTGCCAGTGGCGTGCGAGTTCCTCCTGGAACTGCGGTGCGGCGATCGCGATCAAGGCTTTGGCACGTGCATGCAGCGATAGCCCGCGCAGCGCGGCGATGCCGTGCTCGGTGACGACGTAGTCCGCTTCGTGACGTGCCAGCGCAACCGTGCAGCCGGCGCCGAGTGCCGGCACGATGCGACTGTGCGCGCCGTCTTCTGTGATTGCCGGCAGTGCGACGATCGAACGGCCACCGGTACTCAGGCGTGCGCCGCTGGCAAAGGCAGGCAGGCCGCCGACGCCCGCGAGCAGGCGGCCCTTGATCGAGTCGGCGTTGACCTGTCCGAACAGATCGACTTCGACCGCGGAGTTGATCGCGCAGAAATTGGCGATCGCGCCGATGCGCCGCACGTCGTGCGTCTCGCTGACCGGCCGGAAGTAAAAACTGTCGTCGGCACCGACGCGTGCATAGAACGCGGCGTCGCCGAGTGCAACGCCGGCTTCGACCGCGCCCTCGCCACGGATGGCGCCGGCATCGACTAAACCGGCCACCGCATCGGTGATCAGTCCGGAATGAATGCGCAAGGCGCGATGATTGCCGAGTGCGGCGAGAATCGCATTCGGCAGTTTGCCGATGCCGAACTCCAGCGTATCGCCATCGCGAACCAGACTCGCGACCAGCGCGGCGTGATGCGCGCTCGCACCCTCGTTACCGTCGCTTCGATAGGCGAGCAGTTCGCAGTCCTGCTCGAACACTGCGTCGAAGTCCTCGGCATCGAGTGCGATTGAACCACGCGTGCGCGGTACACGTGGATTGATCTGGACCCAGCGTTGACGCGCCTTCTTCCAGACCGCCGGCAGAAAATCGATGCAGGCTCCGAGCGAGCAGCGGCCCTCCTGATCCGGTGGCGACACCTGCGCGATCGCGATATCGACATCGACCGCTTCCGCGAGATCCCGGTAGATGCCGGGATAGTCCAGCGGCAACAGTTCGGCGCGGGCGTCCTGCATGCCGCGGCGCAGGCTCGACGTCATGAAGTAGCCGCGCTGGCGCGTGCGCGGATGCAGCGCCAGGTAATCCGAGCGATTGACGCCGGGAAAATGCACGCCGGCAAAGCGCACATCGGCGGCTGCTTCGGGATTGGCCTGCAGCGCAGCGTAGAAGGAAAGGCTTTCACCGGACATGCCGGGAACGAACACGGTCATGCCGGGACGCAGGCGTGCGACCAGTTCTGCAGCGGAGGATAATTTTTGCGGCACGACCCGCTCAGTCCGAGGCGCCGAGAGCGATGCTCGCGTTGCCGCTGACGGCAATTGTGTCAGTACCGGCGATCCGCGCTTCCAGTGTGAGCGTCAGCAGTGTGTCGCCGCGTTGATCGAGCAGGGCACGGCAATGCAGCGCGCGGTTGACCGGAATGATCGCGCCGAAGCGCGCGTTGAACGTGCGGATTGTGCTGGCCGGAAAATGTTCGGTGAGCAAGCGGCCGAGTGCCGCCATGCCGAGCATGCCGTGCACGATGACGTCGTCGAAGCCGGCCTGCCGCGCGAAGGCGGGGTCGAGATGCAGGGGATTGAGATCGCCCGAAGCCTTGGCGTAACGCTGCAGACTTTCGTGAGTCATCACCTCCGTGATGAACTCGGCGACGACCGCATTCGGCAGCGCAGCGGCGAGATCGGCCTTCATGCGGCGGTCGCGGTGACCGGATGGCGCACCAGCACCACCTGCCGGGAGCGCCCGGCGATGCTGCCATCCTGCTTGCTGATGACGGATTCGATGACGATGAACTCCATCACGCCGTTCTTCTTCTCGTACAGGTCGGTGACCGAACGCGACACGCTCAGGCGCTCGCCGGCGACGATCGGCACCAGGTAGTCGAACTGCTGTTCTGCATGCAGCACGCGGCGCAGATCGACGTTCAGCGCTTCGAGAATCGCGCGCGAACTGCCGTGCTCTCCTTCGATTGCCTTCATGAAAGTCGGTGGCGCCAGTCCGCTCCCCGCATCCGCTCCGATCGCAGCGGCAAACTCGGCCAGACGCTCGGGCTCGACGGTCACATCGAATGTCGGCAACGTGTAGCCGAGGTGGCGCCGGTCGATCGCCATTACGCCGCCGCGAGCTGCGCCGTCGCAAAGAATTCGTCGAAACCGCTCGGCAAAGCGAACAGCCCGGCACTATGCGTCTGTGCGGCGATTGCGCGCGTGCGCAACTCGCCTGCACCGCACTGCAGCGCATAGTTGAGCGGTCCACCGGTGTAAGCCGGGTGCAGGCCTTCGGCGACGACCGCCGCATCCGCCAGTTCCGGCTCGGCGATGCTGCCGGAACTCCAGACCGAGATTGCGGCGAGCGCTACCGCCAGCAGCAGATCGTCATCGGAGACTGCCAGCTCGCGTGCTTCGCGCGCCGCACTGCGCAGCCGCGGCAGCAGCGCTCCTGCGCCGCGGCCGAATTCACTTTCCGGTCCGAGCAGACCGAGTTTCTGCGCCTTCTGCCGATTGAGGAACAGCGCGCGCACCATGTTGCCGGCGACGCGGTCCTGGATCAGTTTGACGAAGCAATCCATTTCCCAACGGAAAGCTTCATCGAATGAGCGAGTCCAGCCGCCGATCACGCAGGACAGGATGGCTTCGTAGGCGGGATAGCGTGCGCGCTGCTGTGCACTGACGCCGACCGCCTGCAGGATCGTCGTGAAGACCTTGGCCTGTGCGAAGTCGTAAGGCGCCTCGCTGAATGTGCTGCCGGGTTTGTCCCAAGGCGCCTGCGGGGGCGAGAGGCTTGCGTTCCGCGCGATGTCCTTGGCGGTTGCGATCAACTGTGTGCGATCGACGAGGTGGTCGACCAGTTTCAGTTCCAGTGCGCGGCGTGCGTCGACCGAACTGCCGAGCAGCAACATCCGCAGACCTGCTTGCGCGCCGATCAGGCGCGGCAGCCGCTGCGTGCCGCCGGCACCGGGCAGCAGGCCGAGCTTCACTTCGGGCAATCCGAGTTGCACCGCGTCGTCATCCGCGGCGACGCGGACATGGCAGGCCATCGACAACTCGAGTCCGCCGCCGAGCGCGAGGCCGTTGATCGCAGCGACGTAGGGCTTACGGCTTTTCTCGAGGCGCCGGAACAGGCGGCCGAGATGTCCGCAGAGCTGATGCAACTGTACGGCGCTATCGGTGCGTGCGGCTTCGGTGTACTGGCGGATCATCTCCAGATCGGCACCGGCCAGAAACGCTTGCTTGCCCGAAGTCAGCACCACCGCGTTCACGGCCGCATTCGATTCGACGAAGTCGAGCAGCGCTTCCAGCGAATCCATCATGCTTGCGGAGAACACGTTCATCGAACGTCCCGGCATGTCGATGCTGGCGAGCAGGACGCCGTCGTCGTCGAGCGAGGTGATGATGTTGACGTCTTTCATGGGCAAGGTGTTGTGCGGTGGACGATCGGGAGCGAACGGAGTCAGACGTACTTCTTGAAGTCCGGCTTGCGCTTTTCGTTGAAGGCGCGCACGCCTTCGCGCGATTCTTCGCTCTGGTAGTAGCCCTTCACTGCAGCCACACCGAGGAAGCTGATGCCGCGGATGTTCTCGCTGTCGGCGTTGAACGAACGCTTGGCGATGGCGATGGCGGTCGGGCTCATCAGGTTGATTTCGGCGGCCCAGGCTTCGCACTCCGCATCGAGCTGGTCATGCGGCACGACCTTGTTGACCAGGCCCATCTCCAATGCCTGCTGGGCGCTGTAGCGGCGGCACAGGAACCAGATTTCGCGTGCTTTTTTCTCGCCGACCATGCGCGAGAGATAAGCAGTGCCGAAGCCCGGATCGACCGAACCGACCTTGGGACCGACCTGGCCGAACTGCGCTTTCTCCGACGCCAGGGTCAGATCGCACAGTGTTGCGAACACATTGCCGCCGCCGATGGCGAAGCCTTGCACGCGTGCGATGGTGACCTTGCGGATGTCGCGGATCGCCGTCTGCAGTTCCTCAATCGGCAGGCCGACGGTGCCGCGCGGACCGTACAGTCCGTCTTCCGAAAGATGCACTTTCTGATCGCCGCCGGTGCAGAACGCCTTGTCGCCGGCGCCGCCGAAGATCACGCTGTTGACCGACTTCTCTTCGTCGGCGCGACGGAACGCGAGGATCAGTTCTTCGACCGTCTGCGCGCGGAAGGCGTTGAACACTTCCGGACGATTGATCGTGATGCGGACAGCGTTCTCGCCGACTTCGTATTTGATGTCTTTGTATTCGGTCATGGCTTGCTCCGGGGTTTGCTTGTAAGAGAATTCTTTTCCGTTGGCGCTCGTGCTGCCATCCATGGCGAGACGGCTGCCTTTATCTGAACGCCGGCCATTCAGCGCCGGGCGTTCGGAAAGCGTGGATGCCATCGGCATCTGCACTTTCCTCACCCATGCATCGACAGGCCGCCGGAGATGCTGATGGTCTGGCCGGTCATGAAGCTGGCATCGTCGCTGGCGAGGAATGCCACCAGTCCAGGATAGTCGTCCGGCTCGCCGATGCGGCCGAGTGGCACGCCGCGCACCATCGCATCACGGATCTTCTGGCCGGCCTCGCCGGTGCCGACGAAGGCATCCATCGCCGGCGTATTGGTCGGTCCCGGGCACACGCAGTTGAGCAGCACGTTGTTGCGCGACACTTCGCGCGCGAGTGCTTTCGCGAATGCGATCGTCGCGCCCTTGCAGCCGGAATACACCACTTCGCCCGAGGAGCCGACACGGCCGGCATCCGACGCGATGAAGATGATGCGTCCGCCGTTGCGCTTGACCATGCCCGGTGCGACAGCGTGCGTCAGATGCAGCGGCCCCATGTAATTGATGTTGACAACCTTCTGCCAGAAGTCCGGCGTGGTCTTGAGGAACGGGATCGGCTGATCCCAGCCGGCGTTATTGACCAGCGCCCAGGTCGGTCCCAGGCGCTCCTCCAGCTTTTCCACAGCGACCTGCACGCTGCGATAGTGGGTGATGTCGCAGCATTCGGCATCGGCCTTGCCGCCGGCGGCGCTGATCAACTCGACCGTCTTCGCCGCAGCTTCGGTGTTGATGTCGAGCACGCCGACCACCATTCCTTCTTCCGCGAGGCGAAGGGCAATCGCTCGTCCGATGCCGCTGCCGGCGCCCGTGACGAGGGCAACTCGATCTTTCAAACCGCGCAATGTCTTCTCCTGATTAAACAGCTGAATTGGAGCTTGGAACCAAAAGGTGCGGCATTATAGTATGCTGCCATACTAAAATCCACAGACCCGATGTAGCAGCGTGACTTTAGGGCTACGCGGCGGCTCCAGCCAGAGAAGCCGGGTCCAGGCGCCACGACTGGTGCGACGACGTTGAACTTGGGGTGAGTATGAGCATAGCGGTGCTGCACCAGGAGAGCCCGCCGGAGGTCGATGTATATGAGCAGGGTTCGGGTTCGACGCTGGTGCTGCTGCACGGACTCAGCGGCACCTGGCATATCTGGAAGCCGGTGCTCGATCGGCTGCAGGCCTACCATCACGTGATTGCACCGACGCTACCGGGACATCGCGGGGGACCGCCGATGCCGGCAGGCGTGGAGCCGACGGTGGCGGCGATGGCCGATCTGCTGATCGCCACTTTCGCCGCACGTGGTATCCATTCCGCGCACGTTGTGGGGAACTCTCTGGGCGGCTGGCTGGCGCTCGAACTGGCGCGGCGCGGATTCGCCAGGTCCGTCGTGGTGTTTTCACCGGCCGGTGCCTGGCGGCGCCCGCAGGATTATCGCGACGTGTCGCGGCCCTTCAGCATCTTCTTCGTGCTGATGCCGCTACTGTTGATGCTGACCACCCTGTTTCTCGGATTCGCCTGGCTGCGACGCGCGCTCGGCCGGCAGACCATGGAGCACGCCGAACGCATCGCGCCGACGGACTTCCGCGACTCGCTGTCGGCGTTCAGCAAGACCACGGTGCTGCCGACGCTGCTGCGCACGATGGGCCGCGATGGCCCGATCGCGGGAATCGATGCGCCCGGTACTCCGATCCGCATCGTCTGGGGCGAGCAGGATCGCGTGATTCCGTTCGAGCGCTACGGGCGGCCGATGCTCGAGCGCGTTCCGGCAGCGGAATGCCTGCACCTGGCCGGCGTCGGTCATGTGCCGATGTATGACGACCCGGCGAAAGTGGCGCAGGCGATTCTCGACGTCACCACCGCCGCGGATGCGAGCGCAATGGCGTTGCCCGCAGGTGCTGCGTGAACGGCAGCCTGTCTTCGATACTGCGCTCGCGCAAGAGCTATGCGCGGGAAGTGCTGAAAACAGATCGCTTCCGCAAGCAGTTGGAATTACTCGCACGCCGCCTGAAGCGGCCACTCGACGAGGTCAAGGCCGAGGCCACGATCGGGCTCGAAGAGATCGTCACCGTGCAGAACCCGATGTATAGCGCGATGTTCGACCACGGTCTCGGACCGATGCATACGCGCGCCTGGACGGTCGCAGCCGATCGCGATGAATTGCGGCATCTGAAGCGTTTGAACGCCAAAAATCCCTTGGTCTTCCTGCCGACACACCGCTCCTATGCGGATGCCTTCATCCTGACCAAGGTGTTGCGCGAGAACGGTCTGCCGCGCAATCACATCCTTGGCGGCAACAACCTCGGCTTCTTTCCGCTCGGCACCATCATCCGTCGCGCCGGCGGTGTGCTGGTGCGGCGCAGCTTCAAGGACGACGAGGTCTACAAACTGGTCGTGCGCGAGTATCTCGGCTATCTCGTCGCGCAGGGCCGCAACCTTGAGTGGTACATGGAGGGCGGCCGCTCGCGCACCGGCAAGCTGCGGCCGCCGAAGTACGGCCTGCTGCGATATCTGGTCGACGCCATTGAAAGCGGCGTCGCCAAGGACATGCTGTTGGTGCCGGTTGCGATCACCTACGACCAGTTACACGAAGTCGGCGTGATGGCCGCCGAGGAGGCCGGTACCGCGAAGACCCAGGAAGGCCTGCGCTGGCTCGCGGGTTATGCGCGCGGCCAGCAGAAATGGATCGGTACCGCATTCGTGCGTTTCGGTGAAGCGCTGTCGTTGCGCGAAGCACTGCAGCGCGCCGACAGTGAATCCGGCGGCAGCAAGTGGACGGTCGAGAAGATTGCGTTCGAAGTGTTCCAGCGGATCAACCGGGTCACGCCGGTCACCGCACCGGCGCTGGTCACGCTGGCGCTGCTCGGTGTGCGCGATCGTGCGTTGACCTTGCCCGAAGTGCGCGGACTGGTCGATCCGCTGCTCGAATTCGCAGTACAGCGCGGCTTCCCGTCGGGCCAGCTCGAATCGCTCAACGACGATACCGGTCTGCTCGGCACGCTGGCCGCGCTGGCGAAGTCGGGCGTCGTGCGTTGTCACGAGAGCGGTGCGGAGCCGGTCTATGGCATCAACCCCGGACAGCACTCGGTCGCTGCGTTCTATCGCAACAGCGCGATCCACTGGTTCGTCAATCGCGCGCTCACCGAGCTGGCGCTGGTGAGCGTCGACGGCAGTGTTGACGGCGATCCCCTGCAGCTGGCCTGGGAAAAGGCATTCGCTTTGCGCGACCTGCTGAAGTTCGATTTCTTCTTCAGTGACCGCCAGACCTTCCGCGACGAGATCAAGACCGAAGCGCGCCTGCTCGATGCCGAATTTCGCGACCACGTGGCCACTCCGCGCGCGCGCCGGCAGCTGTTGCGCAAGGCGCCGTTCCTGATCGCGCATCGCGTGCTGCCGGCGTTTCTCGAGGCGTACTTCATCGTCGCGGAGCGGCTCGCCATGCGGCCCGCCAATCAGCCGGTCGATCAGGAGGCGCTGGTCAACGAGTGCTACGGCGTCGGCCGTCAATATTTGCTGCAGCACCGTCTGCACAGTCCTGAAGCGATTTCCCGCGAGCTCTATCGCAATGCCTTGTTGCTGGCTGCCAATCGCGGCCTGCTGCCGAAAACGGTTGCCGAGGATGCCGGGCAACTCGACGAACTCGCGCTGCGTCGGCGTGCATTCGCGACCGAACTGGAGATGGCGGTGAAGGCCGTCAATGCAATCGACGAACTCGAGCAATCGCGTCTGAAGCTGGAGCTGGAATGACGTATACGATGGACGAAGCCGTTGCGGCCATCATGGCCGCGCCTCAAGGCCCAGAGGTCTGTGCGTTCTTTGACTTCGACGGCACGCTGATCGACAGCTATTCCGCGACTGCGTACTTCACCGACCGCGTGCGCTCCGGCGAAGCCGACTGGCGCGAGATTGCCGGCATGCTGAAGCTGCTGATGCACGGCGAACTCAGCGACGAGGAGTTCAAGCAGGTCATCAGCAATGGCGTGCTTGACTGGGCCGGGCGCACCGAGACCGATATGCAGACGCTGTGGACGCGCCTGTTCAAGGAGAAGATCTCCGACTGGCTGTTTCCAGAAGCCTGGCGGCTGGTGCAGGCGCACAAGCGGAGGGGTCATACGATTGTGATCGCATCGTCCGCCACGCCCTACCAAGCGGCGCCGCTGGCGGCGGAGATGGGGATCAAGCATCTCCTGTGCACCCAGCCGATGATCCGCAACGGCAAGCTCACCGGCGGCATCGTCGGCGAACCGCTGTGGGGCGAGGGCAAGGCCAATGCGGTGAAGAAGTTCGCGAAAGCGCACAAGATTTCGCTCAAAGCTTGCTACGCCTATGCCAACGGCAACGAGGACGTGCCGTTCCTGAAGACCGTCGGACATGCCACCGCGGTCAATGCCAAGGAAGCGCTGACGCACGTCGCAGGCGAGCGGGGCTGGCCGCAGCTGCGCTTCGAACGACGTAGCAAGACATCGCTGTCTGCAGTGGCAAGGACCGTCGGCGCGTATGGTGCGATGGCGGCCAGCTTCGTGATCGGTCTCGGCTATGCCAAGGCCACCGGCAAGACGCGCCGCGCGGTCGACATGATCAGCGCGGTGGGCAGCGACTGGGGGCTTGCAGTCGCCGGCATCGAGGTTGAAGTGCAGGGTGAACATAATCTTTGGGCACAACGTCCGGCGGTGTTCCTGCTGAATCACCAGAGCAAGCTGGATTTCTTCGTGATGATGTACATCACGCGGCGTGGCTTCACCGGTGTGGCAAAAAAGGAAGCTGCGAATACGCCCGGCTTCGGCCCGTTCATGCGCATGGCCGATATGGTGTTCATCGACCGCGCCAACGTCGCCCACGCGCGCGAAGCCTTGTCGCCGGTGGTCGAGAAGATCAAGGCTGGCTTGTGCCTGTGCATCGCGCCCGAGGGCACGCGCTCATGCTCGCCGCGGATCGGCCTGTTCAAGAAAGGCGCGTTCCATATCGCGCGCCAGGCCGGTGTGCCGGTGGTGCCGGTGGTGATCCGCAACGCCGCCGAAATGATGTCGCGCAACGGCCAGAGTTTTCGCCCCGGCAAGGTCCAGGTCGCCGTGCTGCCGCCGATCGATGTGCAGGGCTGGAAGTTGTCCGAGATGGACGAAAAGGTTGCCGAGGTGCGGCAGCTGTTCGTTGACACACTCGATCGCTGGCCTGGCGAAACTTTCGGAGCGCAACGGTGAAGCGGCTCAAGCGCGTCACCGTGCTCGGCGGTGGTTCCTGGGGCACCACTGTCGCTTCGCTGGTCAGCGCGAACGCCGCGACGACGCTGTGGATACGCAACGAAGAAGCCGCAGAGCAGGTCAACCGCGAGCATCGCAATCCACGCTATCTCGGCGAACTGGCGCTACATGCGGGCCTGCGCGCGACGGCTTCGCTGCAGGAGGCCTTGTCCGATTGCGACGTGCTGGTGCTGGGCGTGCCCTCGCACGCGATGCGCGAAATCCTGCGCGATTGCGCGCCGATCCTGCGTCCCTGGGTGCCGGTGATCAGTCTCGCCAAGGGGCTCGAACAGGGTAGCCATCGACGCATGACCCAGATCATCAACGAAGAATTGCCGGGTCATCCGGCGGGCGTATTGGCGGGTCCCAACATTGCGCGCGAGGTGTTGCAGGGAATGGCCGCTGCTGCGGTGATCGCGATGACCGACGAGCAGGTCGGACGCGCGCTGCAGCCGCTGTTCGGCAGCCGCGTATTCCGCGTCTATCTGAATACCGACGTGATCGGCTGCGAACTCGGCGGCCCGCTGAAGAACGTCATCGCGATTTCAGCCGGCATGGGCGATGGCCTCGGCGTCGGCCACAACACGCGCTCGTTGGTCATCACGCGCGGCCTGGCCGAGATTACGCGCCTGGGTGTCGCGCTCGGCGGCCGCGCCGAAAGCTTCGCCGGCCTTACCGGTCTCGGCGATCTGCTGACGACCTGCATGAGCCCGTTGTCGCGCAACCGCCAGGTTGGCGAGCGGCTCGCGCACGGCGAAAGCATTCCACAAATCGTCACCTCGATGCACATGGTCGCTGAGGGCATCAAGACCAGTACGGTGGTGATGGAACTGGCAGAAAAGTATCAGCTGAAGTTGCCGATCGCGGCCGAAGTCTCGGGTGTGGTCAAGGGCGAACGCACGGTTGCACAGGCGTTCCGGGGCTTGCGCGGCATCGCGCCCGGTTCGGAACACGAGGCGGCGTGAAGCAGCGTCGCCATTACAGAGGCATCAAACAACAGGACCAGGCAATGTCGGATTCAAGTCAGCAGATCCTCGACGAACTCCAGCACTGGGGAGGACCCGCCGAGCTGAGTGCATTCGAGGCGGTGATGTGGCGCGCGGAAAGCGATCCGCGGCTGCGTTCGACCACAACCTCGGTATTCATCCTCGATCGCGTGCCGGACTGGCCGCGCCTGTATGCCGGTCATCAATGGCTGGTGCGGGCAGTTCCGCGTTTCCGCCAACGGGTGCTCGATCCCGCGATCGGCTTGCCGACCTGGGTCGAAGACGGTCGTTTCAATCTCGACTATCACCTGCGTCGGCTGTCGCTGCCGGCGCCGGGCAGCGAACGCCAGCTGTTCGATCTCGCGCAGACACTGGCGATGGTGCCGTTCGACCGCGTGCGTCCGCCGTGGGAAGGCACGCTGGTCGAAGGTCTCGAAGGCGGGCGTGCGGCCTATGTGCTGAAGCTGCATCACGCGACCTCGGATGGTCTCGGCATCATGCAGCTGCTGAGCCGCGTGCTGGGTCGCACCCGCGAGCCGAGCCGGCGCGCAATGCCGAAACCGGATATAGCCGGCGCAGCGCGTGCTCGCAGCGGCACTCGATCCGCGATGCAGCAGCTGCTTGGCCTGCCGCAGCAGGCGGCCGGCACCGTGAGCGCGCTGCTCGGTGCGGCGCGCCGCTACGTCGCCGAGCCGGAAGCGCTGCGCGCCGCGCTGGATTACGGCAAGTCTGCGCAACGCGTCCTCGGCGCCAAGCCGGTAGCAGGTTCTCCGATTCTGAAACGGCGCAGCCTGGACTGGCGTTTCGACGCCATCGAGATTGCGCTCGATGAACTCAAGTCGGCTGCACGCGCCTGCCAGGGCTCGCTCAACGATGTCTTCCTGGCGGGATTGATCGGTGGCTTCCGCCGCTATCACGAGGCCATGGGGGTGCCGTTGAAGCAAATGCCGATCGGTTTCCCGATCAGCTTGCGCAAGGAAGGCGACGCGATCGGCGGCAACAAATTCGCCGGCATGCAGTATCCGGCGCCGATCGACGAACTCGATCCGATCGCGCGCGTGCGCCACATCCAGGCCTTCGTCAGTGATGCGCGCGGCGAGCCTGCGCTCGGCGTCATGGTGCATCTGATGCCAGTGGTGATGTGTCTGCCGAACTCGGCGATGACTGCGCTCACCGCGGCGTTCACCACCGCGCAGGACGCGCAGATCAGCAACATCCCCGGCATCGCCGAAGACGTCTACATGGCCGGCGCCAAGCTCACCCATTTCTGGCCGTTCGCGCCGATACCCGGCTGCGCCATGATGCTGGCGATGATTTCGCACAACGGCCGTTGCTGCATCGGCCTCAACAGCGATCGTGCTGCAGTGGTCGAGCCGCAACTGCTGGTCGACTGCCTGCGCGAAGGGCTGCAGGAAATGCTGGCGCTGGGGACGACTGCGGCCAACAAACCGGCGCAGCCGGCCCATTCAAAAACTGCGGGCAAGCGCTCGCGCGCAACGGTGGGCGCATGAACATGAAACATACCGAAGGCACGCTGTTCGGCGTCAACAATCTCAGTATCTTCCGCCAATCCTGGGTGCCGCTGAATCCGCGCGCGGTGGTGGTGATCGCACATGGCCTGGGCGAGCACAGCGGACGCTATGCGCATGTCGTCGAGCATCTGTGCGCGCTCGGCTGTGCGGTCTATGCGCTCGATCATCGCGGGCACGGCCGCTCGGCCGGTCCGCGCGCCTATGTCGATCGCTTCGCGCATGCGGTGTCCGATCTTGATCAACTGGTCGACCTGGCGCGACGCGAGCAGCGCACGTCATCGCTGAAGCGTCCGCTGTTCCTGCTCGGGCACAGCATGGGTGGCGCACTCGCGTTGAGCTACACGCTGAAATTCCAGGGCAAGCTCGATGGACTGATTCTGTCGGGTGCCGCCGTCGCGCTCGACGGCGCACCGCCGCTGATGAAGCCGCTGGCAAAGCTGCTGTCCGTGCTTGCGCCCAAGCTCGGCATGTTCCACGTGCAGGCGGAACTGATCAGCCGCGATCCGGCGGTGGTCGCAGGCTACAACAGTGATCCGCTCAATTGCCACGGCAAGGTGCCGGCACGCACGCTCGGCGAAATCGTCAATCTGGTCGAGTGGCTGCCCGCTGCCTTGTCGGTGCTGAAGCTGCCGATGCTGGTGATGCACGGCGGTGCCGACAAGCTGGCGGGTGTCGCCGGTAGCGAGAGGGTGTTCGCGCGCGCGGGTTCGGCCGACAAGACGCTGAAGATCTACGACGATCTGTACCACGAAATCTTCAACGAGCTGCCGCCGGATCGAGCGCGGGTACTGCTTGATCTCGGCGGCTGGATCGAAGCGCGCTTCGTGTTGCAAGGCGCGGTTTCGGGTCGGCTGAAGTCGGCCTGATCGGCGCGGCTGCGCGCGAGTCCCTCCGAGCCGCTTCGCAGCCATTGCGGATCGCCCCGTCGAAATAGTATGCTACCATACTAACAAGATCGGCTTGTCGAGAGGAGCGCTGCAATGGCTGGGCTGTACTTCGAGCAGTTCGAGGTGAACAAGGTGTTCCGGCATGAAATCCGGCGCACTGTCACCGAGTCGGACAACGTCTGGTTCTGTGGTGCGACCTACAATTCGGCGCAGATCCATATCGACGCGGAATACTGCGCGACGACAGAGTTCGGCAAACCGCTGGTGAATTCGATCTTCACGCTGGGACTGGTGATCGGACTGTCGATCCAGGACACCACGCTCGGTACCACGATCGCCAATCTCGGCATGACCGACACTCGCTTTCCGAAGCCGGTGTTCGCCGGCGACACGATCCATTCGGTGACTACCGTGGTCGAACTGCGCGACAGCAAGTCGCGTCCGACCACCGGCATCGTCACGTTCCGCCACGAAGGCTTCAACCAACGCGGCGAACTGGTCTGTACCTCGTTGCGCCAGGCGCTGATGATGCGCAGTCCGGTCGCCCGTCCCGCGGAAGCGGTCAGCGCAAGCTGAATATTTTGGAGCCTTCGATGAATTTTGCAGTCAATCCGGACCACCAGGCCATCCGCGACGGCGTCAGTGCCGTCGTCCGTTCGTTCAAGGACGAATACTGGCTGGAGCGTGATGAAGATGGCCGCTTCCCCGTGGAATTCCATCGCGCGATGGCGGAGGGCGGCTGGCTCGGCCTGACGATGCCCGAGGAGTACGGCGGCTCCGGCCTCGGCGTGACCGAGGCCATGATCATGATGCATGAAGTCGCCAGCCATGGCGGCGGGATGGCGGCTACTTCCACGGTGCATATCAACCTGTTCGGGCCGCATCCGATCGTCGTCTTCGGCACGCCCGAGCAGAAGACGCGCTGGATTCCGCGACTGGTCGCCGGCGCGGACCAGTGCTGCTTCGGTTTCACCGAGCCGGACGCTGGTTTGAACACCACGGCGATCAAAACCTTCGCCCAGAAAGTTCCGGGTGGCTATCGGGTTAACGGCCAGAAGGTCTGGACCTCGACCGCGCAGGTCGCCAACAAGATCATGCTGCTGACGCGAACCACCAAGCTGGAGGACTGCAAGCGCCCGACTGATGGCATCACGATCTTCTATACCGATCTCGATCGCAGCAAGATCGAAGTGCAGAAGATTCCGAAGATGGGACGCAAGGCGGTCGATTCCAATGCGATCTTCATCGATGACCTGTTCATTCCCGACGAGGATCGTATCGGCGAGGAGGGCAAGGGCTTCGGCTACGTGCTGCACAGTCTGAATCCCGAACGCGTGCTGATCGGCGTCGAAGCCATCGGCATCGGGCAGGACGCGCTGCGCCGCGCATCGAAATACGCGCGCGAGCGTATCGTCTTCGGCCGCCCCATCGGCATGAACCAGGGCATTCAGCATCCGCTTGCGGAAAAGTGGATGCAGCTCGAGGCGGCCTATCTGATGGTTTCGAAAGCGGCCTGGCTGTACGACAACCATCAGCCTTGCGGTGCCGAAGCGAACGCCGGCAAGTTCCTCGGCGCGCGCGCCGGCTACGACAGCTGTCTGCAGGCAGTGTTGACCTTCGGCGGTTTCGGCTACGCCAAGGAATATCACGTCGAGCGGCTGCTGCGCGAAGTGACGATCACGCGCATCGCGCCGATCACCGAACAGCTGATCCTGTCGTTTATCGCAGAAAAAGTTCTCGACCAGCCAAAATCATACTGATAACAAATACCTGCGATATGAATGGTCATGCTACTTTACAACAATCGTATGGAAGCATACGATACTGTTGTCTACACTGTTTTGGAGTCACCTAATGTTTGAACGCAGCCTTTTCCAGAACGAACATGAAATGTTCCGTTCCTCGGTTCGCAAGTTCATCGAGAAGGAAATCGCTCCGTTTCACGCCGAGTGGGAGCGGGATGGCGTTGTGCCGCGCGAGCTCTGGCTGAAAGCGGGTGCCACCGGCCTGCTGTGCTGCACGATTCCCGAAGAGTACGGCGGTCTCGGGCTCGACTACCTGTTCGATGTTGTCGTGTTCGAAGAGATTGCGCGCAGCGGCTTTACCGGTCCGGGATTCCTGATCCACTGCGACCTCGTCGCGACCTACGTCAAATCCTTCGGCAGCGAGGAGCAGAAGAAGTACTGGCTGCCCAAGATGGTGACCGGTGAAGCGATCGGATCGCTCGGTATGACCGAGCCGCACGCCGGCTCCGACCTGCGCAACATCCGTACGCGCGCGGTGCGTGATGGCGACGATTTTGTCATCAACGGCCAGAAAGTTTTCATATCGAATGGCCAGCTTTGCGACGTTCTCGTCCTCGCAACCAAGACGGACGGTCTTTCCAGCGGCAAGGGCATCACGCTGTTCCTGGTGGATACTTCGCTGCCCGGATTCAAGCGCGGCAAGAATCTGGAAAAGCTCGGCTTGAAGGCGCAGGACACGTCGGAACTGTTCTTCGAGGATCTGCGCGTGCCGGCCAGCGCCATGCTGGGCAACGAAGGCGAAGGTTTCAAGCTGATGATGACGAAGCTCGCGCAGGAGCGACTGGCACAGGCCATCCGTTCGGCGACCGTCGCCGAAACCCTGATCGACATGACGGTCGACTACACCGCCAACCGGCGCGCCTTCGGCCAGACCATCGGCGATTTCCAGAACACCCAGTTCAAGCTGGCCGAAATGAAGACCGATGCGGTCATCGGCCGCGTGTTCACCGATCACTGCATCAAGAAATTCATGGACGGCCAGCTCGACGAGGTCGATGCCGCAATGGCGAAGATGTGGCTTTCGAATCTGCATTGTCGCGTTGCCGACGAATGCCTGCAGCTGTTCGGCGGCTGGGGCTACATGTGGGAATACCCGATCGCACGCGCCTTTGCCGATTCACGCATCGTCAAGATTGCCGGTGGTTCCATCGAAATCATGAAGCACATCATCGGGCGCTCGCTGTTCAGTGCAGCGCGCGGTCATGAGCGTGTTCAGTCCATTGGAAAAAGTGCTGATAGCAAAGCTGGTGATGAGGGTAACCGGGCGGTCGCATAAACCCGGTTCGACCTCGCGCGGCAGATCGCAAAGCCGTTTTGGCAGCAGGTAAATATTTGGAGGAGTGGTATGAGTGACTATTTGAAATATTGGACACCGGTGCTGGTATTGGCAACTGCGTTCGCCGGCATTATTCTCGGCGGCGATTGGGTCTGGCTTGGCATCCTGACGTTCCCGACGCTGGCCGTACTCGATTCGATGTTCCCGCGCGACTACGGCGTGCGCAAGATGACCAATGCCAGGCTGGCCAATATTCCTATTTGGCTCTGCGCGGTCGGTCCGGTTGCCTTGTATGTCGCGTTTGCCTGGCGCATATCGCATGAAGACCTCACGGGATGGCAGATTTTCGGCGGCATCCTCAGCGTTGCCTGGATGGGAGTTATTCCGCTGATTCCCGCTGCCCACGAGCTCTACCACATGCGCGGTGCGTTGCCCAGAACGGTCGGTCGTTATTCGCACCTGTGCATACTCGATTGCACCCGGGACATCGGCCATGTGGTAGGGCACCACATCGACGTGGCCACGCCGGACGATGGCGACACCGCAGCGCGCGGCGTCAGCCTCTATGCCTTCACGCCGAAGGCGGTGATTGAAAGCACCAAGTACGCGCTGAACATGGAAGCGCGTGCGCTAAGGAAGAAGGGGTTGAGTCCCTGGAACTTCCGGCACCGGGCGTACCGCGCGATTCTCGCGCAGATCCTGTTTCAAACGCTGCTGTTCGTCGTCGGCGGATGGAAGGCAGTCGTATTCGCTCTTTGCGCGATGACCATCTCGCGCTTCTGGGTCGAATCATTCAATTACTTCCAGCATTACGGCGTGATCCGCGTGAAGGGGGCGCCGATTGGCCGCAGGCATCTGTGGAACCATCTTGGCTGGTTCTCGCGCACGGTCGCGTTCGAGATCACCAATCATGCCGATCACCATCTGAACTCGTACCAGGTCTACTACAAGCTGGTGCCTCACAAGGAAGCGATTCCGATGCCGAGCGTGTTCGTCTGCTTCCTCTCCGCATTGTTTCCGCCGCTGTGGCACGAAGCCATCATCAAGCCAGCGCTGAAACGCTGGGACCTGGAATTCGCGACGGCGGAAGAGCGCGTGCTCGCGGCCAAGCAGAACGAAGCCGCCGGTTGGCCCGACTGGCAGCATGAGCCTGGGGTCAATGTCGGCAAGTCCGCAACCGTAGGCATTTAGGTCACACGTATCCCTCCGCCAACACGGGGAAATTTGACGCCGCTGGACCTGATGGCCGGCGGCGTTTCTTTGGGATCTATATCGCTCATCGCCTGACCGATCATGAATCGGAGTGCGAAGTCCGACAAATCAATAATGCTGCGCGGGAGCAGTCATCATGACTTATGAATCCATCGATCTGAGCGTTAACGACGGCCTGGCGACCTTGACGCTCAACCAGGCCGCGCAAGGCAATCCGTTCAATGCGACGCTGTGCGCCGACATGGCCGCTGTAGCCAACGAGCTTGCCGGCCGCAACGATGTCCGCGCCATCCTGCTGAAGGCGAACGGACGGTTCTTCAGCGTCGGTGGCGACATCGCGATGTTCGCGAAGAACCTGGACATGCTGCCGAACAAGATTCGCGAGTGGACCAGCGGCCTGCATATGGGCATCGCGCGACTCGCACGCCTGAACGCGCCCATCGTCGCCTGCGTCCACGCAACCGCGATGGGCGGTGCCGTCGCCCTGGTCGCGAATTGCGATCTGGTATTCGCCGGCCGGTCGGCGCGCTTCGGTGCGGCCTATCCGCAGATCGGTTACAGCTGTGATGCCGGCGCGTCATTCGGACTGGCATCGCGCATGGGCCTGGCCAGAGCGCGGCGCTTTCTGATTCTTTGCGAAACGCTGACTGCCGACGAAGCCGGCCGCGTCGGTCTGGTCGATCACGTCGTCGACGACGCAGTGCTCGTGTCGGAGGCCGAACAGGCTGCGATCAAGCTCAGTAATGGGCCCACCCGTGCCTACGGCGAGATCCGGCGCCTGTTCAGCCGGGCGCTGGGACAACCGTTCGAAGCGCAGCTCGAAGACGAAGCGCAGGCGCTTGCGCGTGCCGCGTCGACCGCCGACGCGCGCGAGGGCATCACTGCATTCGTGGAAAAGCGGCAGCCGCAGTTTCACGGCAGCTGAGTCGCTGATAAAAGTGCGCAGCTGAACGCGCCGAGGGAGGAAGAACATGTGGTTACACGCTGAAATCAAATCGCTCGCCGACATTCCGCGGTATTACGCACGCACGCTGCCCGACAAGATTGCGCTGATCGATGGCGTGGGTGGACGCACATTTCGTCAACTCGACCGAACCAGCAACCTGATCGGCGCGGCGCTCGTCGCCGCGGGCGTTCCCAGGTGCTCGCACATCGGCTTCATCGGCAAGAATTCCGCCCGCTACTTCGAAGCGCTGTTCGGCGCCACCAAGGCCGCTTGTGCAATCACGCCTCTGAACTGGCGGCTCACGGAAACCGAACTGGCGCTGGTGATCGAGGATGCGCGCTGCCCGATCATATTCGTCGACAAGGAATTTTCCAGCGTCGCCAAAAATCTGCAAGGGAGCTGCACGCATAAATTCCGCTGCATCCAGTTCGACTCGACCAGCACGGCTGCAGATGAATTTGAAGACTGGCTCGGTACCGGCGAGCCGGTGGATCCCGCCATCGAATGCAGCGCGGAGGATACCGCTGTCCTGATCTACACCTCGGGCACCACCGGAAAGCCCAAGGGCGTCCAGCTGACGCACCGCGGCTTCGGCTACATGCGGCTCTGCGAACATCTGGAGCCCGCGCTGCAGTGGCAAGCCGATGACGTAATGCTGATGGTCATGCCGAACTTCCACCTGGTCGGCACCGGGCTTTCGGTGCAGTCGCTCTACAACGGCTCCACCGTTTCGATCCTGCCGGCGCTGGATCCGGGTCGGACCTTGAAGCTGATCGAACGTGACCGTCCCACTATCTGTGCGCTGGTGCCGACCGCGATCCAGATGCTGCTGGATCATCCCGACGCGGCGACCGCGGATTTCTCTTCGCTGCGTCTGGTGATGTACGCCGGCTCGCCGATCAGTTCGCGTCTGTTGCAGCGGGCGATCGCCGAGATGAAATGCCGCTTCATGCAGTTTTACGGCGCCACTGAATCGTCCGGTGCCATTACATTGTTGCGCCCCGAGCAGCATGACATCGACAACGAGGCCAGGCTGCGCTCGTGTGGAACGCCATTGCCGCTGATCGAAATAAAGATCGTCGATGCCGAAGGCAAGGAGTTGCCGCAGGGGGCGACCGGAGAATTCATGGTGCGCTCGCCATCGCTGTTCGGCGGCTACTGGAATCAGCCCGATGCGACCGCGGCAGTATTGCAAGGCGGCTGGTACCGAACCGGCGATGCCGGTTTCCGCGACGCCGAGGGGCTGCTGTACATCGTCGATCGCGTCAAGGACATGATCGTCACCGGAGGCGAGAACGTCTATTCCGGAGAAGTCGAACAGGCGCTGCAGAAGCATCCCGCCGTGCGACTCTCCACCGTCATCGGTGTTCCGGATGAACGCTGGGGCGAGAAAGTCACTGCGGTCGTGATCGTCGCCGAGGGCGCCACACTGACCGCCGACGAAGTGATTTCGCACTGCCGCACGCTCATCGCCGGGTACAAGGTTCCCAAGACGGTTCGTTTCGTCGACGTATTGCCGATGACCGCAACCGGAAAAGTGCTCAAGCGCGCAGTCCGCGATCAATTCCTGAAGGATGTCGAGAACGTCGTCGGGTAAACGCGACCGGCTTCGCGCCGTTGGGCACGCCACATAATCGCGGAATCATTTTCCGAACTGGCGTCCCACCGACAGGCCCACCAGGAACAACTCGTTGGAGATGTTTGCCTCGCCGCCGCCGAGCGCCTGCGGGATCGAATTGCGGCCGTCGATGTGATGCTGTTGCGCGAGTGCCGCGTAGCCCGACAATTCGTAACGGCTGTGGAACGCCCAGGTCGCGCCGGCTGTGTAGTGGGTTTTCAAGGTTGCCGGTGCCAATGCGTTGAACAGCGTCTGCGAGGGCGGAAAATTCTGCGTCGAATAAATGTAGCCTGCGCGCACGCGCAGACTCGGCAGCGCCTGATACGACACGCCGAGCTTGTAGGAATTCTGATCGAGCCAGCCGAATCCGGGACCATTCGCCGAGCCGAGCGGCTTGCCCTGTGCAAGCAGCTCGATGCCATTGCCGAACGCGTGACGCGAGGCGTAATCCTCGCGTCCGAATTCCACGGCGATCTGCAGTTTCGGCAGCGGCGTAAATGCCAGCGCACCGCCATACACGGCCGGCAACTCGAGTCGGCCACCATCCGGCAACAGGCCACCGTATTCGCTGATGCGCTGGCTCCAACTCTTCGAGCGATACGACAGGCCACCGGTCATCCACGGCGTCAGCGTTCCGGTCCAGCCGATCGAGAGGCTGCCGCCGAGTGCGCCATGCTTGCCGACGTCGGTGACGCCGTCGGGTGCCTGCGAAAACGCTTCAAATGGCGCCAGGCCTTTTATCTCGATGGTCTCGCGCTGCAGATTGACGGCCACACCGATCGATTGTCCGGGCATCAGCACATGCGCCAGTACCAATGACAAACCCGAGATCTTCAGCGCCAGGCTGCTGCTCTGCGCGGCGGCGGCCTCCGCCGGCGACGCGAAGCGCGCGTAGGGACTCATCGTGTAGTCGGGCCCGAGGCCGGCGGCGTAGGCGGATGCGCCGATACTCCAGCGATCCGACAACGGCAGCGTGATGCCGCCCTGCGGAATGAAATAGTAGTGGTGCGCATCCGAGTCGGAGCGCTGGTCCGGGCCCAAGCTGTTGCCGACGATCGTGGTGCTCGCGTTCGGCATCAGCAGGTCGACGCCGAGATCGAAACGGCGTCCGAGGCCGCTTGCAGATGCGGGATTGGCCGCGATCGCGGTGGTTTCTTCGGCATCGACGTAACTGATGCCGCCGTTGCCCAGGGATTTGATGCCGGCGCCATGCTCGAACACGCCGAGCGTTGCGTTGGCCTCGAGCGGAAGCAGGCTCAGCAACAAAAGGCCGGATGCTACATATCGCGTTCGCATGGAGATCAGTTGCAAGTGGTTGCTGCTGCGTTGCCTGCGTACAGGCAGCTCACGACATTCGGAACGCAGGGCCGTACAGCAGGTAGAGACCCAGCGCTGCGACCGAACCATGCGCGACGACGAGCAGCAGCAGCGGTGCTGCGCCCCTGAACAGAACGCGGAACAACAGCACGCCGCCTGCGAAGCCGGCCGAGAGGACCGCGAGCGCCCACCAGGCAAGTGCCGGAGTCGCGTCGCTCCTGAGATTCACCGTCAACAGCACTGCCAGGGAGATCAGTCCAGCGATGCCGTGACCGGCGCCCAAGGCCGCTGGAATCCTGATTTTTGCGACGACCATTGCCGTCATCAGCAAGCCGCCGGCGGCGACGAGGGAAAAAAGAGCGAACGTGATCTGAAAAAGGTTCATCGCAGTCTCCGGTTGTACAAGACACGGCTCGAAACGCGTGCGACATCCGCCGGCGGTCCGCGCCTGCGGACTCGGTGTGGAGCGGCTGATGAAGGCGACGCAGGCGGTTCCGACGCAACCGTGGTCGGCCGGCACCCGACGATCAGCAATCTGCCCGGCTCATCCCGTCTGGCTTCGGCACGATCGAGTGCTTCAATTCGCGGACTGCGCCTCTAGCCGACGCTGGGCACTGCGCCAGCGACCGCGCCGCGGCTGTCCAGGAAGCGCTCGCGAACGACGAGGTAGACCGGAAAGGCCATCGAAACCCCGATGTAAGACAGTGCGACGAAGAACCAGCCCCACTTCATACCCATGCCGATGCGCCGGCTGTCGAACACCACCCACACCATGAACACGAGCCAGGCGATTGCCATGTCGATGCTGAGGAAGGCGGCGGTGCCGCCGGCCTTGATCGCATCGCCGAAGAACTGGATCGGGTTCATGATGTTGCCGCCGTTGCGCATCCATTCGAATGCGTGCGGCCAGGTCAGCAACAACGCCGCGGCGCCGAGAATCAGGAAGAAGGCATGTTTGATATTGGTCGTCATGTTGGCTTGAGTTCCCTGAGTTAAAGTTTCTGAGCGTTTGCTTGGGTGGCTTGGCGACGGCGTACGTCTGATGGGTTTGCGATGGCTCTCAAATGTTTTGCTGGATGCCGCGGCGTCGGTTGCGATGCAGCTCAGGGCATCTTTGCGATATGACTCTCGTCGGTGAATTTGTCGTAATAGATGTCGTCCAGTTGCATGCCGACTTCGGTCATCGATGCGATGCCGGCATCGATCATTCCCGGCGGTCCGCACATGTAGCCCTCGGCGCTGCTCCAGTCGATGCCAGGCATGGCGTCGGTGATGAATTGCGTGACCAGGCCGCGTGCGCCGGTCCACGAACTGTCCGCCGGCTCGTGCGACAGCACCGGCAGGAAGACGAACTTGTCGGCCCATGACGCCGCGATCTGCTGAATCTGTTCGAGCCCGTAAAGATCGGCTTGCGTACGTGCGCCGAACAGGAAGGCGCAGGGCCGCTTGACGCGGTCCTTGCGGCCGTTTTCGAGCAGGCTCAGCAGTGGCGCGAGGCCACTGCCTCCGGCGATGCAGATCATCGGGGTGGACCCCGGGTGCAGATGAAATGCGCCGTGCGGTCCTTCGATATCGAGCGGCACGTTCTGCAACCGCCCGGCGAACAGGTCCTCGGTGAATGCGCCGCCCGGGACCTTGCGAATGAAAAAGCTGACGGAGCTGCGGCCGTCGCGATCCGGCGCGTCCGCGAACGAATAGTTGCGTGCCCGGCGGATGTTCGGATACTTGAGGTTGGCGTATTGCCCGGCGATGAACCTGATCGGACGATCGAGTTCGACGGTGATGCGCACGATGTCGTGGGTCAGCGCTGCGCTTGCGACGAGTTTGCCGACGAACTGCTCCGGTGCAGGCGCATCGAGCGCCTGGCTTTCCACCTCGACCTGGGTCAGCGCGTCCCGCGGAATCGCCTGGCAGGCAAGGATGAAGCCGGCCGCGATCTCCTGCTGCGACAGGGTGTAGCCGAAATCGGTGAGCGCGTTGACCCGGCCGGCCTTCAGCTTGCATTTGCAGGAGCCGCAAGTCCCGACCGTGCAGTTATGCGGAAAAGGCACGCCGTTGGCGAGCGCGGCTTCGAGCATGGTCTGACCGCTGGGTACCTCGTAGCGCGCGCCGAAGGGCGCGACCTCGACGAACTTGGCCTCTTTCTGCCCGAACATCGATTTGAACAAACCCATCATTCCTCCAACACGATCCGCTGCTCTTTTGGCAGAAGCTTGCTAGGTATAGTAGGCTACCATATCATTATGTTCAAGCGCGGCTCGGTGACTTGCGCGCAGTGGCATCAGAAATAGACCGCCGGCACGACCGGCGTACCAGGAGAGAGACTCTCAGTGAACGTCAATCGGCGCGTTGTGGTGGTTGAACGGCCTCGTTACATCGTTCCTACGGCCAACTGCTTCAGACTCGAACAGGCACCGGTGCCGCAAGTCGGCGAGGGGCAGTTGCGCTTGCGCACCTTGTGGCTGTCGCTCGACGTCATGCTGTATGCCCGCGTCAAACGCGTCAGTGCGGATGCCGAGCCGGTGAATCTGGGCGACGTGATGGTCGGGCCGACGGTCGGCCGTGTCGAGGAGTCGCGCCATCCCGATTACAAGGCTGGCGAATTGCTCAGTGGCTTCTGGGGTTGGCAGGGCTACGGCATTTCCGAGGGCCGGCGCCTGCGCAAGCTCGACTTCGGCTTGAAACAGCCCTCGCATGCGCTGAGCGCCTATGGCACGTCCGCATTCGGTGCTTATGTCGCACTGACAGAACTGGCGCCGCCGCTCGCCGGCGAGACCGTCGTCGTCGGCACTGCGATCGGCGGTCTTGGCCAGATTGCGGGGCAGATCGCGAAGATCAAAGGCTGTCGCGTGGTCGGCATTGCCGGCGGAACCGAGAAATGCAGGATAGCGGTGGAACGGCTCGGCTACGACGCTTGCGTCGATCATCGCGCACGCGATTTCGTCGAGCAGCTGCGCGCGGCTTGCGGTAAAGGCGTCGACGTGTTCGTCGACACCATCGGCGGCAGGGCGCTCGATGCCGTCGTTCCGCTGCTCAACAAGGACGCGCGCATCGCCGCCTGCGGACTGATGGCGACGCCGCATTTCGGTGAAGCAGCCTATAGCGGCAAATACCAGTCCAGCATGAGTCTGCTGAACGAGATCATCAACCGGCGCCTGCAGGTGCGCGGTCTCGTCGTATTCGACCACCTGCGTCATTGCCTCGAACCATTCCATCGCGAAATGACCGCCTGGATCGACAGCGGCCGGATCAAGCTGATCGAGGACATCGTCGTCGGTCTGGAACAGGCGCCCGATGCGTTCCAGGGCCTGTTCGAAGGCCGCAACCGCGGCAAGCTGCTGGTCAAGATCGCGGATTGAGCGACCGCCCGATTCGAAAACCAAGGAAGAGAGCACAAGTGACTACATCGGTACAGAGCTTCAAAGCCAGTGCAGCGATCGTCCGCAACGTCGGCGGTCCGTTCACGATCGAGTCGATTGATGTCGCCGCCCCGAGCGGCGATCAAGTGCTGGTGCGCATGGTCGGTGTCGGCATCTGTCATACCGATCTGGTATGTCGCGACGGTTTCCCGGTGCCGATGCCGATCGTGCTCGGTCATGAAGGTTCCGGCATCGTGGAAGCGATCGGCGACAAGGTCACCGGCGTCAAGGTCGGCGATCATGTCGTGCTGAGCTTCAACTCCTGCCAGTCGTGTCCGAACTGCGCAAAGTCGCAGCCGGCCTACTGCTACAACTTCCTCGCCAACAATTTTGCCGGCGTGCGGCCCAGCGATGGCTCGACCTCGCTCGCACAGAACGGTGCGGCGGTGCACGGCCAGTTCTTTGGCCAGTCGTCATTCGCAACACTGGCGATCGCACGCGAGATCAACACGGTGGTGATCGACAAGAACCTGCCGCTGGAAATCATGGGCCCGCTCGGTTGCGGCATCCAAACCGGTGCCGGCGGCGCGGTCAATTCACTGGAGATGCAGAAGGGCGATTCGCTGGCGATCTTCGGCGGCGGCGCGGTGGGACTCAGCGCACTGCTCGGTGCGCGTGCGATCGATGCCGGCACCGTTATCGTGATCGAGCCGAATGCCGCGCGCGGTGAACTGGCGAAGCAGCTCGGCGCAACCCACGTGATCAATCCGAAGGAAACGCCGGATGTGCTGGCGAAGATCAAGGAGCTGAGCGGCGGCGGCGTCAACTACGCGCTCGATACCACCGGTATCCCAGCGGTGATGGGCGTCGCTATCGAGACGATGCTGCCGCGCGGCATGCTGGGGCTGATCGGCGTGCCGCCACCGGATGCGAACCTGCCGGCGAACCTGATGAGCATGCTGATCCGCGGCGCGCGCGTGAAATACATCACCGAGGGCGATTCGAATCCGCAGGAATTCATTCCGCGCATGCTCGGCTGGTACAAGGCCGGGAAATTCCCGTTCGATCGCCTGATCAGCAAATTCAGATTCGAGCAGATCAACGAAGCCGCGCATGCGACGGAAACGGGTGCAGCGATCAAGCCGGTGCTGGTGTTCTGACAGTAACAGGAGGATGCCGTGGATATTTCGGAAGAAAGCAGTCGCAACAACCAGTTGTTCGCAATCTGGTGTGGCCCGATTTTTACGCTACTCACGCTGATCGGCTGGTTCGGTCTGTCGCAGGGTCTGCATCCGGCACACGCCGATCTAAGCCCTGCGGCAACTGCGACGTTCTTTGCCGCGCATCAATTCGGCATCGAACTCGGCTGCTCGATCTGGATCATCGGTTGCTGTTTCCTCGGCATCTGGACCGCTCAGCTCAGCGCCATGATGGCGAAGATGGAAGGACGCATGCCGGTATGGGCCATCGTGCAGGGCATGGCCGGCGGCGGTATCGTCGTGCTGGTCATGCTGAGTTGCTGTCTGTGGATTAACGCGGCCTACCGGCTCGGTGCGAATCCCGACGTGATCGTTTCCTCCAACGACAGCGCCTGGCTCGCGATACTTCTGACCTGGCCGATCCTGTCATTGCAGATGATCGCCGCCGCGGTGGTGATGCTGCAGGATCGTCGCGCGGCGAAGATGGTTCCGCGCTGGCTGTCGATCGCATCGATCATCGGCGCGGTCGCGCTGATCACGGCCGGTGTTCCGGCATTCACCAAGAGCGGTGCTTTCGCTTATCACGGCCTGTTCGGCTATTTCATGCCGATGGTGATCTGGGGCCTGTGGTTCGACAGCCACTCTTGGTTCATGGGCCGGGCACTGATTCGCGAAACGCGTATCGCCGCGGGTGCATCGCCGATAACAGCCGCGCCGTTTGCTGCCAGTCGCGCAGTTCGATAACAGCAAAAACGGCGCGGGATGGCCATCTCGGCGCAAGCAAAACTCACGCATCAGGCAGTCAGTTCTGGATCGCCGTGGCTGAGGTATTCCCACATACGCTCGTAGACCCTGCCGGCGGTGACCTGGCGTGCAAGCGTCTCATCGGCCGTCAGCAGCGTCTCGTCGCCGTCGGCGTGCAGATCGGCCAGTGCGGTTTCGACACGCGCCGCCTCTTCGAGAAACCAGGACAGCGCGACGGCCTCGATCAGGTCCGCACCGACGACGACGGCGCCATTCGCGCGCATGACGATGGCCTTGTCGGTGCCCAGCTTTTGCGCCAGCCGGTCAGCCGCGGCATCGTCGCGCAATAGGCGCGGGTCTTCCCATAGCGGCGGTGAAGGCGCGAAGTACGCACCGAAGCCATGTCGCGGGCGCACCGTACGCCGCAGCAAGGACAGCAGCATCGTCTGCGGCGGCATGATGCGGCAGACCGCACCGACATCGCTGCGTCGACGATAGATCGCCTGGTGGATGCGCACTTCGCCGAGCACGCCGTCCGGCAGTGGGCCGTCGATTGGAACGATCGTGCCATTTTCGCCGGGAAGTATCGTGCCCATCGGCTTCGCGGCACAGACCAGAAAGGTCTTGTCGTCGAGACGCGCGCTGCAGTGGCCGTAGGCGTGCACCAGATTGCCCTTCGCCAAGGCGCGCGCGGCGACGCGCAGCTCGCGTTCCTGTGCAATCGTCGTCGTCATATCGCTCCGCGTCGGGTGTTTGGAAGCGGCAATAGTATCTATCATTACTAATTTTAGAAAACCCCATTTCTTCTAGTCCACCTCACGAGCTATGTCTTCCTATCCTGCAAATCCGCTGTTGGCGCGGCGCCAGTCTTATTCCCATTGTGTGCCGGAGCATGTCCGCTGGTCCGACACCGATCTGGTCGGCCACGCCAACAATCTCGCGTTCGGCGCGTTCTGCGAAACCGGCCGCTCGATGTTCGTCAAGCGTTACGTCGAGAAGGATGCCGCCGAGCGCGCGATGTTCCTGCCGGCGCAGCTGATCCTGAATTTCCTCGGTGAAGCCTTCTGGCCGGCACAGGTTGATGTGGGTACCGGCGTGCTTTCCGTCGGTCGCAGCTCGTGCCGGATCGGGCAGGGCCTGTTCGACGGCGAGCGCTGCTTCGGCACGGCGGAGACGGTATTGGTGCTGATCGACGAACAGACGCGTCGTCCGCTCGCACTGCCGGATTCCATCCGCAACTGGTTCGGTGGCTACCTCATCGTCTGAGCGGCTGCTGCTTTCAGGAAGCCCAGCCACGCGCTGCGGGATCGTCGCGGACAGGCGCGCTTGCGGCCGGCGCAATCGAGCGCCATGCAAGCATCTTCCGATCAACTTACAAGCCAGCCAGCCTGAATGTTGAATAGTCTGTAACCATACGGTATTGTTACCTACCTAAACACGACGAGCCGCCCGGAAGAGGGCGGCCTGAGCACAGGAAGAGGATGAGCAAGATCAAGTGCGCGCTGATCGGGCCAGGCAATATCGGCACCGATCTGTTGTACAAGCTGCGTCGCAGCGAAGTGCTGGAGCCGGTCTGGATGGTGGGCGTCGATCCCGGTTCCGAAGGTCTGGCACGCGCCCGCTCGTTCGGTCTGAACACCACGGATGGCGGCGTCGATGCATTGCTGGCACATATCGCAGCCGACGACATACGCATCGCCTTCGATTCGACTTCGGCGTACGCCCATGCCGAGAATGCGCGCAAGCTCGCCGCTCACGGCGTGCTGATGATCGATCTGACGCCGGCAGCGATCGGCCCGTTCTGCGTGCCGCCGGTCAATCTGGATGCGCAGATCGGGCGGCGCGCGACCAACGTCAACATGGTCACCTGCGGCGGCCAGGCGACGATTCCGATGGTCGCGGCGGTGTCGCGCGTGCAGCCGGTGGAATACGGCGAGATCATCGCCACCGTGTCGTCGCGTTCGGTCGGTCCCGGCACACGCAAGAACATCGACGAATTCACCCGCACCACCGCACGCGCGGTCGAGCGTGTCGGCGGCGCTGCGCGCGGCAAGGCCATCATCATCATCAATCCGGCGGAACCGCCGCTGATTATGCGCGACACCGTGCACTGCCTGACCGTCGACGCACCCGACCAGGCGGCGATCACCGCATCGGTGCAGGCAATGCTGGCGGAAGTGCAGAAGTACGTGCCGGGCTATCGCCTGAAGAACGGCCCGGTATTCGACGGCCGCCGCGTATCGATCTATCTCGAAGTCGAGGGTCTCGGCGATTACCTGCCGAAGTATGCCGGCAACCTCGACATCATGACCGCCGCCGCTGCGCGCACCGGCGAAGTGTTTGCGCGCGAGATGCTGGCGGGCCGCTGGCAACTGCCGACGCACCTTGCAACGGAGGCCATCGCATGAGCCTGCAGGGACGCAAGATTCGTGTGCATGACATGTCCCTGCGCGACGGCATGCATCCGAAGCGGCACCAGATCACGATCGAACAGATGAAGTCCATCGCGACCGGTCTCGACGAGGCCGGCGTGCCGCTGATCGAAGTCACGCACGGCGATGGTCTCGGCGGCAACTCGGTCAACTATGGCTTTGCCGCCGCCAGCGACGAGGATTATCTGCGTGCAGTGGTGCCGCTGATGAAGCAGGCCAGGGTCTCGGCGCTGCTGCTGCCGGGCATCGGCACCGTCGACGAATTGCGCATGGCGGCGGATTGCGGCATCGCTACGATTCGCGTAGCAACGCACTGCACCGAAGCCGACGTGTCGGAGCAGCACATCGCGCTGGGCCGCAAGATGGGTCTCGATACCGTCGGCTTTCTGATGATGTCGCACATGGCCGCACCGGAGAAGATCGTCGAGCAGGCCTTGTTGATGGAGAGCTACGGCGCCAACTGCATCTACACGACCGACTCGGCCGGCTACATGCTGCCCGAGGATGTCGGCGCGCGCGTCGGTCTGCTGCGCGACGCGCTCAAGTCCGACACCGAGATCGGCTTCCACGGCCATCACAATCTCGCAATGGGTGTCGCCAACTCGATCGCCGCAGTCGCGGCGGGCGCCGCACGCATCGACTGCGCCTGCGGCGGCATGGGCGCGGGTGCCGGCAATACGCCGCTGGAAGTCTTCATCGCCGTCTGCGAACGCATGGGCATCGAGACCGGCGTCGATCTGTACAGGGTCACCGATGTTGCCGAGGACCTGGTCACGCCGATTCTCGATTTCCCGGTGCGCATCGACCGCAATTCGCTGACGCTCGGTTACGCCGGCGCCTATTCTTCGTTCCTGCTGTTCGCCAAGCGCGCCGCGGCCAAGTACGACGTATCGGCGCGCGACATCCTGGTCGAGATGGGGCGCCGCAAGACCGTCGGCGGCCAGGAAGACATGATCGAAGACGTCGCCCTCGATCTGGCGCGGGCCAAGGCCGCTGCCTGAGCCGGCGACGATGAGCGCAAGCCCAGACCAGCATCGGAATCCCGGCGAGTGCTTTCGCGCCGCGCGCGATCTGCTGCTCGCGCATCGCGAAGACTACGCCAAGGCCTATGCTGAATTCCGCTGGCCGGAGTTGCCGCAGTTCAACTGGGCGATCGATCATTTCGACGTCATCGCGCAGGACAATCAGCGACTCGCCTTGTGGATCGTCGACCACGAGGGTGGTGAGGTAAAGCGCAGCTTCGAACAGCTGCGCGTCGCTTCAAACCGCTGCGCCAACTACTTGCGCGGCCTTGGCATCGGTCGCGGCGACCGTGTGCTGATGATGTTGCCGAATACTGTCGAGCTGTGGGAGATCATGCTCGCCGCACTCAAGCTCGGCGTCGTGCTGAGCCCGGCGACGACGCTGCTGGCGCAGGCCGATCTGGCCGATCGCATCGAGCGCGCGCAGATCACCACAGTCATCGCCGATACGAGCGTTGCCGAAAAATTCGATGGCGTCGCCGCATCGTGCCGCCGCATCCTTGTCGGCGGCAATGCACCTGGCTGGAGCGCTTACGCCGACAGCGCAGCGATGCCGGAGATTTTTGCCGCGGATGGCGCGACCGCTGCGGATGATCCGTTCGTTCTGTACTTCACGTCCGGCACCACCAGCAAACCGAAGATGGTGATGCACACGCATCGCAGTTATCCTGTCGGGCATCTCAGCACGACCTATTGGCTCGGCCTGCGTGAAGGCGATGTGCATTTCAACATCAGCTCGCCGGGTTGGGCCAAGCACGCCTGGAGTTGTTTCTTCGCGCCGTGGAACGTCGGCGCAACGATCTTTATCTACAACCAGACGGCGTTCGATGCGGCGCGCACGCTCGATACGATTGCACGTCATGGTGTCACCACGCTGTGTGCGCCGCCGACCGCGTGGCGCTCGCTGATTCTGACCGAGCTTGCGCAGTATCCGGTGCGCTTGCGCGAAGTCACCAGCGCCGGTGAGCCGCTCAACCCCGAAGTGATCGAGTGCGTCAAAGCGGCCTGGGGCTTAACCGTACGCGAGGGCTTCGGCCAGACCGAGTCCACGGCAATGCTCGGCAATACGCCAGGCCAGGCCGTGCGACCCGGTTCGATGGGGCGGCCGCTGCCGGGCTATGCGGTGGACCTGCTCAACGGCGACGGGCAGCCCGCACTCGAAGGCGAAGTCTCGATCGCACTGAGTCCCCGGCCGGCCGGTCTGATGGCCGGGTACGACGGCGACGCTGCGCGCACAGCGCGTGCGCTCGGTGGCAGTCACTATGGCACCAGCGATGTCGCGCGGCGCGACGCCGAGGGTTATTACTGGTTCATCGGCCGCACCGACGACGTCTTCAAGAGTTCCGACTACCGCATTTCACCGTTCGAACTGGAGAGCGTGCTGATCGAGCATGCCGCAGTGGCCGAAGCCGCCGTCGTCGAAAGCCCCGATCCGAAGCGCCTGTGTGTGCCCAAGGCATTCGTGATGCTGAAGCCGGGTTTCGCGCCCGATCGCGAGATCGCGCTGTCGATCTTCCGCTTCACCAGCACTCGTCTCGCGCCGTTCCAGCGCATCCGGGCAATCGAGTTCTGCGATCTGCCCAAAACCGTCTCAGGGAAAATCCGGCGCAATGAGCTGCGTGCGCTGGAGTTGCAACGCAGACGCGGCGGACAACGGGGCGAATGCGAATTTCGTGAAGAGCAATTCGTTGAACTGACCAAAGCGCGGAGGACGCCATGAAAAGCGCCGCAAAAATTATTGAAAGCAGAGAAGCAGTTCGACTCAAGGTCATGCGCGTGCATGTGCAGGCGGTCCAGGTCTGGTTCCTGTGTCCGGGCTGCAATGTCGCACTTGAAGGTTTTCTCAGCGATCCGCGCGGAATCAACGAAATCACCTGCCAGGACTGCGGCACCGAGTTCGACATTCCGAACGCGGCCGACATTGTCATCTGCTGAAATGCAGTCTCCCGGAAAACGCCATGCCTCTTGCCGAAAGTAGCGATCAAGCCGCGGTGCGGATCGATCCGTTGCGCCATACCTTCAAGGTTTCGCGCCGCAGTTTCGTCGATCCGCAGATCCTGCGCGATGAGTACAAGAATATCTTCGAAAAATGCTGGCTCTATCTGGGTCACGAATCGGAGTTGAACAAGCCTGGCGATTTCGTCAATCGCGTCATCGCCAAGCGCGGCATCCTGTTCACGCGCGATGCGCAGAACACGTTCAACGCGTTCTTCAACGTTTGCCCGCATCGCGGCGCGCAGGTCTGCCGCGAGCGCAAGGGCAACGCCAAGTCGTTCCAGTGCTTCTACCACGGCTGGGTGTTCGGCTCGGATGGCAAGCTGAAAAGCCAGCCCGGACAGGACAGCTATCCGGCCGATTTCAATTGCGACGGCGCCGCCAACCTGGTGCCGGTGCCGCGGCTCGACAGCTATCGTGGTTTCTGGTTCATCTGCTTCGACCGCAGTGTGCAGAGCCTGTCGGATTATCTGGCCGGCGCCAAGGAGTGGATCGACATCGTCGCCGATCAGTCCGAGGCCGGCATGACGCTGGTCGGCGGCACCCAGGAATATCAGATCCGCGCGAACTGGAAGCTGCTGACCGAAAACAGCATCGATGGCTATCACGCGATCAACACGCATGCGACCTACATCGATTACCTGAAGAACTCGCAAGGCAGCATGTCGGCGGTGCCGTTCGACGGCACCGGCTACGACCTCGGCAATGGTCACGCGGTGATCGAGTACCGCGCGCCCTGGGGGCGCCCGGTCGCGCAGTGGATTCCGTTGTGGGGCGAAGAAGGCAAGGCCGAGCTCGATCGTGTCTACCAGCGGCTGGTCGAGCGCTTCGGCGAGCAGCGCGCGCATCGCATCGCCTACTTCAACCGCAACATGTTCATCTTTCCGAACCTGGTGCTGAACGACATCATGGCGATCACCGTGCGCACCTACTATCCGACCGCGCCGGACGCGATGCAGGTGTTCGGCTGGGCACTTGCACCAAAGGAGGAGAGCGCCTGGGCGCGCAAGTTCCGCCTGTCCAACTTTCTCGAATTCCTCGGACCGGGCGGCTTCGCGACGCCGGACGACGTCGAAGCGCTCGAACAATGCCAACGCGGCTACGAGAACATGCGCGAAGCGCCGTGGAACGACATCTCCAAGGGCATGACCAAGGCGCGCGTGAACTACGACGACGAGCTGCAGATGCGCGCTTTCTGGACGCAATGGCAGGCATGCACCCAGGCAACGGCCGGCGCTTGAGGAGAATCGAGTGAGCGCAATTGCCGAGGTAACCCGGGACCAGGTCGAAGACTTCATGTTCTTCGAAGCGGAGCTGCTCGACGAGTGGCGCCTGAAGGATTGGCTCAAGTTGTTCACCGACGACGCCTGCTACTACGTGCCGACCACCGATAGCGCGCCCGACGCGTCGCCGGATGTCGATCTGTTCTATGTAGCCGACGATCGCTTCCGCCTCGAACAGCGCGTCGAGCGTTTATTGAAGCGCACGGCGCACGCGGAATTCCCCAGATCGAAGACCCGGCATCTGGTCAGCAACGTACGCATCCGCGAACGCAGGGACGACGAGTTGATCGTCGGTGCCGCGGTATTGACGTATCGCACCAAGGCCGGCCTGACCGAAACCTATATCGGCAGCTATCGCTATCGTCTCGCGCTTCTCGCCGATGGCCTGCGTATTCGCGAGAAGCGTTGCATGCTCGACATGGACGGTCTCAAGCCGAACGGTCGCATCAGCATCATCCTGTGAGGCAAGCCCGAATGAACGTCCCTTTTCGTTATCGTCGTCTCGGTTACGTTGCGCTCAATGTCACCGACGTTGCGGCCAGCACTGCTTTCTACGTCGATCAGGTCGGCCTCGCGCTGACCGAATCCAGCGAGACGTTCACCGCGCTGCGCTGCTCGCGCGATCATCACAACCTGCTGCTGTTTTCCGCGAGTGAGCCCGGCGTCAAACGCATCGGCTTCGAGCTGGCAAGCGCTGCCGATCTCGCCGCCGCACGCCGCTACATCGTTTCGCTGGGTGTGGCACTGGAGGAGGTTCCTGCCGCGGAACTGAAACAGTTGCGCACCGTCGCCGCGTTCCGCTTCCGGCTGCCGGGCAGCGGCCTGTGCTTCGAGTTCTTCGTGCAGATGATGCAGCTGGCGCAGGCTTTCAGGCCGACGGTCGCCAAGATCGAACGGCTCGGCCATGTCGTTCTCAACGTTGCCGACTTCGATCAGTCGCTGGGTTTCCTTACCGAGAAGCTGGGTTTCTGCGTCTCCGATTTCGTGCCCGGTTTCGCGGCGTTTCTACGCTGCTTTCCCAACCCGCTGCACCATTCGCTGGCAATTCTGACCGGCGCACACGATCACCTGAACCACGTCAACTTCATGGTGCAGGACATCGACGATGTCGGCAGCGCGATGAACCGCATGAAGAAGGCCAATATCGAGATCGTGTTCGGCCCAGGTCGTCACCAGCCGTCGGAAAGCATCTTCCTGTATTTCCTCGATCCGGATCGCATGACCGTGGAGTACAGCTTCGGCATGGAGCGCTTTCCGGAAGATGCCGCCCGTGAGGCGCGCTTGCTGGAGCCTGTTCCGGGGACGCTCGACAGCTGGGGCAGCGTGCCGTCGCCGGCGTTCGGTCAGATCGGCCGCATCGAGCAGGCCGGCGATGCGAATGCTGCTGTGCCATCGGCCGCGGCGTCCGTTGTGCGCGTGAGCGGTGAACCAAGCGGAGCCCTGGCTTGAGCGGCACGCTGCAAGGCCGCGTGGCCGTCGTCACCGGTGCCGCGCGCGGCATTGGCTATGCGATCGCCGAGCGCTTCGCGCGCGAGGGCGCGAAATTGGTGCTGGCAGATCTCGACAGTGCGCTGCTGCGCGAATCGGCGGCACGACTCACTGCTGCCGGCGCCGAAGTCGTTACCGAAGCGGGTGATCTTTCTCTGCAGGACGTCGCGCAGCGCACCATTGCCGCGGCGTCGAATCGCTACGGCCGCCTCGACATCCTGGCCAACAATGCCGGTGGCGGAATCCTGCGGCCATTCCTGCAGCACACGCCGGAAACCTTGCGCCAGACCATCGATCGCAATCTGTGGACTGCGATCTGGTGCTGCTGGTACGCCTTGCCGCTGATGCAGGCGCAGGGCTATGGCCGCATCGTCAACCTCGGTGCCGATTCGGTGCGCAACGGACTTTGGGATCATGCCGCGTACAACGCCGCCAAGGGCGGCATGCACGGCATGACGACCGGGCTGGCACGCGAATTCGCGCGGTGCGGCATCACCGTCAACACGGTTGCGCCCTGTGTCGTCAACACGCCGCAACTCGCGGAGGTCGCCAGGCGCGATCCGGAACTGGCGTGTAAGGTCACCGCCATCGTGCCGATGGGCCGCGCCGGCGAAATGCACGAAGTCGCATCGATGGTGGCCTACCTGGCGGCCGAAGAAGCGGCCTTCGTCACCGGGCAGGTGATCAGCGTCAACGGCGGCACCACGATGCTTTAGCCGATCAACCTCGCCAACTACAAATCAACATGTCGAACCTCATGTCGAACCTGTTAGCCATCTGCGCCGCCGACGAAGTGCTCGAAGGCGAGATCAAGGGCGCCGCACTGCCGGATGGCACGCGCATCGCGCTGTTCAACCTGCATGGCGCGTACTACGCCACCAACGATACCTGCACACATGAAAGCGCCTCCCTGTCGGAAGAGGGCATGGTGGACGACCAGAACGTCATCTGCGGCTGGCACTTGTGCGGCTTCGAAATCGCCACCGGTGCGGCGGTGGCAACGCCTTGCAGCGAGCCGCTGCAAACCTATCCGGTCAAGCTGATCGACGGGATCGTGCATGTCGAGTACTAGGTCACGCGTGACGTCCGGAAATGCGCGCGCGCGCGTGCCGGCATCCAAGCCAGTCAGAGGTCCGCACAAGCGGCGCACGCAGGCCGAGCGCACCGACGAGATGCGCCTGCGGCTGGTCGAAGCGGCCGCGCTGGTGCTGCGGCGCAAAGGCTACGCCGGCTTGCGCACCGACGAAGTGTCGCGCGCCGCGAAAGTCTCGCGCGGCGCACAGCAGCATCACTTCCCGACCAAGGACAGTCTGGTGCTGGCGACCGCCGCACATCTGCTGAAAGCCGGACTCGACCGCGGATTGTCGCGTGCGCGCAGCACCGACAAGAGCGCCGATCCGATCGAAGCCATCATCAACGATTCGACCGAGTTCTTTCTCGGTCCCGACTTCAATGTGATTCTGGATCTGGTGCTCGCCGGCTCCAAGGATCGCGATCTGCGCGATCAGGTTTACGCGCAGACACGCACCAGCCGGTTGGCGGTGGAAGAGGCCTGGCTCGCGGTGCTGTGCGACAGCGGCCTGTCGCGTGCAGATGCCGAAACCGCGCTGTGGCTGACCTTGAGCATCGTCCGCGGCTTCGCGGTGCGCGCGCTGTGGCAGCGCGACGAGCAGTTGTTCCGGACGCTGCTGGATCAGTGGAAGCTGATCCTGGCGGGTCATCTGAAAAATCTGAAGGGAACCAAACGATGAGTCTCTGGCTGGATATGCTCGGTGCGGAAATCCGTTATGTCGAAACGCCGAATTTCGGCCGCATCCGGATTGCGGAAGCCGGCCCCAAGGAGGCACCGGCGATTCTGTTTCAACACGGCATCGGCGGGCATCTGGAAGCGTACTGCAAGAACCTGCTGCCGCTGGCGGACGAGTTTCATACGATCGCGTTCGACTATGTCGGGCATGGCCTGTCGACGCGCAAGCCGATGGAGTACACGCCGCCGGTGCTGGCCGAACAGCTGCGCGAGCTGATGGATGTACTCGGCCTGCAGCGTGCGCATCTGTCGGGCGAGTCGCTCGGCGGCTGGGTCTCCGGCTTCTTCGCGGTGAAGTATCCGCAACGCGTCGATCGCCTGATGCTCAACACCAGCGCCGGCATTCCGATCGTCAGCGCCAAGGGCCGCGCCGACATGGACCAGCTGATGGAGCTGTCGAAGAAAGCCGCGGGGCAGGCGCCGACCTACGACAGCGTGCGTGCGCGCATCGGCTGGCTGATCCATCCCGACAATCATCGGCTGATCACCGACGAACTGGTGAACCTGCGCCTGCGTTACTACACGATGCCGGAAGGGCGCGAAGTCTCGCCGATGGTGAATCGCATGCTGCCGCGTCACGACGAGTTTCTGTTGCCGCTGGAGCAGATCAGGAATCGCACGATGCTGCTGTGGACGCGGGACAACCCGATCCACGATCTCGAGTGTGCGCAGGCTGCGTGTGCGCGCATCGCCGGCGCCGAGTTGTACGTGATGCGGGCCGACGCTGCGCATTGGCCGCAGTACGAAGCGCCCGAGGAATTCAACAAGCTTGCACGCCGCTTTTTCGGCGGCGCCGGCGGGAAAAATGGAGCAGACACTTGAGCCGGATCGAGCCGATGCCGGCGGCAGCGTCCGCTGATGAGCTGATCAACCGTGCGGCAGCGCGATTGCGACAGGCGTATGTCTCGAGCACGCCATGTGAACCGGTGAGCGATTTGCTGTCGCCGGGCGATCTCGACGGCGCCTATCGCGTGCAGGAGACCAACACCGAGTTATGGCTCGGCGAAGGACGCCGTCTTGTCGGCCGCAAGATCGGGCTGACATCGGCGGCCGTGCAGAAGCAGCTGGGCGTCGATCAACCGGACTACGGCATGCTGTTCGCCGACATGGCGATCAGCGACGGCGAACCGATCGCCTCCGGACGTGTGCTGCAGGCCAAGGCCGAGGCTGAAGTTGCCTTCGTGCTGGAGCGCGCTGTCGACGTCGAGCAAGCAACCGTCGCTGACCTGATCTGCGCGATCGGTTACGCAGTCGCCGCGATCGAAGTCGTCGGCAGTCGCATCGCCAACTGGGACATCCGGCTGGTCGACACGGTTGCAGACAATGCTTCCAGTGGCCTTTTTGTGCTGGGCAATACACCGTTCAGGCTCGATGGTCTCGACTTGCGCAATTGCCGGATGCAGATGACGCAGAACGGCGTTGCGGTGTCGTCCGGCAGCGGCGCGGCCTGCCTGGGACATCCGCTCAACGCGGCGTTGTGGCTCGCACGCAAGATGGTGCAGATGGGGCGGCCGCTGGGTGCCGGCGATATCATTCTGTCCGGAGCGCTCGGGCCGATGGTCGCTGCACGCCCCGGCGATATATTCGAAACGCAGATCGTCGGACTTGGCTCGGTGCGCGCCGCTTTCGCTGCAGACTGAATCCATATTCCGCGAGGCCAGGCCTTTCAAACCGCAACGTGACCGACGTTAACAGTAGCCGCAGCCGATCCCGCCTGGTGGCACTCCACGGCGCGGTGAACTTCCGCGATTTCGGCGGCTACCGTGCAGCCGATGGTCGCCAGGTGAAGTGGGGCCAGCTCTACCGCTCCGACTCGCTGGCGGAACTGACGGTTGCCGATGTCGAGATCCTTGCCGCGCTGGGCCTGCGCACGCTGTGCGATCTGCGGCATGCCGACGAGCGTGCGCACAAACCGGATCACGTGGATGTCGTTTCCAAGCTGAAGATTCATGCGCTCGGCTTTTATCCGACCAAGGCGCAGGAACTGCTGGCCGGTGTTCGAGCGAATCATTTCGATGCTGCCGACGTCGAGTCTCATCTGCGCGAGGCTTATGCGCGATTCCCGCTGGACCAGTTGGCGATCTATTCGCGCATCATGAATATATTGCTGGAAGCCGCTTCGTTGCCCTTCCTGATTCATTGCACCAGCGGGAAAGATCGCACCGGCTTTGCCGCCGCAGCGATCCTGATGGCGCTGGGCGTTTCGCGCGATGCCATCCTCGAAGACTATCTGTTGACGAATCGGTATCAGCGCGACCTGTCGTTCATGCTGGGGACCGACATCGATCCGGCGGTGATGATCGCGCTGACGCAGGCACATCCCAGCTATCTTGCCGCTGCGTGGCAGACGATCGATCAAACCTGGGGTTCCGATCAGGCGTTCGTGCACGAGGGCCTGGGTTTGCATGCGAGTGCCCAGACGCGGTTGCGCGCCTTGCTGCTAGAACCCCTTTAAAACAAGCTTTAGGGATGTTGCCGGCCAATCTCACCGTGTCGATGAACATCGATTACCTGGATCGCAGCCTGCCGGGCGAGTGGCTGGAAGCCGATGCATCGATTTCGAAAATGGGCCGGCGTCTGGCCTTCGTCAGTTGTCAGGTGCATGCGAAGACGCGAATGGTTGCCCGCGCCAGCGGCGTCTGGCTGCTGCAATGGCGGGATCAGTCTGTTGCTGGCGCAGCAGGCGGCGGTACGAACACTGATTCCAGCACGAACGGATCGTCGAATTCACTGCGTCCGATATAGCTGATCGCATGATGTCCCAGTTGACGCGGCGCGCCGGGCTGGCGGATGCCGCTTGCGCGCAGCAGGATTCCGTCGGCGCCGCGACTGCCGGCGACCAGACCGTCCGGGCCGAACAGGCTGCGCGAGCTGCCGTCCGGACGCGGCAGCATCAGCAGGTCTTCATAGCGCCGCAGTTCATAGACATGGCTTTCCGTTGCGGCTACCTGATCCGCGCCGACCACGCGCTGCAGGGCATGCGTGGCCGATTGCAACCGTAAAACCTTGAGTCCATCCGGAACCTGCGGCTGCGGGAACAGCGCAGGCTCATGCCAGTAGCTGTTCTCGATGCGCGGCGTCACCGCGCCCGTTGCGAACCAGAGGTGGTCGCTACCTGAGGCACGCAGACTTTCATACGCGAGCGGGCGTGCCTGCTGATCCAGTGTGACGCGCCAGATCATGCCGTCGATGTGGTCGTCGACAGAGCCTGCCGACGGATCGCCGTGGCCCTTGAACCAGACGAAATAGTTGATCTGCGTCAGCCGCTCGGTTCCGAACCGCGTGAATGTGATCTGGTAATAAACCAGCGGCTGCGAAGCATCGACCGTCGCACCGGATGCGGACCACGTCGGCGCGCCCGGGCGGTCGCGCTCGTCGTCGGTGTCTATCCAGAGCGCCGGCGCATTGACCTCGGCAAGCGCGCGCCAGGCGGAATCGAACAGGCCGGGGAAGCCGAGCTCGTCTGCAAGTGAATCGCCATAGCCGTTCGCGACGAGCGAACGGTCCTCGACCGGCTTGACCTGCCACAACAGCAATGGGCCGTGTTGTCCCAATTCGCCCAGTGGACGCGCGAACGCGCGCATCACGGCGGTTTGATGCTGGGTGACACGCGCGCGCAGCAGAGGCACTGCCAGGGGATACAGACCCAGCGTGCGCGCGGTATCCGAATAATCGTCGGGTGGTACCACTGCGGCAATCAGGCGAGCCCGATTGGCGGGATCGTCGAGTTCGATGCCGGCAAGGCCACGGCCGCAGTTCAGCAAATCGAAACGCAGGATCGCGGCTTCCTGTATCGACAGTCCCAGGTTGACATACTCGAACTCGCGCGCCTCCTGATCGTACTCGCGCATATGCCGGACCCAGGCGCCGACCTCGTCGATGCTGTGCACCTCGTTGCGGAACGAAGCCAAGGTGCGATCGGTGCGCAAGTAAGGAAAGCCCGGCACGCGGTAGTAGCCGGCATCGCGCACGCCGGCGGCATCGATCCGCGCATCGATTTCGGCATAACGGGCGCGACAGTTCTTGTAGGCCGCGAAAAAGCCGACGAAACGCGGATCGTCGTGCGCGCACGCTACAGCGCAGATAACAATTACGAGGGTAGCGACGAATAGGCGTGTCATCGTCTTCTGCCGGGATTCAACGTGCTTAGCTTACCTGGTTGCGACTGGCGCAACTTCCGTAAAGGACCACTGGAAGCTCACCTTGGCGGCGCCCTGCCACAGGCCGAGCCAGGTGGAATTGCCGTTCAACGAGAGCGGCAGCGGCAGTGTCGTCGTCACCGAACCTGACGAGGCGGCATGGCGCAGTGTCGCTGCGAGCCAGTCGACGACGGCGCTCGGCACTGGTTGTGGCTCCTGTTGGGTGCTGGTGTGGCCGTTTTCGGTATGGATCGTCGCGCCTACCGGGCGCGGAATGAAAACGTTGTCCAGATACATCGATCGAGTACTGTCCTGCGTATCGATAGTCGCGCCGAAATGATCGCAGAGCGCCAGGCCATCGCTGCTGTCGATCGAATCCGCCGAGTGATGTTCTGAGAATGGCACCAGCCGGTCGACATCCTTGTTGAAGCGCACGCCGTCGATCTGCATTTCCAGCGTCACCCGCGATTGCTCCGCGCAGCCGTGAAAAGGCAGGAAATAGAGATAGGTTCCAGGAACCGTGTCTTCTTCGAGGGCTGCCGGATATTCGAGCGCGGCGAAGATCGACGCGTAACGCATGGTGACGTCGCTATTGCAACGCTGGTCACCTTTGCATGCAGATATGTCCTCCTGCATGCGGTTGGACAGCGCGGCCTTCTCCTCCGGCGTTCTGGGCAACTGGAAAGGATGCCCGGATGCTTCGAACTCCTTCTTGGCGCGCCGTGCGAGAAAGATGATCTTCGCTTCGAAGCGCGTGTTGCGATCCAGGTCTTCGAGGTTGCGGACCTGCAGCTGGCCGTCGGACTTGAGACGTGTCGTGATCTCATAGCGCTGGGTCGTCGTTGCTTTCGACCACTCTTCACCGGTCTTGGGGTCGCTTCGTTTCCAGGTTTGCCGGGCCTCGACCGTAACGACGTAGTGAAGCTGACGTTCGATATCCCGCGCCTGGACGGCACCGGAAATTGCCTGCATCGAGATGGCCATGACGATCCTGTGGCTCCGCTTCTGCAGGCGCAGCTTGTTGGCGGAGCAGCTCATATATCGCTTGGAAGTTGGATTGCGATGCGGACTTCGTCGCTGAAGCAAAGGTTTCCAGATGCCATTGTCGGCTGGAAGTGCGGCTTCGATGTGCAGCCGCGGCTACGCACCGTCGACCCATGAAAGAGGCACCGCAGCTTACGGTGAATGCGTGAAGATCAAGGCCGTGAACGCGGACGGCGCAGCCGACGCGCGCTCACGGCTCATGTCGTCCTAGGTGTTGCCGTTACGAGCACTTGCCCGGAGCTTCACCAGCAAGCCGGGTAGCGCCGTCTGCTTCAGGATCGGCAGGCCGGAAGTGACGGAATAGCCAGCCGTCAGCAAGGAAATCGGCAGGCCTTTAAGAGACGCGGGGAGCGTAAGCAAGCCGCCTTTATGCAGCAAGGTGATGTTGGTCAATCCAAGACCTTTCCCGGATGCCGGTGCGGCAAACGCAGGAGCCGAGAGCGCCAACAGCAATGTGACCAATACGATCTTTTTCATCTTCTAATCCTCCAGTCGCACATCGAACGGTGTCGAAAAAATAGCTCCGCATCGACACACCTGTCCGGATAATAGCGATAGTATTGTTCCGTATCAATATAGAGGAAGACCGGGAAAGGCAGGCAATGCAAGCGGCCCCTGTCAGGCAGCGCGAGGCAGATGGCATGAAGCTGCGCGAATTGCACTCCGGAAGCCTTGGCGGTCGGTATCTTCCGACGCGACGAACGGCGCGTTGTTACTGGTCGTTCTGAGCGCGAGTGGGGCAGCAGATCCCTGCGAAAGTCTCTGGCGGAATCGGAAGCCGGCAGCAAATCAACAAGCTGTGGGGCTTGCATTTATAAAATAGTATGGTACCGTACGCATATATTAAATATTCGAGCATTAGATACATAGGAGTGCTTGGAATTGGCGGCATGGAAGGCTCATAAAAGGTAGCGAACCTGACTTGTAGTAGAACTTGTTGTGCGACGAAAAGAACGACGCGATACGACGTCGATGCTTAGATAGAAAGCTCAGCGCGGCACTGACCGCACGCCACGAAGCTGCAACGGACGGAGGAATTACTTGCTTAATCTTGAAGTCGTGCCAGAGCGGCGGCCAACCCAATCGCGCTGCGTTCGGTGCTTGCCGAAGGCCAGTTCAACGTGAGCGCTCAACGCGCATATCGACTCGCGTTAAAAATAAGGTCTGGAACCATACGTATTTATGAGGCCCGCATCGGAGCGACGATTCCGTGCGCTCTGCCGCGAATGCCTCGGGGCCCATCGAATTAGCCACTTCGTCCGAAGCGGATTTCAGTGACCTAGTAAAACATTTTGAGGAGAGCACGAGATGCACATCAGGAAATACGATTTTGATTACGGTCGCCGCATGCTGCTTCAGAAAGCTGCGGTCGGTGCCACTGCCGGCGTGCTTGCGCCGCTGTGGCCCACGATTGCGCGATCGGGTCAGGTGACGAAGGCCTATCCGGATGAGTTGATCAGCATTGAGGCCAATACCAAGGGCAAGGTCAAGGTCGGAGATGTCATCACCTCGGCCAACGTCGAGTATGTGAAGCATCTGATGGATCCCATCATGTACGACCAGGTCCTCAAACAGGGCCGCAAGATTACGATCGGGCCACCCACCACCGACGTCTCCAAGCTGTTTCCGCATGCCTACTACGAAGCGACGCTGAGAAACGCCGGCAAGGCCGCGTTCGATGCTACCGGCAACGTTGTCGAGAAGGCGACTGGTGGCCCGTGGATCGGCGGCAACCCGTTTCCGGAGATGCGTACCGGTGAAGAGGCGACCGCCAACATCACGCTGAGCTGGGGTCGCCACGATATCTCGCAGTACGCCGTGCGTGACTTCGACATCAACCCGAACGGATCGCCGGCATTCACCTACGACTTCTTTTGGACGGAACTGAACACGACCTGTCGTACCGGCGCGGAAAAGATTTTCCAGGGCCATAAGGACATGTTGCGGTATCAGTCGGTGTTCTTCACTTCGCCGCAGGAACAGGCCGGCGCGTCGTTTCTGGTGCCCTGGTATTACGACCAGCGCAAGTTTCCGGACATCTACGGCTACCTGCCGCAATTCCGCCGCATCCGTCAGTTCCCGGCCAACCAGCGTTTCGAACCGCTGGTCCCCGGTATCACCTTGTTTCTGTCCGACGCCTGGGGCGCCGGCGATCCGATGCTGACCTGGGGCAACTACAAGGTGGTGCGGCGCGAGCCGCATCTGGTGCCGGGCAACGGTAACTGGCGCGGCAAGGAGCACCCGAATTGGGAAAACCACCATCGTCACGGCGGTCCCAAGGGCGAGACCTTCATGGACACGACCATGGAACTGGTTCCGGAAACGCTGGTGATCGATGCGGAACCGACCGGTTATCCGCGCGCGCCCGTCGGCAAGAAGACCATGTGGATCGACGCCCGCAACGGCATGCTCGCCGGCTACGTCACCTATGACCGTCGCGGACAAATCTGGAAGCAGGTCGAAGGCGCGTTCGGCCAGCAGGTCCAGGGCGACGTCGTCAACAAGGACAAGGACGGCTATCCGAACTGGTCGTGGACGTTCGTGCACATCCAGGACGTGCAGTCGGGCCGCATGAGCTTGCTCAACCACGTCAAGCAGATTTCGGGCGGCTACTCGAGTTCGTATTACGCGGAAGACGAAGGAAAGGTCTACGACGGCTTCCTGACTCAGGCGGCGATTGCCCGTTTAGGTGCCGTTTAAAAAGTCGAAGCAAGACTAGCGCCCCGGTCAGGTCCTCTGCGAATGGACTTGGTCGGGGTATCGAGGAGGCAGCATGAAATTTTCGGCATGCACAGCGCTGTGTGCAAGTTCAGCGATTGTCGCAATTGGCGCAGCGGGCGGCGTCAGTTTGGCATTGGATAAAGTCAGCACCTCCAAGTTGTTGAAGACCGTCTTGGAGGGAACGGCGCACGATGCGCTGTTCGGGATCAGCTTCGACCAAGGCAAGGGCGTTGCAGTCGGAGTCGGTGGTAGCATTTTCGAATCGAGCGACGGCGGACTCGGCTGGGAGCCGGTAGAACAAAGTGCAACCCAGATGGCCTTGCTGGCAGTCGATCGGCATGGCGACCACACCATCGCCGTCGGTCAACGCGGCGCCATTCTGGTCGAGGAATCTGCGGGCCAGTGGAAAGCTGCATCCGCCCCGGACATGTCGCGGCTGTTTGCTGTCAGCGTTACCGCAGCGGGTGTTGCGGTCGCCGGCGGCGAATTCGGCGCGCTGATTCGCTCCGCTGATGGCGGCCTCAACTGGACGTCGATCGCGCCTGTGAGCTGGGATTCATTCATCAACGATGTTCCCGGCGGCAACGCACAGCCGAACATTTACGCGGTGAGCGTCAGCGAGTCCGGCGACATTCTGGTCGCCGGCGAATTCGGCGTGATCCTTCGTTCCAGGGATGAAGGCAAGACCTGGCAAGCGATCAAGCAGGGACAGTATCTGTCGCCTTCGCTGTTTTCGCTTTTCCAGTCCGACAAAGGGGTGCGCTTCGCGGTTGGACAGAAGGGCGACATCGAACGTTCTGCCGACGATGGTGCGACCTGGCAGCAGATTCCGACGAAGACCGACGCGAACCTGCTGAGCATCGCCGCAAAGCCGGGCGGACAGGAGCTGGTCGCGACCGGCATGCGCGCGATGCTGCACAGCACCGACGGCGGCACGACCTGGATGCCAGTGATCGAGGACGACACGCTCTCCGATTGGTATCAGGCCGTAAGAACCGATCTGGCTTCGGGACGAATCGAAGCCGTCGGGCACGCGGGAAAAATCATTCAGATCGGCAGCTAGGAAAGATCGATCGCCCGACGGGATCGGTCATCGGGCTCTGCTGATCTTTTAATAAAAGCAACGAAGCAAAGGGGAGGCACCTAGGACATGAGCTTCAAATTTGGAAAACGTTCAGCTTTGGGAGTTGCCGCACTTGTTCTGACCAGTACCGGTGCACAGGCCGGCGGCGGTGCCGGGTTTCAGTTCTTGGGCGGTGACGTTTCATACAACGGCCTGATCCGATCGGAACTCGCGATCAATACCGGTCACGCCGCATATTCCAACCAGTTTGGCGATGAAGCCAACGGTGTACCGATCCCGCGCGCCGCGGGCAACCCGCTGACGAACTGGACGACAGTGCTCGATCCGACCGGACCGCTGCCACTGGGCTTCATCATTGGCGCGGTATTGCCGCCGACCAAGGGTGTTTCCAATCAGAGTCTGCTGACGACGACCGACGTCGTCACGCGTTACGTGCCGCACGAGAATCCAGACCTCAACTATCACGTCCTCAGGGGCGAACTGCAGACCACGATCGCCTGGGACAACATCGCCCTGGTCACCCGTCTTCGCGTGCTGTACGAACCTGACGGCCTCGGTTATCGGGACTTCGACTACGACGCTTACCAGGATATCAACGGCGGCATCACCGGCGGCGTTCCGGGGCTCTATCACCACACGCCCAATCACCTCGGCTTCGAGGTCGAAGGAAAGAGGCATCCGTTGCTGTTCGAACGCTCAGGGGCCAATTATTCGGTCGATCTGCCCGCGTTCTTCCTGCAGTATCAGGTCGGCAGCCTGACCGCGCGCCTGGGCAATCAGAGCGTCGCCTGGGGCCAGCTGCTGTTCTTCCGCACGTTCGATACCGCCAATGGACTCGACTTGCGCCGCCATCTCATTCTCAACCGTGCGGTCGAGGAGTATGCGGACGTACGCGAATCGGCTCCCGGCCTGCGCCTCACTTACCAGTTGACGGACCAGGTCGTCGTCGATGCCTTCGTGCAGCAGTTCATTCCAACGATGCTGACGAATCCGAACACGCCGTACAACGTCGTTCCTTCGCAGTTCACCGTGCATGATCGCTATTACCAGGACGGTGACGAGCGTCGACTCAACGAAGGCATCAAGATCAAGGGCGACTTCGGCGGATTCGACCTGGAAGGCTTCTACACGCGTCGCTACAACCCGCTCGGTGCCATCCGCTGGACTGCGTCAGGCGTCAACAAGCCGCTGCCGAATTCCAATCTGCTCGGCCTCGTCTTCAACCAGTATTGTCAGCTAGTCCTCGGCTCGCCGGTCGGGCAGGGATGCGGGCCGCAGCTCGCGAAGACGCCTTTCGAAGCATCGCCGGCCGGCGTTTTCTCCGCCGAGGAATGGTACAACTACGCGGGCTACATCAAGCTCGATGCGCTCGACGGCCTGAACAAGGCGGTGGATGATTTCCCGGCGGCGCAGCAGTTGCTCGCACAGGACATCGGCCACAACAACGTCGCTGCAGGCAACGAACTCGACGCATTTTTCATGGCCGGAGAAGGTCTGCGCGGCCACATCGAGCGCAAGTACTTCGTCGAGAACGTGTTCGGACTCAGTGGCGGCTACGTGCTCGATGCCGAACCCGGCTCGATCCTCGATCAGCTGATCACGCACGTCGACGTCACCTACACACCGAAGCGCACATTCACCGCAGTCGACTTGCGGCAGCAGTTCGACAAGCGCGATGAGATCCAGGTGGGCCTGGTGATGGAGAAGTATCAGCGCTTCTCTCCGGATTTCCCCGCGACCTACCTGGTGTTCCAGTATCTCTGGCAGAAGAACAGCGATCTGGTCGGCTTGCTCAACGACGGCTACGGCAGCGAGAACTACAGCCAGTCCTGCGGTACGCGAACCGGATGCATCAAGCTGGACACGCACGTTCCCACCAGCGCCGATCCGAAAATCAATCCGGGCCGGCCTTGGGGTTCGAACTACCTCGTGTTCGCATTCGTGCAGCCGTTCCCGAACTACATCTACGAGGTCAGTGCTGCGACTTTGGTCGATCCGTACGGCGGTGTGCTGTTCCAGCCGGGCGTGCAGTGGAAGCCGCAGGGCAATGTCACCGTCAACCTGTTCTACAACTACCTCAACGGCCACGCCTGGGGCGGCAATGCGAACAAGAACACGATCCATCTGATCGACTTTGCGAACGAAGTCGGCATCCGTCTCGGTTATCAGTTCTAACGGCCCTCGTACCCGCATGCTTGATCCTGAGAATGCGGTTTTGCCAGCGGTCGGAAACGGCCGCTGGCGGCTTTTTTTCCACGAGCTGCCATGAGGCTAATCAAATACGACAGACAGTACAGCCGCCGCCATTTTCTGAAGCAGGCTGCAGCGGGTACTTTCTGTGCGGGCGTGTTGATGCCGACCTGGGAAGCGATCGCTGCGACGGGCGATATCTCGAAGGCGTATCCGGACGAACTGCTGTCGATCGAGGGCTACACCCGCGGCAAGATCAAGACCGGTGACGAGATCACCGCTGCGAACGTCGAGCATGTGAAGGATCTGCTCGAACCGGTTCGTTACGAACAGATATTGAAGATGGGGCGCAAGCTGAAAGTGGTCAAGACGACCACCGATGTGATGAAGCTATCGCCCTGGGAATACATCGAAGCGACGCTGAAGAATTCCGGCAAGGGACGCTTCGACGCACAGGGCAACAACGTCGTCAGCGACGATGGCCAGCCCTGGATCGGCGGCAATCCTTTTCCGAATCCGAAAAGCGGCATCGAGCTTTTTGCCGCGCAGACCTTGAACTGGGGCCGTCACGACGCCTCGTTCTACGCGATGAAGATCTGCGATGTCGCCGTCGATGGCGAGCCTCGCTTTTTTTACGAAGGCGGTTGGGCCGAGTTGTCGGCGGTGGGGCGCACGACGATGAACCCGAAACCCTATTGGCCAGAGAACAAGGACAAGCTGCGCTTCCAGTCGGTGTTCTTCACTTCGCCGCAGCAGTTCCGCGGCACCTCGTTCCTGAACATCTGGCCCTATGACCACAGCAAGTTTCCGCTGCTCTACGGCTATGTCGCGGACTTCCGGCGCGTGCGCCAGTTCCCGACCGACCAGCGCTTCGAGCCGCTGCTGCCGGGAACGACCTTGTTCTTATCCGATGCCTGGGCCGCCGGCGATCCGCTACATACCTGGAGCAACTACCAGATCGTCGGCCGCGGTCCGTTTCTCGCGGGCCTGTCGGACTCCTGGAATTCCGCGCATCCGAACTGGGAGCACAACACCCACGGCGGTCCCAAGGGCAAGACCTTCTGGGACAGTTCGGTGGAACTGATACCGGAAGCGATCATGGTCGAGGCCGCGCCGACCGGCTTTCCGCGTGCGCCGATATCCAAAAAACGCGTCTGGTTCGATGCGCGCAATCAGGTCGTCGTCGGCATGGTCACCTACGACCGCAACGGCGCGCCGTACCGATCCTTCGACGGGGCTTACACGCTCTACGAGAACGGCGACAAACGCGTGATGGATGGAAAGCATCCGTACTGGAGCTGGGCTCACGTGACAGCGTCGGACATCCAGACCGGGCGCGTCACCCGCCTGCAGCAGGTTCAGAACATCGAGGGCACGCACGTCAGCGGCGCCAACGATCCCACGATCTACGACAAGTACTTGACCCAGGCCGCACTGATGCGCCTGGGTGCGATCTAGCTGGAACTATTCGTTCATTTAATTTGCCGAGCTAACGATAATAGACATGGAAAGCCTGCCGCTGCGCTTCAGAATCGCCAAATGGATCATGGATCACCGCAGGACGGTGTCCATTGCCTTCGTCGTCGTCACGCTCGGATTCATGGCGGGCTTCCCGCGCGTGCAGATCAAAACCATCTTCAAGGATCTGCTGCCG
>JAQGNU010000216.1 GCA_028291645.1 Nevskia sp.
CACCGCGGCAGCATCGGCATTGGCCATTTCAAATGGCGACATCAACGGCACTTCGGCCTGCTCGTGCGTGGAATTGGCGCGTCCATCCCAGTCGTGGCCGCCGGCCGGGCCTTGATCGAGACCATCGTCGCCATCGTCTTCGTGATAGTGCTCGGTGAACGGCTGCACGTTCTGCAGATAACGCAAAGACGGTACTGCACGCACGCCTGGCAGCTTCATATCGGCGCCACCGAACTGCACTGCCAAGGCATTCGGCGGCCCGTATGCATGTGCGGGATCGTGACAACTCGCGCAAGCCATCTTGCCCGATGCGGACAGGCCGCGATCGAAGAATAGCGCACGGCCGAGCGCAGTCATCGCCGGCACGCTCGGCTTCTTTTCGAATGGGATCGAGTAGAACGCATCCGCAGTATTGGGCGCTGCATGCGCAGTCAAGAATGCTTCTGCCGTTACCGCAGCGATGGTGAACAGCGCAAGCACAGCGATCGATCGGGTTCGCGACAAAAGCCTGTTCCTTGATGGTGAGCGTGAATGGCCGTGACGAGAAAAGCGCCTGTCGTATGTCACGCAAATATGACGATTCGATGACTGAAAGGAGTCGTCGATGAAAGCTTGGAAGGAGTCATCTGCGCGTCATGAAGCGACTTAACAATGGTTAAGTTTCGTAACTCTGCGTATCGAGTTTCGCAGTCGCTTCCATTCCACATCAAGGGGAGAACCTTTCGCTATGAGTACCGCTTTCAACCGTGGCCTGCACATTGCGCTGCCTTTCATGATCACCGTAGGCGCCGGCCTGAGCGCCTGCAACAATAACGACAACAACTCCGACGATCCGGCCGCAGTCACCGAAGCACTGCAGAGCAAGGTCAAGAACATCGTCGTGATCTACGCCGAGAACCGCAGCTTCGACAACCTGTTCGGTAACTTCCCGGGCGCCAATGGTCTTAGCACCGTGGTCGACAGCAGCGGCAAGCCGACTGCCGCCTACGTGCCGCAGAAAGATCGCGACGGCACCACCGTACTGGCGAAACTGCCGATGACCTGGAACGGCGTGACGGCCGCCGGTGCGACGCCCGTGGTGACACAGGCCCAAAGCGATGGCCTTGCGAATGCGCCGTTCTCCGTCGAGAGCGCGTTCACCGCTGCCTCGGGCGTGACGCTGAGTACCAACACGGTGACGCGCGATCTCTACCATCGTTTCTACGAGAACCAGATGCAGATCGGCACCAACGGCGACAGCTATGCCGCCTGGGCCGATGCCGGCGGCTTGACGATGGGCCACTTCGACCAGAGCAGTTCCAAACTCTACGGTCTGGCGAAAGACTTCGTGCTGGCCGACAACTTCTTCGAAGGCGCCTTCGGCGGCTCGTTCCTGAATCATCAATATCTGATCTGCGCCTGCGCGCCGGAATATCCGCATGCGGATACCGCCACCGCCAAGCCGACGATTGCGGTGCTCAACACCGACAGCGCCGGCAAGTTCCTGCCGAAGCTGACGACCAAGCCGGCGTCGCCCGTTTCCGCGCTCGATGGTCCGCCGCAATTCGTGCTGAGCGGCAACGTCACGCCGGCCAACTACTTCGGCGACGGCAAGTTCTATGCGGTCAACACCATGCAGGCACCGTATCAGCCGAGCGGCAACGCACCGGCCGATGCTTCCGCCGCCAGCCTGCCCTATGCCAATACGGCCGCTGCGACCACGCTGCCGCCGCAGACGCAGACCAACATCGGCGATCTGCTGACCGCGAAGAGCGTCAGCTGGAAGTGGTATGGCGGTTCGTGGAATGCCGCCCTCGCCGACGGCATGCAGGATCCGGCGTCGCCACGCAAAGTGATCTACACGCCGTCGACACCAGCTGCCAGCCCGGACTTCCAACCGCATCACCAACCATTCAACTATTACGCCGAGTTCGATCCAGCGACGCACGCCGCCGACCGTACCGCGCATCTGAAGGACTACACCGATCTGGTCGCCGATGCCGCTGCCGGTACGCTGCCGGCCGTGGCGTTCTACAAGCCGCAGGGCAACCTCAACCAGCATGAGGGCTACGCCAATATCGCCGACGGCGACACGCACATCGCCGATCTGGTGAGCAAGCTGCAGGCCAGCCCGCAGTACGCCAACATGGTCATCGTCATCACCTACGACGAGTTCGGCGGCGTCTGGGATCATGTGGCACCGCCGAAGGGCGATCTACTCGGCCCCGGCACGCGTATCCCGGCGATCATCATCTCGCCGCTGGCAAAGAAAGGTACGGTCGATCACACGCAGTACGACACCGCCTCTATCCTGCGCCTGATCACGCGCCGCTTCGCGCTGACCACCCTGCCCGGCCTGACTGCACGCGACACCGCACTGGTCGCCAACAAGGCCCAGGCGATGGGCGACCTCACCAATGCGCTCAAGCTGACCGACTGATACGGTCCCGGCGCCGGCGCATCAGTCGGCAAGCTAGCGTCTTCCAGCGGGCAGTTCAGGCTGCCCGCTTTTTTGTTGGGAATGCAGCAGCAAAAGCTTGCACCGGCCGGGGGCGTCCAGTAACCTTCGCGCTCTGCAAACTGCAGGCGCGTAGCTCAGCTGGTTAGAGCACCACCTTGACATGGTGGGGGTCGATGGTTCGAGTCCATTCGCGCCTACCAATTCAGACCAGATCCTTGACCCGCTTGGGAATCTAACGGTCGGTTTGAAAATCACGCTGTTGGACTGTTTGGGGACAAGCTTCCCATCGGGCGAGCCGATTTACTTTAGCAGCGAGAACTTCACCGGCAAGTCGAGTTCGAACGAATCTTCGCCGGGCATGCAGTCCGCGGGCACTTCTGGAAATCGGGCGACGCGGACGAAGACGTTGTTGGCTTCGACGTCGAGGCGTGAATAGCCGGTCTTCTTGATCACCGACACCGCGGTGATGATGCCGTCGCGATTGAAGCGAACCCGGGATACGGCCGATCCCTCCTCCCCCAGTTTTATCGAGTTCTTCGGATATCGGATGTGGCGCGCCACGACGTCCGCAAGACTTGCCAGATATTCTGCTTCGCTGGCCGACACTGCGCCGGAGTAATACGTCGCTGACCCTAGGTAGGGACCGATATGCGCAGGCAGAGGCTCGTCACCGGCGGGGCTGTCTCCGCCCACTGTCGCCGCAGATGGATCGGCAGAGAACAGCGGCTCAACCGCTAGCGCAAGAACGACCACTAGAATGCGCCTGAGCATAGCCATGGCCCCAGCAACAATTACTTCCCCAAGTACTACTTCCTAACGCACACGCTTGTCCGCGTTTTTATTGCGCCGCTCCTGCCGCCATCCCGTCTTGCGTCCGGCTCGGTGAGCGTACGTAACAACTTAGTTCAGCGCGAGTTGAAGCAGTATACGGGCCTATGGTCTCGAGCCGCTGGCAGCACAGCTCCGCCGCAGCCGGATAGGCGTCGCGCTAACCGGCAGACAGGCTACGCCGCGGTGACGAGAGTGAGGAACCCCGCCCGTTCTGTGCGGCACCTTCGCCAGGCGCTCGCTCAGAAGGTGGCGATCATGAGGCTTGGGTCGGACGGTCGGAATACCAGTCCGACATATCGTCGTACATCGCGCCCTTGAACAGATAGTACGGCGCCTTGTGATAGATCTTGATGTCGTGAAACGGGTCGCTGAGGATTTTCGAACACCACACCAGACCTGACTGCACGCCCTTCAGGAAGAACAACTGGACGGTGCGGAACAGCACCGCGCCGATGCCGACCAGCAGCCACAGGATCGAGGTGTTGTAGAGCAGCCCGCGCGCAACTTCCTGCGGATCGAAGAAGCCGAAGAAATCCGGCTGCAGAAGCAGCACGAATGGCACCAGCACCCAGATGCTCAGCAGCACGACCTTGCGCTGCAGGTTGTAGCCAACCTTCACGCTTTCCTTGTACTCGTGGCTGGCGTTGTTGACGGTGTCGTAGGTCTTCGGCTCGAAGAAGAAGTGGCCGATCTGGCGCAGAATCATCGCCAGCAGCCAGCCGACCATCACCGCAAGCACCGGGTTAATGAAGATCAGCACATAGCTGGCGATGAAACAGCAGGCGCTGACCAGGTGCAGCGACTGGTTGATGCGGCTGTGATGGTAGTAACGATGATCGTCCCAGCGTTGCTGCTGCAGCTCTTCGATAAAGTTCATGTCGGCTCCTGGGTGACTTCGCAAATAAACAGTTGGTATCAAGCGGCAGCGGTCATCAGCGCTTCGCCCATGCGGATGATCTCGCCCTGGCGCACGCCTTCGGACAAGGCGTAGTTCGACGTCGCGAAGACGATGATGGTCGAGCCGTGCTGGAAGTAGCCCATCTCGTCGCCCTTGCGATACTGCGCAGAGCAACGAATGCGATTCGGCCCACGGTATTGCAGATCGAGATCGTGCGGCAGGCAATGGAATTTCATGCTGGCAACCAGGATCGCAGCCACCGGCACCATGCAGACACTGCCGGCGTGGCCGGTGTCGCTCAGCGGCACGACCGCACGTTCATTGCGGCAATAGAGTTTCTCGATGCGCTTGAGCGCGATCGGATTGACGTTCCAGGTATCGCCGGAGATGTAGCGGACTTCCTCGACCGTGCAATCCAGCGGCGCATGAAAGCGGTGATACATGCTCGACTTCAATCGCAGCGTCGCGTAGCAACCGTCGCGATAGGTTTCCTGCAGCGCGGGATCGGGCATCAGCTCGCCGATCTCGTACGGAAATCCCTTGGCCTGGAACACCGTGGTGCCGGCAATCGGGCCGCATTCGCCGACGATGGCATCGCAGGGACTGACGATGATTTCCTGGCGCAGGTCCAGCGGCCGCGCATCGGGTTTCAGGCGTCGCGTGAAGCATTCGTGCAGGCTGTTGAACCGCTGCCGCTCCGCTTCCTGCAGATTCAGATCATCAGCGAGCAGCTGCCACAGCGCGATCGATAATTGCGTCAGCGCCGGACTTTCGATGCGGCTGTACCAGCCGACGAACTGCGTCAATGCGCGACGCGGAATGCGATTGGTCAGCAGAAAGTTGAGCTGCTCCTGCTGGCTCAGATGACGCAGTGCCGTAGCCATGACTCAGGCGGCCGACCGCTGTTCCGCTTCGGCGTCGACGACCGTCAAACCCATATCGTGCAGGAACTGACGCATGATCGGTTCGGCCTGGTAATCCGCGACGCGCTTGTGCGCCTCGCGCCGCATCGCGGTATGTCGTTCGCGATCGTTGAAGTGCGCGACAATCTGCGCGGACATCTCGTCGATATTGTTGACCAGATAGCCATTGCGACCGTGCTGGATAATGTCCTTCGGCCCCTTGCAGTTGTAGGCCAGCACCGGCATGCCGTGTGAGAAGGCTTCCAGAACGACATTGCCGAAGGTATCGAACTGCGAAGGAAACACGAACAGGTCGAGTCCGGCATACAGCTGTGCCAAGCGCTCGCGACTGATCCAGCCGAGGAAGCTCGCTTCCGGCAAGGCCTTGCGCAATTCGCTTTCCGCCGGCCCCGAGCCGGCGATGACCAGTTTCAGATCCGGAATCGCGAGGCGCGCCTTGCGATAGATTTCCGGCAGTTCGAGTACGCCCTTTTCCTTGCTGATGCGGCAGGCGGTGAACAGCACCGGTGTGTGTTCGGTGGCGCCCGCAATCAGTTCCGACTTGCGCACCGGCACGCTATTGAAGCCGACCGGTTCGGTGTGGTGCGCAGTCAGGTGCACCTTGTTTTCCGGCAAGCCCATCTGGTGGCCGGTGAGCCATTCGCGGTGATCCGAGTTGAGCACGAACACGCCATCGAACTGGTGATACAGCGCGCGCAGCAGGCGCCGGATGCGATCGCGTTCATGCTGGTTGAGATCGGTGGTGTGTTTGACGAAATCGATCCAGTCGGTGTGCATGAAGAAATACGTCGGCACGTTGAACATGTACTTCAGGAACAGCGCGACCAGCACCATCGGACCTTCAGTGGAGCACACCACGCGGTCGTAGCCGCCGCGATAGAACGCGCGCGCGATCTCCAGCACGTCGGGTACGCGGAAGGTCTGCTCGCCGAGTTTCGGAAAGCTGAACTCGGCCAGCGGCTTCACCACATGCAGATGCGGCTCGGCCGCGGCATCGGCGTGACAGATCAGGAAATCGACCGGCAAATCGCTGCGCTGGATCGCGGCCAGCTTGCCCGACAGCGAATTGGAGACGCCGTTCTTGTCGCGCAGCGTATCGGTCAGATAGAGCGCACGCTGCGGGTGATGGCTGCGGCCTACATGCCCAGCGAACTCGTTGAGGAATGCGCGGTTCTTGTACAGCACGCGGGTGCTGGCGACCTGCGCGCCGGCCAGCACCAGACTCACCAGCGCCGGAAACATCAGGTTGTCGAGCAAGTCCTTGACGTTGACGCCGCTGAGGTTCTTACCGCCGGAACCGAACAGCAGCGCGCTGACCTGGCTCGGAATCTCGAAGCGGCGCGTCAGCGATTCGGTTGACAGATCGTCGAGCAGCATGTTGCCGAAGGCCGGCGCGGCGTTGCGCAGCCGCTTGATCATCAGCTTGTTGAGACCGGTGAACAGCTCGGCAATCGCTTCGTTGACGGTGGCGACGAAACGTTCCGGCGATTGCTTGCGGCTCTCAGCGATCTTCTCCAGCTGCATGACGCAGAAGCGGAAATCGCTCGATACATTCCAGCGGATCATCCAGTCGGGCTTCTTGCCGTGCAGCGCGTCGTGCACGTACGCGATGAACAACTGCGTCTTCTTGTGCTTCTTCATCTCCAGCAGCGCGTTGGCGATGGCGAAGCAGGCGACTTTGTCCTCGAGTTCGCCGCGGTGGAACATCATCCGCAGCAGGCCCGGATCTTCGATGCGCGTTGCGATCTGCGAGAAATAATCCAGCAGCGCGATCGTCAGCTTCTGGTTTTCGCCGACATCGCCGAACGGCGCAGCGTGACCGGCACGCAGCGCTTCCAGCGCGAGCCTCGATAGCGGCGTGTGCTGGCGCCGCTGCGCCAGATTCGGCACCCACAGATACGAGCCGCACTGGCCCGCGAACATGCCCATGTGATCGTCGGAACCGCCGGTGAGTGTTTTCGTCCGCAGCGGTGAAACGCCGAAATCCGCCGGATTCAGATGATGCTTGCGACTGTAGCGCTGCAGCTTCTCTTCATTCAGCCCCTGCGCCCAATGCAAGGTCAGCACGCTCTGCCAGACATCGCGCTGGCCGTTGAGCACTTCGAAGCGCTGGAACATCAGCGCCAGCTTCTCGAACAGCTCCGGGCTGATGCCGGGATTGGTCGTATAGAAGTACAGCGGGTGCGGCAGGATGACCGGAATATCGTGTTCGGCGGTGTAGCGCAGGAACTCGTAGATGTCGCCGCGCTTGCGGTTGAGGATGGCTTCCTGCGCCGGCGTGAAGCCGTACGTCAGCACATGCACGTACAGGTCGTACTCCGAGAAGAAGCAGGTGAACTCGGCCGCCGGCAATACATCGTGGCCCTTCTCCAGCAGCTTCCAGCACGAGCGTGCGTTGTTGTGATTGGTGATGGTCAGCACGTCGCTGCCGTTGCCCTGCAGGCATTTCACCAGCTTGCCGGTTTTCAGCCAGGTTTCCGGCAAGCGCAGGATGCGGCCCCACAGCTCGTCCGGAACATCGCTGTTGTGATCGTGGCAGTGGAAGTCGATGCGCAAGGATTCCGCACGCGGAAAGCGCGCCGCCTCGACCATCAGATAGCGATTGAACTCCGCATGCAGTTCATCGCGGAATGAGGAGTGTTCCAGGCTGATGCGATTGAGCATGTCAGAGACTCTCCTCGACCGAGCTGCTGGGGATGATTGCGAGACCTGGAGACCGGACGGCGGACCGCAATCCGAACCGCTGGATCAGCATGTCCTTAAGCATTTGCCGCTTGATCCACTTATTGGTCAGGTGCGGTGCGGCCCACCACCAGCCGTCGTTCTGCATCTGCTGCGCGGCACGCTGGAAGCGGCGCGCGATTTCCGCGAAATCGTCGTCGGAATAGTTGAGGCTCATGATCATCCGCCCGCTGCCGATCCAGCTCAGCTCCAGGCCTTCCGCGCGCAGATAGAACTGCAGCATCCAGTTGTAGCGCGAAGGCGTGCTGTAGAGGATCGTGACAATGCTGTGCATGTTGGCCACACGCACCGGCAGGCTCGCGGCCGCGAGTTGCTGGTTCAGACTGGCAACACGCGTGTTCCACAGCGCATCGGCAGCCGCGTAGATGCCCTGCACTTCCGGCTGCCGGATGCGCTGCAGGAACTCGTGCATGCAGGCCATCACGTGCGGATGCGAATTGAAGGTGCCGCGCGCGAACGAGATGTTGGCCGGCTCCGCATCCTTGAAACGCTTCATCAACGCAGCACGACCGCACAGCACGCCGACCGGCAGGCCGCCGCCGAGCGTCTTGCCGTAGGTGACCATGTCGGCCTGCACCGAGAAGTATTCCTGCGCGCCGCGATATGCCAGGCGGAAGCCGGCGAACACTTCGTCGAAGATCAGCACGATGCCGCGACGCGTGCAGACTGCGCGGATGCGCGCAAGCCATTCGGAATAGGCGGCGCGGTCGAACGCGGTGCGGCGTTCGCTGTTGACCAGCGAGGCATCGCCCGGCGCATCCGCGTTCGGATGCAGCGCCTGCAGCGGATTGATCAGCACGCAGGCGATGTCCTTGCGCGTTTCCAGCACCTGCAATGTGCGCTCGCTGAGATCGGCCAGCGTATAGACGTCGTTGACCTGGCGCTGGTTGCCGACGCCGGGCTGCACGCCATCCCACCAGCCGTGATAGGCGCCGCAGAGCCGCACCAGATGCGTCCTGCCGGTGTGATAGCGCGCCAGCCGCACCGCCTGCATCACCGCTTCGGTGCCCGACATGTGGAACGACACTTCGTCGAGGCCGGAGATTTCCCGCAGCGCTTCGACGTTGTCGCGGATCACCGGATGGTACGGCCCCAGAACCGGCCCGAGGTCGGCGACCTTGGCGTAGCCCGCGCTCAAGCATTCCTTGTAGAAGTCGTAGCCGAAGACATTGACGCCATACGAACCGGAAAGGTCGTAGCGCCAGTTTCCGTCCAGATCACACAACTGGGTGCCGCGTGTCTGCGTGACGATGCTGCCGAACCTGAACTCTCGCGGCAGCAGGCTGCGGTAGGGAAACGGCACTCGGTAGTGACTGGTGAACTGCACGTCGGAGATGCTGCTTTCGAGCGATTCGCTGAAGCTCAGGGTCGCTGGAGACGTACTAGCGAACTGCTGACGCAATCGCGCCATGCCGCTCTTGCGCCGCGCAGCCGCATCCGCAGGCGCGAGGTCGCTGCAGAAATAGCGCTCGACGCCGTAATCAAAAAAGTGGGTCCACTGCGCCAGCCGGCGCGACATCTTGGCGTGGCCGCTCAGCGACGGGTGCTTGGCGCGAGACAGTTGGAGTCGGAAGTAAACTTTTCGGAGGAGCAGCGCCCCGAGACCGGCTACGAACAGATATCGAGCGATTTCCAAGATGACTTAGACGGACCTTAGAGACGCCAATTGGCGCAATCAGGCGACGGTACAAGGTCTGCATGGCAAAAAAATGAAGGTGTCTGTGCGACTCTGATTTTCCGGTGCGCCACGCCTTCCAGCTTCCAACCGTTCGAGGATGGAAGCTTGCTTACAGGTTTGTCCACAGGCTATCCAGCACAGGCACACAAGCGCGCGAGCGTCTAGCGCTTTATTTCAATTATCTTTATCCGGCCAATGGACACAAAGTAGTCATCGCTCCGTAACAAACGGATCCGGCGAGCACGCCGAGGCCTGTAATCGAGCAGTCATATCAGGCGAGCGACAATAGCTGCAGCGTGATGACCGAAGTCCCAGCATATGAATATGTGTTGCAGCTGTTTGCTGATGGGGCCGACACCTTGCGACGCCAACATGCGCTTGCTAGGAACTGACGATACGGCCGGCCGTGACGGCGAAGTCGCGATGTGGGTGTGTCGCAGCTGTTCGACCCGTTGGCTGCACTACGCCGTCCAGCATGGTCCGCTCGGAGAGACGGCCTATGCAGGCCTGATGTCCGCGAATGTCCATCCGATCAACGCTGCAGCAGCGGAGAGCCTGCTTAATGCGTCTGCCCTTGTGTTCGCTTCAATCATCGAACGCGCCCAACCGTGTTGGACCCGCGTCAAGGGTCGCGTCTGTCTAGGCATTCGGCATTGACGCGCCGACAACCGCTGGTCTCTCCAGAACTGGTGCGATGGGCGCCGGTCTCTTGTTGGAGCGCGTCGTTGTCTTGCAAAACTTCGTGCTGCATCAGCGCGGCGCGCGGCAAGATTTAGCAGAATGGCGGACGCCGCCGAACCACGGCCTCGGCTGCGAACGGTCAGGCAGCATCCTCTTCTTCTGAGATCTGCCGGCGTGACATGAGCGTCTCGACTGCGCTCATATGCTCAGTTCCCCAGACGCAAAGCGGGGCCAATGCTTTGGCCAAGGTCCTGCCGAACGCCGTGAGGGAATATTCGACTTTTGGTGGAATCTCTTTGAAGTCGAGCCGGTCGACGATTCCGTCTGCCTGCAGTTCCTTGAGCTGCTGGATGAGCATCTTGTCGCTAACGCTGCCAACAGCGCGCCTCAGTTCGCCATAGCGACGGGTGCCGTGCGCGAGGTGAAAAAGTATCAAGGGCTTCCACTTCCCACCGATTACGGCCAGGGCGGCATCCAAGCCGCAGGTGAACGCGATCCCCGTCATTTCTGAGTCTCCTAGATAGGCACTTACCAAAAGGTACATACTAGTATAGTGAAAAGCACGACCCTATTCTTCGAGAATCACATTCTCAGGAGAATCACATGGGCAGGCTTGAAGGCAAAATCGCGGTCGTCACCGGCGGCAATAGCGGCATCGGCTTAGCCACCGCGAAGCGGTTCATAGCGGAGGGTGCCGAGGTCTTCATCACCGGCCGCCGCCAGGAGGAGCTGGATAATGCAGTCGAGGCGATTGGCCCCGGTGTGATCGCGGTGCAAGGGGATGTCTCGCATCTGGACGACCTGGATCGGCTGTTCGCAACGGTGCGCGCCGAGCGAGGGCGCATCGACATACTCTTCGCCAATGCAGGGCTGGGTGCCTTGGCCCCCATAGGCGCGATCACCGAGGAGTCGTTCGACCTAGTCTTCGACGTCAACGTCAAAGGAACCTTGTTCACAGTGCAGAAGGCGCTGCCGCTGATGCAGGCTGGCGGGTCGATCATTCTCACCGGATCGACCACCGGCTCGATGGGAACGCCAGCGTTCAGCGTCTACAGCGCGACTAAGGCTGCGATCCGCAATTTCGCCCGAAGCTGGGCCTTGGATCTGAGGACGACGGGGATTCGCGTGAATGTGCTTTCACCCGGCCCCACCGCTACACCTGGCCTCCTCAACGGCTTGGCAAGGTCGGGGCAACAGGACGCGATGACCGCAGGCCTGATCGCCCAGATACCCATCGGACGCATGGGCCTTCCGGAGGAAACGGCAGCCGTGGCGCTCTTCCTCGCCTCAGACGACAGCAGTTTTATGACCGGAAGCGAAGTGTTCGTTGATGGCGGCATGGCGCAGGTCTGACCATCGCAAGGACCCTGGCCCTGGGCTGGCCAAGTATCCTCCTTCGCTGAGGCTCCGGAAGGCAATGTCAGATGGCGGAGAGGGAGGGATTCGAACCCCCGGACGGGATGAACCGTCAGCGGTTTTCAAGACCGCCGCAATAGACCACTCTGCCACCTCTCCGTGGCCGGCATTTTAGAGGAAGACGGGGAAAAAGGCCGGATCTTTATGTCCGCGGCCGGCACAGCATGGTGGCTTGCATTGCCGCTCAGGCTAGCGGGCGATTAGCGGTTTCCTGAATAGTCGCCGGGGAATAGCGGCGTTGAGCGACGATCGGTCGCAGGTGAGCCATTGCGCGGTCTTAACTTTGCGCGGTTCAACAGGCGCAGCGCTTTCAGCGTTCTCCGCCGAAAAAACGGTGGCCGTTTACGAACGATCGCGAAGCTGTCGTCGTCGCCGCCCTTCAAATACAAGTAGCCGCGGGTGTCGAGCCGCGCCAGCCCTTCCGCCAGATCGGCGCGTCGCAGTCCGGTCAAGAGCCAGTACCGGCCGATGGTGCTCAGGCGAATCCAGCCGCCGACACGAACCTCCTCGCAGCGCAGAATCTTGAAGATCGCTTCGTCGACGACGACGATGGTATTTATCGGGTTGTTCATGGTCGGCAATCCAACAGCGTTCAAACGAGCGATGCGGAACCGGCGCGCGGCATTGACGCCGGGCCCTGAGCACGTTTCTCCGAGCGTCGACCGCCGGCCGAATTGGCGGCATCGCTTGCGGCATCCGACGCGCGCTCGCCCAGCGTCGGCCGCAAGCGATCGAACTCGTTCTTGACCACGGCGTAACATTCGCAGGAGTGCTGCGCCAGCACGCGCCGGTCGAGCAGCGTGATGCTGCCGCGCTCGCAGTCGATCAGCCCGGCACGTTTGAGCTTGCCGATCGCTTCGGTAATCCCGACCCGGCGCACACCGATCATGCTGGCCACCACTTCGTGTGTCATCGTCAAGCGGTTTGAACGCAGACGGTCGGCGCTTGCCAGCAACAACCGGCACAACTGCTGCTCCACCGAATGATGCCGGTTGCAGGCAGCTCGCTGCGCCACCTGCATCAACAGCGCCTGCGAGTAACGCAGCAGTAGTCGCTGCAGTACACCGGCGTGCTCGAATTCGTCCTGCAAAGCGTTCATCTTGAGTCGATAGGCAAAGCCCGCATGCAGCACGATCGCGCGCGTCGGCGCAGTAACGCCGCCAAGCGCCGCCGAGATGCTCACCATGCCTTCGTTGCCGACGATCGCAATCTCGTTGGAGGAGCCGTCGGCCATCGTCTGCACCAGCGAGACGATGCAGTCGACCGGGAAATACACGTAGTTGAGACGATCGCCGCTTTCCCACAGCACACGACCGAGCGGCATCGGCACCAACTCCAGATGAGGATCCAGTCGCTCATGCACAGTCTTCGGCAGCACTACGAGCAAGCGGTTTTTTGCGGACGTGCGCTTATCCGGACTGGCACCGCGCTGCGGTTTGTCTTTGCTGCGCCGGCTCAAAATCGAATCGGATGGATCGCGGCGCACGCGCTCGGCAGCCTGTGCCAGCAGTCGATCGAGTTCCGGTACGCCGGCCAGCGTACGCTCGCGCGGATTGGCGCCGTCTGGCAACGGCCGCTTGGTCAACACGTAAACGCAGTTGCCGGCGTGATACCTGGACTGCAGAAAACCGGTATCGGTGAGCGCACGGACACCCTCGGCAAGATCGTCGCGGCGCAAGCCGGTGCCTTCCCACAAGCGATAGAGCGTGCGCGCTTCCAAAGGCGCGCGACTCCCCAGCGCGTTGGTTGCAAATAATTTACGGATTGCATGCTCTGCCAGTTCAGTCGTCACCATCATCGTCCATGTCCTCAGGGCTAATTGCGCAGCTCGATCGGCGAGTCAGCGCATTTCTTCTCCAGCCCCGGGCAGCACGGTTCGATCGAGTGTCACGTCGAACTTCAAGAATCTATAGGTGCCACAATCCAGCGAGTTGGCATTCCAACGCAAACGCTTTCGGTGAAGCGATGACTTCAATGCTGCGCGCTTGAATAATGCATGATTCACCGTCTATTTCGGCAACTTTCCCGCTCCATTTCGCGGCTGGATGATGGGCGGTATCGTTTTGTCGCTGCGCGGAGACTTTGCCCTGACTATCGTGCAGTTGCGATCACGCGCAGGCACGCCGCAACAGGTGCAGCTGAGGGTTCGCCCTGTTCGCTACCGAACAATTCGGACTCATTCGATCGACCGTCGTTCAGGCAAGAGCAATCGGATTCGCAGAGAAGCCACGCTGCGCTTCGGCTCCCCGTTCTGAGGCACGACCTTCAACTCGGCGAGCGCAGGCCCCTCAGCCGTCAAACTGCGAGGCATTTTCTTGGGCGGCCCGGGCACCCTCGCCGCGCAACAAGCTCCGGAACGGCCATCGCCAAGATAGCCTTGACCGAAGATAGCTCCGGCTTTTTGCGGGCTGTCCCTCGCAAAGGCATCGCCACCGCATCCGCTTTCGTTATAATTGCCGACTGTGCGCCGAGATAGCTCAGTCGGTAGAGCAACTGATTCGTAATCAGTAGGTCGGAGGTTCGATTCCTCTTCTCGGCACCAGTTACATCAGGCGGCTACTGCGACAGCAAGTGAACGCCTCTATCGATCGCCACGGTCAGCGGACTCACAAGGACGCGAGCGCGGCCTGGAGCGCGGCACCAATGACCGGATCGTCGGCGTTAAAGCAGCTTGACGAGGATCGTCGAAAGCACCATGCCAGCGATAAATCCGTAGGCTGCCCAGACATAGCGTCGCTTGAGACGCGCCTTGCCCAGCGCAGAATCGTAGTAGCGGAGACTCATGCCGTTTTCCCGTTGCGTTGATGTGCGACGCAACATAGCCTACCGCTTCTTAGCAACGTCCGGGAACGTCGTCACGAACTTTTTGGGCTTCGGGTTCAGGCAAAGCGTTCTATCAGTCCGATCAGCATCGAACACGTGATCCCGGCAAAGAACCCGTGGATCGCCCATAGGAAATCCGGCTTTACCCTGACTTTTTTAAGCTTGTGATCGTAATAGGTAATGTTCACGCGCGCTCCCTGAGTTCGTGTGTTTCTGCCCATGCGCAGTTGCTGGACTGCAAGATAAAGCATTCGGTTTGAATTTCAGAGCTTCAATCGCCCATCACAGGAACCGGTATGTGCCCTAGTTCACATATTGACCAGGCTGATGGCATTCGAACGGCTTGGCCGTCAACTCGTCCTCGTTGATCACTGCTCCGGTAGTTGGATTCGCCCTATGGCTCCGCATGCCGACGCGGCATCTTCAAAAGCCAACTCGTCACACGCGGCTGACAGGATTAGGTGCACCGCGTCCAACAACTGGGCGAACGTTTTTTGATCGTGCGCTACCCTGGGGGTTGGTGACTTAGGTTTGATCGTTGCGGCGGAGGTCGTTTTTGCGTAGCGCGAGGAGCGAAATGCATTTGAGTCGGTCGGATCTGGCAATGCCGATGCTGAAACGAGCCTGCTCGGGCACTGCTGTGGCGTGCCTGTTCGGATGCGCGTCGACGCCGGTTCCTCATGTTGCATCGGCGAACCCGGAGTTGAACGGCTATCAGTTGGTCGTGAGCGCGAACACGCGCGTCATATCGGAGATGAAGGGGCCGATGTTGGCGTCACACGGCTCCGCCAGCGAGCTCGTCGCCAAGGCGCAGTATTGCGTGCCGCGGATACTCGATACTTCCGCCCGCACGCAAACCTCGTTGGATGCTTTGGTGGCCGATCTGCCGCCCGACGTGCAGGTGGATGGGGGCGACCCTGAAGCCTTGATCGAATCGGTTGATCGCGATCAGGGTCAACTCGTCGCCAACAACCGCAGCCCGTTCAGCCATGCTTCGGTCAGCTACGTCGCCCGATCGAAACTCGCGGTGAAGGCGCAAGAGGGCGAGTTCAGAATCATCCAGAGCAATCTGCGCTTCGGTAATAGCACAACGGTCAATGTATTCCCGTCGGTGGTGTTTGGCAGTGACGGCTGGGACGATGCTCTGACCGCCCTGCAGCGCAGTGGTAACAAGCTGGCCGCCTGTATTGCCGACGACAGCCAGGCGCTGGATCATTGAATCAGCTTCGGGCTTTCGCGTGTTAGGCGTCCACCAGGGTCGCCCGCGCCCAGCAGCTCACCGCATCGTAGCCGTTCAATACAAAGCAGCCGGCGTGAAATGCTTCACGCCGGCTGCTATCGTTAGTGATTGCGCGAGTGCCCTGGGTTTTTCAAGCTCGCGCCCCAGCCCTGCAGTCGATCAGAGATTAGCGATCAGCTTGCCGAGTCCAGGCAAAGTGCCCACGTACACGAGGAAGCCGCCGAAAGGCTTGCCCAGTGCGCCGCCGAGAATGGGGATGCCATTCGGAATCAGGCTGTTCGTGCCGAGGATCAGTTTGCCGATTGGCTTATCCGGGTTCAGCAGGCCATCCTGGCTCAGAAGAAGCGTCATCACGCCCGCCGTGATTCCGCCAGTCGTGTCCCTGAATACGACCGTCCGGGTGGTGCCGGAACGATTACCGAGACTGCTCAGCAAGGGTAGCTTGCTCATGCCGCTGGACGCGCTACGGCTGGCCAGCAACGAGCCTTTGGCGGGGCTGCTGGAAGCCGCGTAAGTGGAAGTCGACGCCAGCGCAAGCAGTGCGATGGCGGCCAGCGTTATCGGTTTTCTCATAGATATCTCCTTCAGTCGCACAGGCATTGAAAGGCACAAATCCATCAGCGGCTTGCCTTCTTGTAATTAGTGAACAACTCGCGCGGATACGCACCGTCCCTAGGGGTTGAATATGATTCGACGTGGCCGCACGCGGCAAGTAGGGAATACACCACCCGGCTAGGGGTAACTTCTTAAGGAACCTCTGAATAAGCTGCTGTGCTCGGCATCTCTCACGAATCCGGTGCTCGGAATCCTCACATACGTCTATGTATGCTGCGGTTCCTCCGCTCCGGGTTCGCGCGACCTGCCTTCGCTCGCGACGCTTCTTCAGAGATTCCTAAGGTGCGAGCGGCTGAACGCTGCCGCATTTTTCCGGTCACAACAGCGGCGTGATCTCGGCCTGGCGCGGGTTTTCTGCGTTTCAGATTCAGCTGAGATTCAGGCAGCGCCGGCACAATTCAAACAATGCGAGAACTCCCGTTATGAATAAAAAACTCTGCGTAATGCTGTTGCTGGCCTGTTCCCTGCCGGCTTGGGCCGACCACGATGAAGACGATAAGCATCTGAACAACTACACCCTGACCTTCGCCTCGCCCAGTTCGCGCCGGATCGACGTGATGACCAGCCAAATCCACGAAGCCTCCGGCAGCGCGGCCGACATCATCAATCGGGCGCAGGATTGTGTCGCCAGATATGTCAGCAACGAACCGGCCACTTCGAACGGCGTGCTGGGGATCGGCGCGAAAGGCCGGCACTCTGCATCGTCCGACGCGACCCAGCCGGTGCTCGAAAGCGCCGATCCGGACAGCGGTGTGCTGATGGCACACAGTCGCGCGCCGTACCACCATCTGCTGTTGTCGTTCGAAGCGCGATCCAGGCTCTCGGTGGAAGCCAAGGATGGCCGCTTCAAGATCGTGCAGAACGATCTCGCCTATCGCCAGCTGGATACCGGCAACGACGCCAGCCAGGACTTCTCGCCGATCCAGCGGCTCGCCGTGACCGGCTGGGATGGCGCGCTGGAAGCTTTGCAGGAGGTCAGCGACAACGTCGCCGAGTGCGTCGAGGGGAAGTAGCGCTGCGGCTGCATTGCTCGCTTAGACGAATTTAATGCCGATAACGCGACGATTTCGGCCGCGCTGATTGCACTTCGCGCGCCACCAGGCAAGCCGCAGCCTGCCAATCAAGTTTACGGCCCCGATGATGGATACGCGCTCCGCACGACTTCCGCGCAGGGTCCGCTACGATTATTGAATCGTCCCTGATGCCAATATTCATTGGCATCAAGCGCGGATGTTCATGATTCAGTTGTCAGCTCCGTTTTAAGCGGTATCGACAAAGCAGACGAACGGTAAGGTATCCAGACTCGATTGCCGCTAATCCGCCCTATTGCACCGCACGGCCGTCCGCTGCGCTCGCGTCGAAGGATTTAGGCGGAGCCTTTGCTGAGGCAATTCAACAGCGGAGCTTGTTTAAATGAACTACTCGCGCTTTAAGCGGCCCAACAGTCATGTAATCCAGCTCAGTTCTCCGCGAACCCGCTTCAATCGTGCCGCATGACTGCAACAGCATGCGCCGAAATGGATGCAGGCAGAGCTTCGGATCAGCCCAGTTCATCGGAAGAACTCCTCAAATGAAAAAACTATCGTCGCGATTTGCGCCACTGTCCGTGCTGCTCGGCAGCGCCCTGCTCAGCACCGCATGTACAGTGCAATCCGTACGTGGCACCGGCGACTACGGACCCACTGCCTACAGTAGCGATGCCGGCGTTGCCGGACGTGTGAAAGTGGCGCTGCAAAGCCAGCCCGGCATCAACCTGAAGAACATCAAGGTGGACACCTTCCAGGGCATGGTGCAGCTCAGCGGCCAGGTCGATTCGCACAAGCAGATGGTCCAAACCGTGGCGGCCGTCAACCACGTCGATGGCGTCAAGACCGTGCGCAGCTATCTCTTCGAAGCTGCGCCACGGCCGTTGGTCGGTGCGCCAACTGCGGTCGCGCAGGCACAGAAATCTGCGCCGGCACTGGTGGTGGTCGCGTCGAACAGCAGCACTCGGTCCGCAACCAACAAGTAGGCACTTAACCAACAAGTAGGCACTTACGAGCCTGGAACGGTCGCGCCGCACACTGCGGCCGAGTCCGAGCTCAGTAAGTTTTGTACGCCAGGAATTTTCCGCTCATGACGATGTTGACGCGGTCGCCCTTGGCATCGGCCTCACGCGTCAAATCCATTTTGAAATCGATCGCACTCATAATGCCGTCGCCGAATTCTTCGTGGATCAATTCCTTGAACGTAGTGCCGTAGACGCTGACCAGTTCGTAGAAGCGATAGATCAGCGGATCGGTCGGCACCGCCGTGGGCAGCGAGCCCTTGTACGGCACCACCTGCAGCCAGGCGATTTCATTCTCGTCGAGACCGAACAGCTTGCCGACGGTTTTCGCTTGCTTCGCATCGAGCGTCATCTGGCCCAAGCAGGCCGCCGTCGTCCACTCCTTGCTCAAGCCGATCTTCTTCGCGACTTCGCTCCATTTGATGCCCTTGGCAACTTTAGCCGCGAGAATTTTTCGGGTGACATCGGTGCGATCCATGACTCCTCCGCTGTAGTTTAAGATTCAGGACAAGCATTGCAGTTGTTCGACGCGCCAGACGGAGAAGCTGGGTTGATGAAACCCAAGCGGCGGCGCGTTCAGGTAAACGCCCGATCGATCAGATACGGCAGCGGCACGCCGGCCGCGAGCGTTCCGAACGCCAGCCCATGCGCGCCGCCAAGCCGCGATTCGCAGAAGGTGTCGGCGACGCGCCGATCGCCGGCGCGGACCAGAATCGCCGCCTGCAGCGTCAGCGCCATACGTTCGACCAGGAAGCGCGAACGCGATTCCAGCGTGCCGCGGTCGGCGTTGTCGGCTGAGAGTTCGTGCTGTAGTCGGATGACTTCGGCATCCAGTGCCGGATGTCCGCCTTTTGCGGTGTCGAGTTCGGCAAAGAACGCATCGCGGCTTGCCGGTTCGCGCGTCAATGCGCGCAGCACGTCGAGACATTGGATGTTGCCGCTGCCTTCCCAGATTGAATTCAGCGGCGCCTGCCGATATAGCCGCGGCAGATTAGATTCCTCGACATAACCGGCGCCGCCCAAACATTCCTGCGCTTCGTTGACGAACGCCGGTGCGCGTTTGCAGACCCAGTATTTGCCGACGGCGGTGGCGATGCGCGCGAACGCGGCTTCCGATGAATTTTTCTGGGAATCGCGCGCGCTGGCATCGACGGCTCGCGACACGCGCGCGGTCAGCGCGGTGTGCGCTTCGCTTTCGATAGCAAGGTCGGCGAGCACATTCTGCATCAGCGGCTGCTCGACTAAGTACTTGCCGAAGGCCTTGCGGTGGCGCGCGTGATGGATCGCCTGCACCAATGCCTGCCGCATCAGACTGCTGGAGCCGATCATGCAGTCCTGCCGCGTCAGTGCGACCATTTCCAGAATCGTCGCCACCCCGCGGCCTTCTTCGTCGACCATGCGTGCGGTGGCGCCCTGGAACTCAACTTCCGAGCTGGCGTTGCTCCAGTCGCCGAGCTTGTCCTTCAGGCGCTGGATGCGAATGGCGTTGCGGCTGCCGTCTTCGTCGAAGCGCGGCAGCAGGAAGCAGGACATGCCGCCGTCGGTTTGCGCAAGCACCAGGAAGGCATCGCACATTGGTGCGGAGAAGAACCACTTGTGGCCAACCAGCTCGTACAGCTCGCCGGGTCCGCGCGCGGCAACCGGATACGCGCGCGTGGTGTTCGAGCGCACGTCGGAGCCACCCTGCTTCTCAGTCATGCCCATGCCGATGGTGACACCGGCTTTTTCGGCGGCCGGAATGAAGCGCTGGTCGTAGGCGTTCGAGATCACGCGCGGCAGCCATTCCTTCGCCAGCGATGGCTGATGCCGCAGCGCCGGCACGCAGGCGTAGGTCATCGTCAGCGGACAGCTGGTGCCCTGATCGGCCTGGTTGTGCAGGTAGCTGATCGCCATGCGCGCAACGTGCGCACCCGCTTTGTCGGCGTGACGCCAGGCGTAGTTCGGTACGCCGTGCTGGATGCCGAGCTGCATGATGCGGTGATAGGCCGGATGGAATTCGACTTCGTCGATACGATTTCCGTAGCGGTCGAACGGTTTGAACTTCGGTTTGTTCTCGTTGGCTGTGAAGCCGAGCTGCATCAGCTCGCCGCCGACGATGGTCCCATACGCGGCGATATCAGCCTCGGCCCAGCCGCCGCCTTCACGCTGGACCGCTTCGCGCAGCGGCAGATCGGTGGCCCAGGCGTCGTACGGCGCCAGCGGCGGCGCCTGGTTGTCGACCTGATGCGTGCTGAAGCGCGCGGCGATCGAAGGGAGTTCGGGTGCGTTCATGGGACGTTCTCCAAGGCAGGATTCAGTGGCCCGGCTCGCGATGGCTGGCGAAGGCGATGCGGTCGACGTACGCCAGAATCAGCGCCGATACGACGAAGGCGAGATGCACGCCGGTCATCACCATCAGGCGATCGAGCGGCACGTCGCCACTGTTCAGATAAGTCTTCAGCAAGTGGATTGCGGAGATGGCGACCAGCGACGACGCCACTTTCAGCTTGATCGTGCCGGAATCGTACTTGCCGAGCCAGTTCGGTTTCTCCATCTCCGGCGTCGCATCGATGCGCGACACCATCGTCTCGTAGCCGGACAGCGCCACCATCACCGCCAGATCGCCGACCAGCGCCAGATCGATCAGCGACAGCGCAGCCAATACCAGCTCGGATTCGGTGATCGACAGCAGCGACTGGAAGATGTGCAGCAACTCCAGCACCGCCTTGTAGGCGAAGCCGAGCAGCATCAGCAGCACCACCAGATACAGCGGCACCAGCAGCCAGCGGCTCGCCAGCAGCAGACGTTCGAAACGGGCTTCAACAGAGTTCGGCATGGACCGCAAATTCTCTGACCAGGGTGCGCTCAGCATACCGTTTCCGCAGCACGCTTCGGCCGCCGCTGACAGGCCGACCGCCGGCGGGCGATAATCTCGCTCCTGTCGTTGTCCTTGCCCCCTTGGCCGAAGCTCAGAATTCCGCGTTGACCCAGCCGACACTGCCCGCGGCCGGGCAAGTTGCGCACTGGCGCGGCCTGCCGGAAGCGAGCCTGGCACTGGCGATCGCCGAAGCGGCACGGCGCCACGATGGCCTGGTCATCGCCGTCACCGCCGGCGAGCAGCGCGCCTACCGGCTCGAACAAGAACTGCGTTTCTTCCTCGGCGGCAGCGCCTCCGTGCTGCATTTCCCCGACAACGAGACGCTGGCCTACGACCCGTTCTCGCCGCACCAGGAAATCCTGTCGGAGCGGCTCGCAGCGCTGTACAGCCTGCCGCAACAGCAGCGCGGCGTGTTGATCGTCACCGCAGCGACGCTGCTTGAGCGAATGCCGCCGCGCGAATGGCTCGACGGCCGCGTGTTCATGCTGAAGACCGGCCAGAAGCTCGATGCCGGACGGTTCCGCGAACGCCTCGTCGGCGCCGGCTACCAGAGTGTTTCGGAAGTCGCGACCCAGGGCGAATTCGCGATCCGCGGCGCCCTGGTCGACGTGTTCCCGATGGGCGCGCGCGATGCCTACCGGCTCGATCTGTTCGACGACGAGATCGAATCGATCCGGCTGTTCGATCCGGAGACCCAACGCTCGACCGAGAAAGTCGCCGAAATGCGCCTGCTGCCGGCGCGCGAGTTCCCCACCGATCGCGATGGCATCGAAACTTTCCGGCGCCGCTACCGCGAATATTTCTCCGGCGATCCGGCGCGTTCGCGCATCTATGCCGAAGTCAGCAAGGCGCTGATGCCGGGCGGCATCGAAGCCTATCTGCCGCTGTTCTTCGCGCAGACCGCGACGCTGTTCGACTATCTGCCGCCGTACAAGCTGTTCGTCGAGATCGACGATATCGACAGTGCCACCGCAGCCGAATGGCAGCAGATCGGCGAACGCTTCGAGCGCTACAGCGGCAATATCGAACGGCCGCTGATGCGCCCCGCAGATCTGTACCTGCAACCGGCGGATGCGCTGCAGCAGTTGCATCGCGCGCCGCGCATCATCCTGCAGCGCGAAGCCGGTGACGACGCCACCGACTTCGATGCGCATCTGCTGACCGCGGGCGGCGATGCCATCCGCAGCTTCCTGCGCGAATCCGAAAACGGCGCGCCGCAACAGCGCGTGCTGTTCGTCGCCGAATCCGCCGGCCGTCGCGAAGCGGTGCTCGATTGGCTGAAACCGCTCGGCATGCTGGCGCGCGTGCACGAGCAGTGGTCGGACTTCGTCGCCGGCAACAATCGCTACGGCATCGTCATCGGTCCGCTGCAGGAAAGTTTCCGCATCGATAGCCGTCTCGCCGTCATCGCCGAGCCGCAGATTTTCGGCAATCGCGCGGTCGTCGCCTTGCGCAAGCGCGGCAAGGTGCGCGATCCGGAAACCATCCTGCGCGATCTCAACGATCTGCAGCCGGGCGCGCCGGTGGTGCACATCGCCCACGGCGTCGGCCGTTATCTGGGCCTGCAGCGGCTCGATGCCGGCGGCATCGAAGCCGAGTACCTGGTGCTGGCTTACGCCGATGGCGACAAGCTCTACGTGCCGGTGGCCTCGCTCAACCAGATTCATCGCTACACCGGCGCCGAGGCCGATGCCGCACCGCTGCACACGCTCGGTTCGGAACGCTGGAGCAAGGCGCAGACCAAGGCGCGCGAACGCGCGGCCGATGTCGCCGCGGAACTGCTGTCGATCCAAGCACGCCGCGCGGCGAAGCCGGCGATGGCCTTGCCATTCTTCGAGGACGACTACCAGACTTTCATCGCGGGCTTTCCGTTCGAGCCGACGCCCGATCAGCAGAAGGCGATCGATGCGGTGCGTGCCGATCTGACCGCCGACAAGCCGATGGATCGCGTGGTCTGCGGCGACGTCGGCTTCGGCAAGACCGAAGTCGCGCTGCGCGCTGCGTTCATCGCTGCTCGCGCCGGCAAACAGGTCTGCGTGCTCGCGCCGACGACCTTGCTGGTGCAGCAGCACGAGAAGAATTTCCGCGACCGTTTCGTCAGCGACGCTGCCGCCACCGGTCGGCCTATCCGCGTCGGCGGACTGTCGCGACTGCGCACGACCAAGGAGCAGACGGCGATGCTGGCCGAGCTCGCCGATGGCCGGCTCGACATCGTCATCGGCACGCACCGGCTGCTGCAGGACGATGTGCGCTTTGCGGACCTCGGCCTGGTCATCGTCGACGAGGAACATCGCTTCGGCGTGCGCCACAAGGAACGCTTGAAGAACCTGCGCGCCGAAGTGCATCTGCTGACGCTGACCGCCACACCGATCCCGCGCACGCTGAACATGTCGATGGCCGGCCTGCGCGATCTGTCGATCATTGCGACGCCGCCGCCTTCGCGCCTAGCGATCCGCACCTTCGTCGCCGAGTGGGATAACGCGCTGGTCTACGAAGCCTGCCTGCGCGAGCTGAAACGCGGCGGCCAGGTCTACGTGCTGCACAACGAAGTGAAGGACATCGAGCGCTTCGCCGCCGAACTGCAGACGCTGGTGCCCGAGGGCAAGGTGCGTGTCGCCCACGGCCAGATGCGCGAGCGCGAGCTGGAACAGGTGATGCTCGATTTCTATCACGCGCGCTTCAACATCCTGGTGTGCACGACGATCATCGAATCCGGCATCGACGTGCCGACCGCCAACACCATCGTCATCGACCGCGCCGATCATCTCGGCCTTGCACAATTGCATCAGCTGCGCGGACGCGTCGGCCGCAGCCATCACCGCGCGTATGCGTATCTGATGGTGCCGAGCAAGCGCTCGCTGTCGGCCGATGCGGCCAAGCGGCTCGAAGCGATCGAAACGCTCGGCGAACTCGGCTCCGGTTTCGCACTGGCGACGCACGATCTCGAAATCCGCGGCGCCGGCGAACTGCTCGGCGAGTCGCAATCGGGCCAGATCGAAGAGGTCGGCTTCACGCTGTATGCGGAGTTGCTGGCGAACGCGGTGCGCGCGATCAAGTCCGGCAAGCTCGACGACACCCCGTTCGGCAGTGCCGCCTGCGAAGTCGATCTCGGCGTGTCGGCGCTGATCCCGGAAGACTACGTGCCGGACGTGCACACGCGCCTGGTGCTGTACAAGCGCCTGTCGGAAACGCGCAGCGAAGACGATCTCGGCGAACTGAAGGTCGAGATGATCGACCGCTTCGGCCTGCTGCCGCCGCAGGCGGAGCGGCTGTTCGAAGCCGCGCTGCTGCGTCAGCTCGGCGAGCGCATCGGGCTTACCAAGATTCGCGCCGGTGCTAAGTCGGCAACGCTGGATTTTGGCCCGCAGCCGAAGGTGGAATCGATCAAGCTGATCAAGCTGATCCAGGCGCAGCCGAAGGTCTACAAGCTCGAAGGCCAGAAACGCTTGCAGATCCTGTCGCAGGATTTCGAAGATGCCGGCAAGCGTGCATCGCTGCTGGCGACGCTGCTGATCCGGCTGGCGCCGGTAGCACCCGCTTGATTGAACAGCGCGCAGCACAACGATCGCTAACGCGAATCGAAGCGCCGATCAGGGGTTGTTGTTCTTCGGCGTGATGATCTGCTGCGTCAGCTGGCGGTCGAGCTCGTTGGCCTCGGTTTCTTCGGGCGGCCGCGTCGGAATACAGCACTGCTCGGCCACGAACTTGGCGGCGCGCTCGGTGAAATTGCGATGCTCTTCGATCTTCTTGGTCTTGGTGTCGCAGCCGTTGCACGGCAGCTTGCCGATCAGATCTTTCAGGCGTTTATCGGACTCGCTCAGCGCATCGCGCTTGCCTTCGACGGTGACGCCCTCGAGCTGCTGCACATCCGCATCGGTCTTTGGCGACTCTTTCGGCGCGGCTGCAGTCGCGGTTTTGACGGGCGGCGCCAACATCACCGAGTGCGGTGCAGGTGCGTCATTTGCGGGAGCGGACGGCGACGGTGGCGCATCTTGTGCGGACACTAAGCTGACTGCCGAGCCCAGCAAGGCTAACGCCATAACCGTCGCCGCCCGGGTGATGAACCGCCTGTGCATGATTTTTCCCAGATGGCTGTAGCAATATGGACCGTGCGCCGGCAGCGAAAGTTGCCGCGGCAGATGCAGCACGCCGCTTGCAAAAAGCGCTCCGCCGAAGCATTTCTAAGGCGCGCGCACGACCCAAACGTTAGCGTAGCCGGATTTGGTTTTCAGTGCCTGCATCTGTGCCTGTGCCGCCGCGCTCGAATCGAAGCCGCGCACCTGCACGCGATACCACTGGCGACCGTTGACTTGCGCCGGCTGCACCGTCGCGTTGTAGCCGCCGGCCTGCAGTTCCTTGGCCTGTTTGTCGGCCGGCGCCTGATCCGAGTACGAAGCGATATTGATCGCCCAGCTGCCGCTCGCTAGCGTGACTGCAGGCGCCGCAGCCACCACTGGCGCCGCTGGCACGGGTCGCACCGGTTCGGTGCGCGCGAGTCGCGCTGCATCGGCGACGGTCGGCGCCACGGCAGCAGTCGCACGCGGATGTTCCGTAGCGGCAGCGGGCGTTGCGGTGATCGCGGCCGTTGCACCGCGCACCGAGGGATCGTTCGCCGCCAGTTCAGCCTCCGGCGAGGTCGGCGCGTTGAGACTGAAATTGCGCCGCATGCCGGCCCAGGCTGCGGCGTCGCGCGCGATACTTTCCGGCTCGGCGCCATTGCTCAGGCGATAGCAGGCGGCGGGGATCAGCAGGTGCGGATTGCTGCCGGCGATCGGGATCGCGGTGAGCTTGCCGCTGGCGACACAGACACGCGCCGCGTCCGGTTCACCATCGAAGAAGTATTCGCCTTCAGTGAGGCTGGCGCGCTGACCGCTGAAGTAAAGATAAAACGGCGTCGTCACATTCGCTGGCGGTGCCCAGGCAATGCGCAGATAACCATGCGCCAGATTGAAAATGCTTTTGTGATCGTTGCGCGCGGTGCCGGGCAGCTTCTCGACACTCAGTTCGGCATGCGGCCCGAGTTCCAGCACGCCGCCGCGCGCCAATCGCAGTGCCAGATGACCGTCATCGTCGAGATGCAGCACGTCGCGCTCGTCGAGGACATCGCCGACTTGCAGTCGATGGCGCTCGCCGAGACGTTCAACCTCGGCGCGGCCGGCGACCGCGGCGACGGTCAGCACGGGTTCTGGATCGGCGGCGCGCGCAGCGGGCGCACCGCACAGCAGCAAGGCGCCGCACAGCGCTGACCACACCCGCAATCGACATGCGCTCACTACAGCAGTGTATCGAATAGCCTGCAGCCTTATTGATCGAGCGCGTCGAGCACCGGCAGCGCACGCTCGAGGATGCTGCGGATCTTGGCCATGCCCTGCTCGATCGACTGCGCGATCTCGGCATGGATGTCGCCTGCGCCGATACCGGCGGCCCAGTTCACGCTGAGCGCGAGGCAGGCGTAGTCCAGCGCCAGTTCGCGCGCCAAGCCTGCTTCAGGCATGCCGGTCATGCCGACCATGTCGCAGCCGTCGCGCTTCATGCGCTTGATCTCGGCTGGCGATTCCAGCCGCGGGCCCTGGGTCACGCCCAAGACGCCACCATCGACGATGTCGATACGCGCAGCCAGCGCCGCGTGCACCAGCTCGCGTCGCACGCGGCTGCTGTACGGCTCACCGAATTCGACGTGCTGCAGCTGCGCGCTGCTGCCATCCGAATAGCTGTGCGCGCGGCCCCAGGTGTAGTCGATCAAATCGACCGGTGCGGCCACTGCGGCCGGCGGGAACCACGGCGCGATGCCGCCAACCGCCGCGATCGCCACCACCGATTTGACCCCGGCCTTGCGCAGCGCCCACAGATTGGCGCGGTAGTTGATCGCGTGCGGCGGCAAGCTGTGGCCCTCGCCGTGACGCGCGAGGAACACCGCTTGGACGCCATAGACCTTGCCGATCAGCAGCGGCGCACTCGGCGCGCCGTACGGCGTTTCGATGACGCGGTGCTGCTGCACGTCCAGGCCCGGCCATTGATTCATGCCGGTGCCGCCGATGACTGCGATGCTCATAAAAGCAGTTTCCAGTTGCCGGTTTCTAGTTTCCAGAAAAGCAAGGGCCGGCTCATGCGATTTCTCTGGAAACTGGAAACTGCAGTTCCCGGAAACTGCTGTGCGCTTCGCGCACGGCATAGATCGCCGGCAGCTGGCGCCAGTATTCCTTGTAATCCATGCCGCAGCCGAAAACATAACGGTCCGGCAGTTGCACGCCGATGAACTCGGCGTGCGCCGACGACGCACGGCGCGCGTGCAGCTTTTCAGCCAGCACCGCGACTTTCAGACTGGCCGGCTGCGAGGTCTGCAATTCTTCGCGGATCGCGACCAGCGTATGGCCTTCGTCGAGGATATCGTCGATCACCAGCACATGACGCCCGGTCAGTACGGCGTCGGGCCGCCGCTTCCACTGCAGGCCGCCACCGCTGGTTGCGCCGTGGTAACGCGTCGCATGCAGGTAGTCGACTTCGAATGCGAAATCGAGGCGCCGCAGAATTTCCGCGGCCGGTACCAGACCGCCGATCATCACCACCAGCATCAGCGGATTCAGCGCGGCGTATTCGGCGCGAATCTGCGTGGCCAGCACGTCATACGCCGCGCTCACCTGCTCAGCGGCGCAGACGCAATCGGCTTGCGCCAGCACCGCCTGCGCTTCTTCGAGCCGGCTCATGCGAGCACGCGGCCGGCGACTTCGCGGCGATACAGGTTCTCCAGCCGCGCGCTAGGCAGCGCGCGCCGTGCCGGCACCTTCAACTGCGCCAGCAGCGTCGTCAGCGCGCCGCGGTCGTTGCACACCGGCAGCATGTCGCAATCCGCATCGAGCGCGACCTGCGCGCGCTCGACGATGTCGCCGATCACCGCCGCACCGGCCATGCTCAGATCGTCGGCGAACACCGCACCGTTGTATTTCAGCTGACCGCGCAGGACGCCGCGCACCCAGGCGCGCGAGAACGAGGCCGGCTTGTCGTCCACCGCGCTGTAGCGCACGTGCGCCAGCATCAGCGATTCGATGCCGTCTTCGATCAGCGCGCGGAACGGCAGCAGATCCTTGCCTTCGATCTCCGCTAAGGGGCGCCGGTCGATCGGCAGATCGACGTGCGAATCCGCGGCCACGCCGCCGTGGCCCGGGAAGTGTTTGCCGGTGGCGGCGAGGCCGGCGGCATTGAGGCCTTCACGGAACGCGCGCGCCAGCGCGATCACGATCTGCGGATCGGCCGCGAACGCGCGGTCGCCGATGATCTTGCTGATGCCGTGATCCAGATCGAGCACCGGCGCGAAACACAGGTCGATGCCATAGCTGGCGAGCTCCTGGCCGATCAGCAGGCCCTGCGCCTGCGCTTCGGCCTTCGCGCGCAGTGCCGACTCGACATGCAGCTTGCCGATCGTGCCCATCGCCGGAATGCGCGAGAAGCCGACGCGGAAACGCTGCACGCGGCCGCCTTCGTGATCCACTGCGAGCAGCAGCCGCTGTTTCGGTTTGATCGTCGCCAGATCCGCACACAGCCTGCGCAACTGTTCCGGTTCCGAATAGTTGCGTGCGAACAGGATGACGCCGCCGACCAGCGGATGCGCCAGCACCTCGCGGTCTTCGGCGCTGACTTCGAGACCGCCGATGTCGCCCATCAATGGGCCAATGCTGCTCATGCGTGTAGTGGTTCTTCTTCAGTTGCGCTCGGACAGCGGCCAATCGCGGTAGGGATTGGAGGCGAGTGCATGATTGTAATAGCGTCGCTCGGCGGTGACTTCGCGGCCGAGCCATTCGGGTGTGACGAAAGTCTGATCCTCGCGCGTCAATTCGATCTCGGCGACCACCAGGCCGGCGTTGCAGCCTTCGAATTCGTCGATCTCCCAGACCAATGCCTGCGCCGAATCGCGCTCGTCCGGCGCCGAAAAATCCGCTTGCGCGCGCACGTAGTGGCGCGTTTTCAGAATCAGGCCCGCGCAAAGTTTGTCCAGCATCTCCTGCGCATCTGTCACCGGAATTTCATATTCATATTCGGCGCGCGCCGCACCGACCACCGCGGCCTTGATGTTCAACACGCCGACCCAGGGCCCGCCCTGGCGTGAGGCGTGCGCCTCATCGGCCAGACCTGCGCCGCGCCCTTCCAGGCGCACACGGACCGACGCGCGGCCGCCAACATCCTGCAGATAGCCGTGCCGCATCGGCACCTGCTTGAACACCTGCGCGCGCCAGCCGTCGCCGCTGACGAGGAATTTACGTTCGATCTCTAAAGCCATGCATGAAAGTTTCCGGAAATGATTCAGGGCCGCTCGAACAGCGCCATCGATTCGACATGCGCAGTATGCGGAAACATGTCGAGCACGCCCGCGCGGGACAGACGATAACCGTGCATCTTCACCAGTTCAGTCGCATCGCGCGCCAGCGTCGCCGGATGGCAGGAGATGTAGACGATACGCTGCGGGCGCTTCATTGCCACCAGCGGCAGCACTTCGCGCGCACCGGTGCGCGGCGGATCGAGCAACACTTGGTCGAAGGGTTCGCGCAGCCAGGCCGCCTGCGCATCGGGCACGAACAGATCGGCCTGCACGAAGTTGACGTCGTAGCCGTTGCGCTGCAGGTTCTGCCGGCCTTTGGCGACCAGCGCGGCCTCGCCTTCAACCGCCGTGACCTTGGCGCCAAGTGCCGCCAGCGGCAGCGTGAAGTTGCCCAGCCCGGCGAACAGCTCCAGCACCGCGGTGCCCGGCTGCGGCGCCAGCCAGGCCAGCGCCTGACGCACCATCTGCTGGCTGACGCCGGTGTTGATCTGCACGAAATCCATCGGCCCGAATTCGAGCTCCGCGGCACCGCCGTCCGGCGAATAGTGCAGCGGCCGCACCGCGCCCAGCGGTTCGATCTGTGCGCGGCTGCCGGTCTGCAGATACAGGTCGAAATCCTGCTCGGCGGCAAACGCAGAGAGCGCTTCGACATCCGTAGCGCTCGGCGCGCGCATGACGCGGATCACCAGCGCCGCATGATCGGCGCAGGCGACTTCGACCTGCGGGATTTCTGCGGCGATCGACAGGCGATCGAACAGTTGCGCGAGCGCACGCAACTTCTGACCGACGCGATCGTCGAGCACGACGCAGGAGTCGATCGCCGCGAGCAGCGGCGCTTCGCGTTCACGGAAACCGACCAGCACGCCGCCCTTCTTCGGCACCTGCTTAACACCGAGCCGCGCACGCCGGCGATAGCCCCAGACCGGACCGGTGATCGGTGCCGCGACCACTTCCGGCGCGACACCGCCGATGCGCAGCAGCGCATCGAGCAATTGCTTCTGCTTGAACGCGATCTGCGCCCTCGGCGCCAGGTGTTGCAGCGCGCAGCCGCCGCAGACGCCGAAGTGCGCGCACAAGGGCTCGACCCGATCCGGCGAGGCAAGCTCGACTGCGGACACCGCGCCCTCGTCGGCGGCGCGCGAAATCCTGCTGAGCCGATAGCGCACCCGTTCGCCCGGCAAGGCGCCGTGAATGAAGACAACCTTGCCGTCACGCCGCGCGACACCGCGACCGTCGTGCGCGAGATCGACGATGTCGGCGGTGAATTCTCCGCTCGGCAGCGGCTTGTGGCGTGCGCGACGTCCCATCAGCCCGGATTCGCGTCTGCAGCAGCCCAGGCGGCGCCGAACTCGCGCCAGTGCGACGCGCTGCTCGCGGCGACGAAGTCGCGCGCACGCTGCAGTTCGGCCGCATGTTCGTGGGCCGTCAGCAGTCCGCGCATCAGCTGGAAGCGCAGATAGACCAGGTAGGTGTTCAGCACGTCGGTTTCGCAGTAATCGCGGATCGCGCCGATCTGGCCGTCGCGGAACGCGCCGGCGACTTTCGATCCATCCATGCCGAGCTTGCCGGGGAAACCGAGCAGCAGCGCGATCTCGTTGAGCTTGGCGACGGCGCGGCCGTTGTACAGCGCCAGCACGTCCATCAGATCGGTGTGGCGGAACTGATAACGGCCGAGATAGCTGTTCCACTTGGCTTCGCGATCGAAATGGCCGGTATCCCAATAAGCCGGCGCCACCACGCTGTGAATCAGCGCGCGGTAATGCAGCACCGGCAGGTCGAAGCCGGAACCGTTCCACGACACCAGCGTCGGCTTGTACTTCTCGATGCCATCGAAGAAGCGGCGGATCAGATCGGCTTCCGGCGCATCGGCTTCACCGAGCGTCCACACCTTGAAGTCATCGCCGCGTCGCAGTGCCACCGAAATCGCCACCACGCGATGCAGATGCAGCGGCTGGAAGTCGGTGCCCTTCTCGGCCATGCGCAAGCTCGCCATCGCCTGCTCGGCGGCGGCATCGTCGAGGCCTTCGAGGCCGTGGATGCGACGGCCGCCGGCGACGTCCGGCACCGTCTCGATATCGAACACCAAAACAGGTTCACGCAACGCCATCAGAGTCGCACCAGCCAGCGGTTGAGTTCGGTGCGCGTGCGCTCGTTGATGCGGCGCGCGCTGCTGCGGGTGAAGCCCTTGCTGCCGAAGATATGCACGTAGCCACCGAGGTCGGACGGCAGATAGAACTCGCCGAATTTCAGCACCGCGACCTTGTCGTGGCCGAAGTGCCCGTAGAAGTAGCCGAATTCGAACAGCACGTTCAGATTCGGAATTGCCTGTTTCTTGCGCCGCACGATGGTGGTCGATTCCGGTGCGAACAGCAGCAAGGCGCCATCGACACGATGCTTGATGCCGTCGAGTTCCTCCAGCAAGGTGCGGCCGGCGGTGAAGGCTTCCCACCAGGGTAGGAACTTCAAGGTTGCGCTCTCGAATTCGGTGATCACCGCCTTCGCCTGCGCACGCGCAGCACTCGATGAACCCAGAAAAATATTCAGTTGTGGCACGGGGTCTGTGAGCCTAATCCGGGTAAATCCCGGTGGAGATATAGCGGTCGCCGCGATCGCAGACTATCGCCACGATGGTCGCGCCGCTCAGCTGACGGCACAGCTGCAGCGCCGCCCAGACCGAGCCGCCTGAGGACGGACCGGCAAAGATGCCTTCGCGCACCGCCAGCAGACGCATGGTTTCTTCGGCGTCGTGGCTGCTGACCTCGACCACGCGATCGACCCGGCGCGCGTCGAAAATCTTCGGCAGGTAGGCCTCGGGCCACTTGCGGATGCCCGGAATCGACGACTCGCCATCCGGCTGCACGCCGATGATCTGCAGATCCGGTTTTTGTTCTTTGAAATAGCGCGAGCAGCCCATGATGGTGCCGGTGGTGCCCATCGTCGCGACGAAGTGCGTCAACTGGCCTGCCGTGGCGCGCCAGATTTCCGGCGCCGTGCCTTCGTAGTGCGCGCGCGGATTGTCCGGATTGGAGAACTGGTTCAGCACATGGCCCTTGCCCGCCGCTTGCATCTGGTCGGCGAGGTCGCGTGCGTACTCCATGCCCTGTTCCTGCGATACCAGCACCAATTCGGCACCGTAGGCCTTCATCGACGCGCGCCGCTCGGCGCTCATGTGCTCCGGCATGATCAGCAGCATGCGATAGCCCTTCACCGCCGCCGCCATCGCCAGCGCGATGCCGGTGTTGCCCGAGGTCGCTTCGATCAGGGTATCGCCTGGCTTGATCTCGCCGCGCTCCTCGGCACACCGGATCATCGAATACGCCGGCCGATCCTTCACCGAGCCGGCCGGATTATTGCCCTCCAGCTTCAGCAGCAGGCGGTTGTCGCCAATCCCCGGCAAACGCGTGACCGCGACCAGCGGCGTATTGCCGATGGTGTCGGCGAGAGTGGTGTTCGGCATGGCGCGTAGTTTAGCGGAGCCGCGCGCTCGAACCCCAGTGTTCTCCTGAAGCAGCCTGCAACGAACCAACAGCGCGCGCCTGAAGCGCGCAACGCGCCCAGGCGCTATATCGATTGACCTGTTACAGACCGCGCTAGGCAGCGACCGGCGCTTCAATCTTGTAACGATCGGCCGCATGCCGGTGCGACAGATTCGGTTTCAGCGCTTCGCGTGCATCGATCAGCCTTTGCCAGTCGGCGACATTCGGCAAAGCCGGAACAGTCAGGCCTTCGCCTTGATCGAAACCGGCGAGTGCGGCATCCACCATTTCGTCGACTTCCATGATCATTTCGGCCGGCAGATCGTGCAGTTCGACGCCAGAATCATCCCAGATCGCTGTGCGCGTAGCACCGGGCAATACCGTCTGCACCCGCACGCCGGAGCCGGCCACTTCCTGTTCGAGCACCTGGCTGAAGTGCAGCAGATACGCCTTGGTTCCACCGTAGACCGAGTTGCCTGGCTGCACCATCTGCGACATCACCGAGGCGATGTTGACGATGGCGCCGTGGCCACGCGCGACCAATCCCGGCACCGCTGCATGCGCAAGGCGCGTCGGCGCGACGATGTTCAGCTGGATTTCGCGATGCAGGCGCGCGATATCGGCATCCGCTAGCGGCCCGATTGTCGCGGTGCCGGCATTGTTGATCAGCAGGTTGATAGCGGCATCTTCGCGCAGCACTTTTTCGACCTGGGCGAGATCGCTTTCCGCGGTGAGATCGGCGGGCAGCACGCGTATCTGCACGCCGGTTTCGGCGCGCAGTTTCGTCGCCAGCTTTTCCAGATCGTCCTTTCTGCGCGCGACGATCACCAGATCGTAGCCGCGGCGCGCCAGGCGGTCCGCATAGACCGCGCCGATGCCCGTCGATGCGCCGGTCACCAGCGCCGTACCCATTTTGTTCGATTTGCTCATGTGACGACTCCGGTTGTGGCTTATTTGTGGATGATGATCATCATCCTTTTTCAGGCTAGTCGATCTTGAATGTGGATGTCAACTATAATCCTCGATGATCGCAGACGACCGGCTCCTGGTGGCGCCGGCCCTGCCCGATCGAAAGACACCGGGGTTTGGAGAATCGCAATGGGCTACTCGCAAGCCAGCAAAGCACAGACCCACCAGCGCGTGGTGCAGGCCGCGGCCGCGCAGTTCCGCCAGAACGGCATCGACGGCATCAGCCTCGCCGACCTGATGAAGGAACTGGGACTCACCCACGGCGGCTTCTACAAACACTTCGGCTCGCGCGACGAACTGGTCGCCGAGGCAATCGACTACGCGCTGGAAGACAGCGAGCAGACGATGCGTGAGCTGCTGTTCAAGGGCGGCAAGCCGAACCTCGCGCGGTACCTGAAAACCTATCTGAGCGAAACGCATCGCGACAGTCGCGCGACCGGCTGCAGCTTTACCGCACTCGCCGGCGACGTCGCCCGCAAAGGCGAAGCGCTGCAGACCGCGATGGCCGAGCAGATCGAGCGCAATCTTGAACTGGTCGGCGAAGCACTCGATCAGGTACGTCCCGATCAGCGCCGGAATCAGGCGCTGCTCTTATTGAGTACGCTCTATGGCGCCTTGATGATGGCGCGCACGGTGGGTGATTCCGCACTGTCCCGCGAAATCCTGCGTAGCGTCCGCGATGTCCTGTTGGCGAAGGTTAACGCTGTGCCAGATGCACGCACGCGTTCACGTGCAGACTGAAACGTTCAACCTGCCGATTCGCGCACATCGCGCGCACTCAACTTCGGCCAACAGTTGGCCAGCAGCGTGATCAGGCCGAAGCCGAAACCGACCGCGCAGACCGCGTGCCAGCCGCCATAACTCCAGGCCCAGCTGCCGGTGATCGAACCGAGTGCGCCGCCGAGGAAGCGGCAGAACATATAGACACCGTTCAAGCGTGCCGCCGCTTTCGGGCAATGCGAGAACACTTCGGATTGATTGGCGATGTGATTGGCCTGCGCGCCGGTATCCAGCACCAGCACGCCGACGACCAGCAGCGGCAGCAGGCCTAGACTGCCGAAATACAAGATGCCGAAAGCTGCCAGGCACAGCAGATTGGCCAGCAGCAAGGTAAACGGCGTGCCCTTCAGGTCGGATAGGCGGCCGGCGTAGGGTGCGGTCAATGCGCCGATCGCACCAACCACGCCGAAGGCGCCGGCGACCGCCGGACCGTAGCCGTAAGCCGGCGACTCCACCAGAAACGCCAGCGTGGTCCAGAACGCGCTGAACGCCGCGAACGAAGACGCCGCCGACAGACAGCTATGCCTGAGCGCCGGTATTTCGACGAAAAAGCGCAGCATCGATGCCAGCAGCCCGCGATACGACAGGCTGGTGTCGCGCACTTCCTGCTTGCCGAGATGCCGATGAATCAACCAGCCGATCACCAGCATCAGGGCCGCAGCCAGCAGGAACACCCAGCGCCAGCCGAGCCAATTGCCGATCGCGCCGGACACGGTTCGCGCCAGCAGAATGCCGACCAGCAGTCCACCCTGCACGGTGCCGACCACGGTCGAACGCTGCGCGGGTTCGGCCAAGCCGGCCGCATACGGAATGATGATCTGCGGCACGATCGTGGTCAGACCGATCAACAGGCTGGCGGCATAGAGCCAGGCGAGATTCATCGCGCTGGCCGCCGCCAACAGCGCCAGGCTGACGCCGCCGAGCAACAGCAGAATCAGCGAACGGCGCTCGCGCACGTCGGCCAGCGGCACGATCAGCAGGATACCGATGCCGTAACCGATCTGGCACAGCGTCGCGATCAGTCCGGCCACATGTGCCGAGGAACCGAAGTAGCGCGCGAATTCACCGAGCAGCGGCTGGTTGTAATACGCGTTGGCAACGGTGGCGGCACATACGAAGCCGAGGAAACGGGTCGTCTTTCGATCAATCACACACTATCCAATCGCTGCCGCGGTTCAAAACAGTCGTCCATGATTCGAGGCCACAAAATTCGCGCACACCCTAGCCGCAAGCGCCGCCGGAAACCAGGCCGGCATCTGCACAAGTCCTTTGCGCACGGCGCCGAACGCGACAAACTGCCGGGATCGCGCCGCGGTCGTCAACACGCAGATCTCCAACCCGGGCCGAACATTTATACAATGCGGGACGAGGTGCGCAATGCAAAGGCCGTTCAGCTACGTCTGGGAATTCGAAGTGACATCCGCAACGCTTGCGGAGTTCCAGCGGCACTATGGATCGGGCGGCAGCTGGGTCGCGCTATTCCGTCGGAGCCCGGCGTATATCGAGACACTTTTGCTACGGGATTGCGCGCGTCCTGAACGCTATCTGACGATCGATCGCTGGCAAAGTATCGAGGCCTATCGCGCGTTCCGCGAACAGTTCGCCGAGCAGTACGCAGCACTCGACCGTGCGTGCGAAGGTTTGACGCGGCGCGAAACCGATCTCGGTTCCTTCGACGAGCTCGCCGGTCAATCCGGCGGCTAAGCGTTCCACCGGGCCATCTCGAAAGCACAGCGTCGCGCGTGGATGGTTCGCGGCAATCTCCCGACTACCGCGAACCGTCGTCATTGCTGCGCGCTTCAGGTCAGCAGCGTCGCATCCAGCGTGATCTTCGCATTGAGCAGTTTCGATACCGGACAGCCGGCTTTCGCCTTCGCGGTGAGTTCCTCAAACTTAGCCTTGTCCGCGCCGGGAATCTTGGCTTTCAGTGTCAGATGCACCGCGGTGATCGCATAGCCGTCGTCGACTTTGTCGAGCGTCACCTCGGCCTTGGTCTCCATCTGCTCCGCAACCAGCTTGGCTTCGCCGAGGATCAGCGACAGCGCCATCGTGAAGCAGCCGGCGTGCGCCGCACCGATCAGTTCCTCCGGATTGGTGCCGGGCTTGCCCTCGAAGCGACTGGCGAAGCCATAGGGATATTCCTTCAGTGCGCCGCTCTGCGTCGAGATCGCGCCCTTGCCGTCCTTGATCCCGCCTTTCCAGATTGCCGAGCCGTTGGTCTTCATGCCGCTTCTCCTGCGTTATCGTTTGGAGTGATTGGACAACAGATATGGGTCAATTGCATGAGGCGCTGATCCGAAGAGCAATCGCAGCTTCCGACAAGCCCTAAACCGTCGCCGATTGCAAGCCGCGCCCGGACCGCCGGATCAGCAGCACGATGAGCGCTGCGAACAGACAGGGACCGCAAATCTGTGGCGCAAGCCATTTCGCATTGGCAATGTTTTGGACGTTGCGATCCAAGACCACCCCTGCCCGGTTTGCGAGCATCGCTGCATGCCCGTGCAAGACCGTCACCGTCGAAGGCGAAAAGCCGGCCTGAGCGACAGGCCGGCGGCAGACGACCGCCGGCAAATGGAGAAAAGCTTGTGTTGAACTTGGTGGAACCGCAGCACAACGCCGCACACAACGTACCCGCGCCGGTGACGCTGTGCCGGCGCGACCTCAAGCCGGGTTTCGGCAGTGAAATCCTCAATCTTGACCTGCCGACCGCGGACGCCGCGACGCTCGCCGCGGTGGTCGACACCTTCCATCGCACCGGCGCCATCCTGCTGCGCGGTCAGCAGATGACACCGCAGGATCTGCTGCAGTTCGTGCGCCTGTTCGGCCAGCCCGAAGGCCACACGCTGCAGGAATACACGCTGCCGGGATTCCCGGAGGTGTATGTGCTGTCGAATCGCGTCGTCAACGGCAAGCCGATCGGCGCGCACAACGACGGCGTGGTCTGGCACACCGACTACTCGTATCGCGAAGAGCCGGTGATGTGCACGATGCTGTACGCGGTAGAAGTGCCGGCGGAAGGCGCCGACACTTTGCTCGCCGACATCTGCGCGGCCTACGACGCGTTGCCCGAAGGCCAGCGCCGCCAGCTCGACCGCCTGATCGTGCATCACAGCTTTCGCCACTTCATGGAAAGCCGCGTCTACGGCAAGGCCGAGACCAGCCCGGAGTTGTTCGCACAGAATCCGGACGTATTCCATCCGCTGATCCGGCGTCATCCGGCGGATGGACGCAAGGCGCTATGGGTCAGCACCGGCACGGTCAAAGGCATCGTCGGCATGCCGGAGCCGCAGGGCTCGGCGCTGGTCGAAGAGCTCGTCGAGTTTGCCACGCAGGAGCGCTTCGTACACCGCCACAAGTGGCAGGTCGGCGACGTGCTGATGTGGGACAACCGCTGCACGTTGCATAGCGGCACGCTGTTCGACGATACGCAGTACATCCGCGAAATGCATCGTCTGTGGGTGAAAGGCGACAAACCTTATTGAGCGCGCCGCCATGCCCGCACACGCTGCGTCAGCGGCTCGATCGAACCTCAACGGAGCCTGACGATGACGATCGACGTGGATACGCACCTGCAGCCCGAGCGACACGCGCTCGGCAACAGCCCGACCTATCGCTGGAGCGCCGACACAACGACAGTGGATATGTCGATGCCGCTGCCTCCGGTGCGGCGCGCACAGATCGCCTGCACGCCGCAGAGCCTGATCGTCGATCTGAATCGCACCGCAATGATCGTCATCGACATGCAGAACGATTTCTGCGCTGGCACAGGCTGGGCAGCCACATTCGGGCCGGACTACCTGCAGGCGCGCACGCCAATCGCACCGCTGCAGAAACTGCTGCCGGCGCTGCGCGCGGCTTCGGTGCCGATCATCTGGCTCAACTGGGGCAACCGCCCCGACCTGCTGAACCTGCCACCGTCGCAGATCCACATCTGCAAACCCGATGGCAGCGGCCTCGGTTTCGGCGATGCGCTGCCAAACGGCTGCGGCAACGTGTTGCAGAAAGACAGCTGGTCGGCCGCGGTGATCGACGAGTTGCAGCCGCATGCAGACGACATCCATGTCGACAAAACTCGCATCAGTGGCTTCTTCGATACGCCGCTCGATACCATCCTGCGCAACCTCGGCGTGCGCACGCTGCTGTTCGCCGGCGTCAACACCGACCAGTGCGTGCTGTGCACGCTGACCGATGCGAGCTTTCTCGGTTACGGCTGCGTGCTGCTGAGCGACTGCTGCGCGACGGTATCGCCATCGTTTTGCACCGCCGCGGCGATCTGGAATGTGCAGCGCTGTCTGGGTTTTGTCAGTGAGTCGCACCACGTACTGGATGGATTGAATGAAGGCGGTTACTGCAGCCACGACGCTGATCGGTGATCTTCACCTATGACTTCAGGACGACATCGTCGGCGGCTCCTGTCGCTTCAACATCCATCGCACAACACGAGGGAAGCGGTTGTGCTGTCCTCTGACTTCTCCTTCGCACGGATGCAGACACGCCGCATCGCTACCGTCTAATCGAACCTTCGCTGCCGCATCCAGGTCGCGCAGGGCGAGTCAGCGGTTTTATCGCGCAACCCGTCCTACAATTGCTTCGCCTTATTGCCTTAGGTCTCGACAAGGGGAGAAACCAATGCGACCAGCAGTAACCCAGCGCGCTCATCCCGTCTTCGCCGTACTGCTCGGCGGCAGCATCGCCGCGACCTTGGACCTCACTTACGCCTGCATCAGCAATGCCCAGTACGGCAAGACGCCGCTCTGGGTATTTCAGTCGGTCGCAACCGGCTGGCTTGGTTCACAAGCTTTTGCAAGCGGTCTTGCGGGAGGACTGCTCGGAGTGGCATCGCACTACTCGATCTTACTGATCGCAGCCTCGGTCTATTTCATGCTTAGTCGGCGGTTTCAGATCTTGCGCTCGCAGGCGGTTGCGTGCGGGGCTGTGTTCGGCGTGCTGGTCTATCTCTTCATGAACTTCGTTGTGCTGCCACTCTCCGCGTTCCCGTACAAGCTCTCGTATCCTCCGCTCAGACTCATCGAGGGTTTTGCGTCGCACGCGATGTTTGTCGGCATCCCGATCGCCGTCTGTATTCGCAGGTGGTCGCAGCCACGGCTCACTGCAGCAGGTGAGTAGCAGATTTTGGCCTTGGCGCGCGTAGGCTGGGATGAAGCCGAGCGAATCCCTGCGTACATGCGCTAAGGGGAGTCGGTGCTTTCTTGATTCGGGATATCGAAGGTCACTAAGGAGGCGGGAATTGCCAGCAGCCTCGATCCTTGTTCCAGATCGAACGGCTATCCGCCCAGCGCTTCCACCAGCGTCTGCGTCGTCGCCAGCAATGCGCAGTTCTTCGACAGATTATCCAGCGCCGAAACATGGATCGCCTCGCCGTAGCCGGCGCAGGCGTCGGCGATGATGAAGACGTCGTAGTCGCGGTGGAAGGCATCGCGCGCGGTGCAATCGACGCAGCACTCCGTGGTCAGGCCGATCATCACCAGTGCGCCGATGCCACGCCGTCGCAGCAATTCGTCGAGCGGCGTGCCGTGGAAGCCGTTGTATAGCGTCTTGCCGATTTCGAGATCGCCGGTTTGCGGGAACAGGCGGTAGTAGTCGGCGCCACGCGTGCCTTCACGGCAGACGGCGAGCGCGGAATCGGGATAGCCGCGACGTGCGTTGAGGCGCTTCGATGCGGCACTGTCGGTGTCTTCGCGCGTGATCACGCGCAGCCAGACGATCGTCATTCCCGCTGCGCGTGCGGCATCGATTGCGGTCGCCATGCGGTCGATCGACGGCTCGATCGCCGACATGTCGGCGCCGAAGCCGGCCATCGCACCGTCGGCAGCGGCGAAGTCGACCTGCACATCGACCACCACCAGCGCAGTACGCGACGGATCGATCATCGCACGCAGCAGATCGGCGTCGCGCACCATTTCCAGCGGCGTCGACACGGCGTTCACGCCTGCCGCCATCCACCGCGCGACAACGCAGCGCTCGGCGTAACGGTAACCACCGCATCGGTTTCACACATCGGACGCTAACTCCGCTTCTTCGGAAAAATGCCGCGCGGCATGCGCACGTGAATGCCCTGCCGGCCGTCGACCACCTGCGTCACCGCGAAATCCGCGGCGACGCTCATCAGCGAATACGCGTCGACTTTGGACAGGCCCTGATGCTCCGTCAACAGTCCGAGCATGTCGACCGAGGCACTGCGCATCGCCAGGTTCAGGTCTTCGTTGAAGCCGTGCACGATCCAGCTGTCGGCGGTTTCCAGCAGCGGCGACGGAAAATCGAAATCCTTGCGCACGATGACCTGGAACAGCACGTTGAGCGAGGCTTCGATCGCGGTGCCGCTGAGTTCGCCGTCGCCCTGCGAGATGTGCGGATCGCCGATCGAGAACAGCGCGCCGTCGACCATCACCGGGTAGTACATCGTCGCACCCGCACCGATGCGCCAGTTGTCGATGTTGCCGCCGTGCTTGCCGGGCGGAATGGTGCTGGTGCGGCCGTTGATGTCGGGCGCGACACCGGCAGTGCCGAGATGCGGACGCACCGGCACGCGTACGCCTTCGAGCGCGCTCTGGCGGTTGCACTCGGGGCAGTCGGTGATGGTGCCGGGGATCAGGTACTTGCCCGGAAAGTCGTAGGCATACAAAGCAGCGGCCTGGTTGGTGTTGGCATCGAGCTCGTAGATGGTGACGCGTTCGCGTTCGCCCATCTCCTGGTACAGATAGCCCCAGTTGGCAGCAAGGTTGGAGCCGTAGTTGTTGCGCGGCGTCATCCGCAGGTAGCGCACTTCGAGGATATCGCCGGGCCTGGCACCTTCGACATAGATCGGCCCGGTCATGATGTGCACGCCCGGATTGCGATCCTCTTCCGGAATCTCGCGGAAGATGCGGCGGATGCCTGCGTCCATCATCAAGTGCGGTGCATCGCCGGCGTGGTGCGTGATCGCCTCGGCCTGGATCAGATCGCCGCTTCTGACTTTCAGCACCGGCGGCTGCGCCGGATCGAAGTAGCCCCAGTGAACCGTCTCTGGGCTTGCGGTCAACCGGTGCAGGTCGCTCGGAATCGTCTCTTGCCGCACCACCGTTTCGTCACAGATCAGCGCCATCGTGTTCGTTCTCCCTGAAGCATCTAGCCATCATTGCCGAGACGCTCCACCGTGGAGCGTACGGATAGCTGTAGCAACGACAGTAGCAATCGGCCGAAGCCAGGGTCTTGTCCGCAAACGCATGATTCATTGCCGGCTTGTGGATGCGGACTACGCGTGGGCCACGCAACTTGTGGGCAAATCTCGAGCCTGTACCGACACCACTCAGGCCGCAGCCGCAGTGTCCGCGGTTGCGGCGATGCCGAAGCTGACCGTCATCATGCTCAGCGAGCCGTGCTCGATATGGTCGACCTCGAAGCGCACCGCGTCGTCGTCGCGGCGCGCGCCGAGCACGTACAGCAGTGGCCAGTAGTGATCCGGCGATGGAATGCTCAGCTGCGCATCGCGGCCGCAGGCTTCGTAGTTGCACAGTTTGGCCGGCGTGTTGTCGACGATCGCCTGACGCACGGTGTCGTTGAAGCGCATCGCCCAGTCGAACGGCGGCGCGGTATTGCTCCAGTCCATCGCGCCGAGGTTGTGGACGACGTTGCCGGTGCCGACGATCAGCACGCCTTCGTCGCGCAGCGCCGACAGCTTGCGGCCGAGTTCGAAGTGATACGCCGCCGGCTGGTTCGCATCCATGCTCAGCTGCACCACCGGCACGTCTGCATCCGGATAGGCCTTCAGCAGCACCGACCAGGCGCCGTGATCGAGGCCCCAGGAACTGTCGAGCGTCACCGCAACCGGCGCCAGCAGTTCACGAATGCGTTGTGCCAATTGCGGGCTGCCGGGCGCCGGATATTGCATGTCGAACAGCGCTTTCGGAAATGCGCCGAAATCGTGGATGGTGCGCGGCTTCGCCATTGCGGTCACTGCAGTGCCGTGCGTGCACCAGTGCGCGGAGATGCAGAGGATCGCGCGCGGCTTCGGCATGCGCTGCGCGATGCGACGCCAGGCCGCGGTGACCGCATTGGTCTGCAGCGCGATCATTGGGCTGCCGTGGCCAAAGAATACAGTCGGCATCGTTGGAGTATTGGCGCTCATGAACTCAGGTATTCAGTGATCTATGGAATGACCGCTATTGAATTGAGGCGGAACGCTGCAGATCAATAGTGCACGCAGGATCGTAGCTTGGGGTGAGTGCAGCGAAGCCCAAGCTCGCAGGTTCGGGCAGTGCAAACGTCGGGGTTCGCGTTGCTCACCCCAACCTACCCTAGGCTGCAGCCTTGCGTGTGCGTTCCCAGGTACTGCGATAACGCGGCACCAGCCAGCAATTGAACTGCCGTTGCGCGCCTTCCTGCCACGAATAGCGGCCACGTGCGGCGAAGCGCGAGCGCAGGCCGAGTTGCACCAGTTCGTCGACGTGCAGATCCTGTGCGGTGATCGCCATCGCCGCGTGCATGATCATCGCCATCTTGTCGTCGAAGCCCGGATCCTGCATCGCACCGGGTGCGAACAGCAGGCCGATGTCCATCTCGTGGGTCTCGGGGCCGTCGGCGCGCAGGATGAAGTAGATGATCATGTCGCAGACCATCACCAGCGACAGCGTCGGCGGCAGGTTGGCGAACACCATGCGGTTGCGCTCCTCCGCGGTCAGCTGCGGGAAGATCGGCATCAGCGCCTTCTGGGTGACGTTGAAGCTGGCATCTGCATGCGTGGTGCCGTTGAGACGGTAATAGCCCGCTGTCTCTGCCGGTAACTGCGGAAAGCTGGCCAGCGCGCTCGGCACGAAATCATGCAGATGGCCCTTGTGCAGCTTGTTGGCGTGATAGCCGTCGTTGTTGTTCTCGAACATCACCTTCCAGTTGAACGGATAGCGCGCGGCCTTTTCCGGCAGCGGACCTGCGGCGTTGGCAATGTCGAAGTTCGCCAGCACCGGGTTCAGCGCGGTCAGCCGCGGCGCCAGCGGCGCGGCATTCGCATCGAAGTTGATGAAGACGAAACCCATCCAGACCTCGACCTTGAATTCCGGCAAGCGAATGCTGGATTTGTCGAAGTTGCAAGTCTTGTCCATCGCCGGCGCGCCGATCAGCTTGCCGTCGAGCGAATACGCCCAGTGGTGATAAGGGCAGATGAAATTCTTCGCGCTGCCACGGCCCTCGGCGACCAGCATTGCGCGGTGCTGGCACACCGAGGACATCGCCTTCAGCTCGCCCTGCGTATTGCGCACCACCAGGATCGGCTCGCCGATGATGGTGGTGTTGAAGTACTCGCCCGGCTTCAGCGCCCAGGCTTCGCGGCCGACGCAGAGCCATTCGTGGTTGAACAGCGCTTCCTTCTCGAATTCGTAGAATGCGGCGTCGGTATAGCACTCCGGCGGCAGGGTCTCGGCGTTGTCGATCTCGGCGATCGAGCTTTCCATGCCGACGAAGAACTCATCGTTAAACAGCTTGGCCCTCATGAATTGAAACTCCTGATCATTGTGCGGCGTTCATAGCGCAAGGTTCGGTATCGGCCGACGGTCCAGGCATCCTA